>JBJOJQ010000052.1:0-11645 GCA_046046525.1 Pseudomonadota bacterium
GTAAAAGACCGACTGGATCAGGATATGCCAATCCCCCACGATTTCGGACAGGCTGGCAATGGCAACTGCCCAAATCGTCATATAGGCCAAGATGCCAAGGGTTCCGGCGGGTTTGCGCCAGCTGGGATGGTCCATGTGTCAGTGTCCGATGCGGCTAAGGGGCGGGAGGATCCATTCTGCTTCTGTGAGGATGGCGTCAAGCGGCATATCCCAGGGATCAGCGGGCAGGGTATCAAAGGCCTGCACCGACCAGGCAAGGCCAATCCGCAGTGCGTGATCCTGCTTGGCCAAAGCGCGATCATAATGGCCAGCACCTTGCCCAAGGCGGTTGCCCGCGCGATCAAAGCCCAAAAGCGGCAAGAGGATGATGTCGGGCGTCACCACGGGCGCATGCGGCAAAGGCTGTTCAAAGCCAGCGGTGCACAGGTGCAGGGGGTCGGCGGGGCGCCAAGCCCGAAACAGCATCTCATTCCCCGCATCGCCAATCCAGGGCAGGGCGAGCGCCACATTTCTGGTGGCTGCATGCATGAGCAGGGCCGATGGATCCGCCTCGCTGTGCATGGCGACATAACCGGCCAGGCAGCGCGCCGATGTAAGCAGTGCGTCAAACGCGGCCATGGACGGCGCCGCGACAGGAAAAAGAGGGCTTCCCCGGCGCGCGACAAAGTCTTTGCGCAGCTGCCGCGCCCGTTTGCGGAGATCTTGCTTTGTCATGCGATCATGGGGTTGGCGGACCCACCATGGCCGTTTGCCGGAATATCCTCTGACGCCAAGTACGTCAGGTGGGGACCATATACCTCAGGCCAAGACCTGGGCAGGGACAGCCCCCATGGATGTGGAATCGCCTCAGGGATAATCTCATCAGCGCGCACCGGGCAGTATCCGCCAACGCCCATATAGGGGCCTTAGCCCCGCTGCTCAAGGCGCGTGGCCAGGCTTTCGAGGCGATCGGCAATATCGTCTAGCAAATCGATGTCATCTTCGGCCGCAGGGGCAGCATCCTGGACGGGCGCTGGTGCGACCCCCCCGGTCAATTTGCGCCGGGTTTCGTCCAGATCATCGGCAAGCAGCAGGGCCGCAAACAGCAATTGGCGCGCCTCGCTGACGCCGCCAAGCGCCCGGCGCGCGTCCTGCGCCTTGCCATCCACCAGGCTGGCGAGTTCCGCCAGGCGCGCCTCTTCACCATCGCGGCAGGCAACGGTGTAGGCATGGCCGCCGATCATCAAATCAACCTTGGCCATCAGACGCGCCCTCCGGCAGAGGCACGCGCAATGACGGCGTCCAGCGCCGATAAAGCGATTGTCGCCTCTTCCTTCAGTTTGGCGTGGCGTTCCGAAAGCGCGGCCAGCGCGGCTGCACTTTCATGGTCCGTGGCGGCCGAAAGCGGCGTTTCTGCCAAGGTTTCAAGCCGTTCCAGCGCAGCAGAAATGCGCGCCAAGGCTTTGTTCTTGCGATCGATAGACATAGCGCATGATTACCATGACCAGATTGGGCCGCAAGCAAAATGCCTTTGCTTCGGTTGACCATCTGCAAAGGGGGGGCAATAGGACGGCGACTCCATGTCCGCGAGTCGCGTTTCCCCGGTGGCCAGCCAAAAGGATCGTCATGACCGTTGACCAACAGAATCTCGCCAACGCTATTCGGGCGTTGTCGATGGACGCGGTGCAAGCCGCCAATTCGGGTCACCCGGGCATGCCCATGGGGATGGCGGACGTGGCAACGGTCCTGTTCACCGAATTCCTGAAATTTGATCCCAAAACCCCCAAATGGGCGGATCGGGATCGCTTTGTCCTGTCGGCAGGCCATGGTTCCATGCTGGCCTATGCGACGCTGCATCTGGCTGGCTATGCGCGCCCGACAATGGATGACATCCGCAATTTCCGGCAATTGCACAGCCCGTGCGCCGGCCACCCGGAAAACATCGAACTTGATGGCATCGAATCGACCACCGGCCCGCTGGGGCAGGGGTTGGCGATGGCGGTTGGCATGGCAATGGCCGAACGGCATCTCAACGCCGAATTTGGCGATGGCCTTGTTGATCACCGGACCTGGGTGATTGCAGGCGATGGCTGCCTAATGGAAGGCATCAACCACGAAGCCATTGGCCTTGCCGGTCATTTGGGCCTGGGCCGCCTGATCGTGTTGTGGGATGACAACCGGATCACCATTGATGGTCGCACCGATTTGTCGACCAGTGAAGATATCGCCGCCCGCTATCGCGCGACGGGCTGGCATACAGAGGCCTGTGATGGCCATGATTTTGCTGATATTCGCCGGGCGATTGCATCGGCATTGGCCGATGATCGGCCTTCGCTGATCGCCTGCCGGACGCTGATCGGCAAGGGCGCGCCCAATAAGCAGGACAGCTCTGGCATTCACGGGTCTCCGCTGGGGGCCGATGAAGTCGCCGCCACGCGCACCGCGCTTGGCTGGACGGCGGAACCATTTGTCATTCCAGCTGATATTCTCGACGCCTGGCGGACGCTGTGCGCACGTGGCGGGGCAGAGCAGGCGGCCTGGCAGGCGCGTCTGGCGGGCGATGCCAAGGGCGCGGAATTGTCGCGCCGGATGTCAGGCACTTTGCCGGCCATGCCAGCCTTCCAAAGCTATCTCGACAGCCTTGTTGCCAATCCGCCCAAGGTTGCGACGCGGAAATCCAGTGAAATGGCGCTGGAAGCGCTGACCGTGGATATTCCCGAACTGGTTGGCGGGTCGGCCGATCTCACCGGATCAAACAACACCAAAACCAAAGCCACGGCACCCTTTAGCCGCACCGATTATGCCGGACGCTATGTCTATTATGGCATTCGGGAATTCGGCATGGCCGCGGCGATGAACGGCATGGCGCTGCATGGCGGCATCGTGCCTTATGGCGGCACCTTCCTTGTCTTTTCAGACTATTGCCGCAACGCGATCCGCTTGTCGGCCATTCAGGAGCAGCGTGTTGTTTATGTCATGACGCATGACAGCATCGGTCTGGGTGAAGACGGGCCGACGCACCAGCCGATTGAACATGTCATGAGCCTGCGGGCGATCCCGAATCTGGCTGTGTTTCGCCCGGCGGACGCCGTCGAAACGGCCGAATGCTGGGCGCTGGCGCTGGATCGCGCGCACGGCCCCTCGGTCCTTGCCCTGTCGCGGCAGAATCTGCCCGCCATCCGCTTTGACGTGTCGGACAATCTGTGCGCCAAGGGCGGTTATCGCCTGAAGGCAGCGGACGCCGCCCGGCAGGTTGTGCTTGTTGCTACCGGCTCTGAAGTGGAAGTGGCGTTGAAAACCGCCGCCGCGCTGGAAACTAAAGGCATTGGCGCAGATGTCGTTTCCATGCCGTGCACCGAATTATTCGATGTGCAGCCTGCGGCCTATAAGGCGGACCTGCTGCCGCGCGATGCGCTTGTCGTTTCAATTGAAGCGGGCGTCACGCTGGGGTGGGAACGCTATACCGGCCTTGATGGGCTGAACATTGGCATTGACCGCTTTGGCGCCTCAGCTCCGGCTGAAGCCCTTTACGATTATTTCGGCCTGACGGCAGAGAAAATCGTGCCCCGCATTCTGGAGAAACTTTCCAACTGAAGGAGTGAAGACATGGCGAAGGTTGCCATCAACGGATTTGGCCGCATCGGTCGCAATGTTGCCCGCGCGATCCTGGAACGGCCCGATTGTGGTCTGGAACTCGTGTCGATCAACGATCTGGCCGACGCCCAGTCGAACGCACTCCTGTTTAAGCGGGACTCGGTCCATGGCGCGTTCAACGGCACGGTTGAGGTGGACGGCAATGACCTCATCATCAACGGCAAGCGCATTCATGTGACCGCAGAGCGCGATCCCGCCAATCTGCCCCACGCGGCGCAGGGCATTGATATCGCACTGGAATGCACGGGCTTTTTCACCGACAAGGACAGCGCGTCCAAGCATCTGACGGCAGGGGCCAAGCGCGTTCTGATTTCGGCCCCGGCCAAGGGCGTGGACCTGACCGTTGTGTATGGCGTCAACCACGACAAGCTGACCGCGGATCACAAAATTGTCTCAAACGCGTCGTGCACGACCAACTGCCTGGCGCCCTTTGCCAAGGTGTTGAACGATGCCATCGGCATTGAACGTGGCCTGATGACGACGATCCACGCCTATACCAACGATCAGAAGATCCTTGACCAAATCCATTCCGACATGCGCCGTGCGCGTGCGGCGGGCATGTCGATGATCCCGACGACCACCGGTGCGGCCCGCGCCGTGGGTGAAGTTCTGCCCGAATTGAAGGGCAAGCTCGATGGCTCTGCCATTCGCGTCCCGACGCCCAATGTGTCGGTCGTTGACCTGACCTTCACGCCAAAGCGCGACACGACGATTGAGGAAGTGAATGGCCTGTTGAAGGCGGCCGCCGAAGGCCCGATGAAGGGCGTGCTTGGCTATTCGGATGAGCCTTTGGTCTCAATCGATTATAACCACTGCCCGAACAGCTCCACCATCGACAGCCTCGAAACGGCGGTCATCGACGGCAAGCTGGTCCGCGTGCTCAGCTGGTATGACAATGAATGGGGCTTCTCAAACCGCATGCTCGACACCGCAGGCGTGATGGCGAAGCTGATCTGAACGACAGGACAGCCACGATGAGCCGTTTCAAGACGCTGGATGATATGGGGGACGTCACGGGCAAGCGTGTGCTTGTTCGTGAGGATCTCAACGTGCCGATGGCCGATGGTCAGGTGACGGATGATACGCGCTTGCGGGCGGCGGCACCCACGCTTCTTGAACTGGCGGATCGTGGAGCCAAGGTGCTTGTCCTTGCCCATTTCGGCCGACCCAAAGGGACGCGCAACGATGCCATGTCGTTGCGGCAAGTTGTGCCGGCCTTGTCGGCCGTTTTGGGGCGCAGCGTTGATTTTATCGACGATTGCGCAGGCGATGCCGCCGCCGCAAAGGTGGCTGCTCTGGCCAATGGCAGCATCGCGGTTCTGGAAAACACGCGCTTCCATGCGGGCGAAGAGAAGAATGACCCCGCGCTGATCGCGGCCATGGCGGCGCTGGGCGATGCCTATGTCAACGATGCCTTTTCGGCGGCCCATCGTGCCCATGCCTCGACCGAGGGGCTGGCGCATGTGCGCCCGGCCTTTGCCGGGCGGTCGATGGAGGCAGAGCTGGTTGCGCTTGAAAAGGCGCTGGGCGCCCCTGAAAAGCCGGTGGCGGCCGTTGTCGGCGGGGCCAAGGTATCGACCAAGCTTGATGTGTTGAAGCATCTTGTGTCGCGTGTTGATCATCTGATCATCGGCGGCGGGATGGCCAATACCTTTTTGGCCGCGCGCGGCGTCGATGTTGGCAAAAGCCTGTGCGAACATGATCTTACGGCGATAGCGGATGAGATTCTGGACGCGGCCGATGCCGCCGGATGCACCGTCCACCTGCCTTATGATGTTGTTGTTGCAAAGGAATTTGCAGCGAACCCGGCATCATTGCGGACCTGCAATGTCCATGAAGTGGCTGCCGATGAAATGATCCTGGACGTGGGGCCAGCGGCAGTCGAGGCGCTGGCCGATGTGTTGAAGACCTGCCGCACACTGGTGTGGAACGGGCCGATGGGCGCCTTTGAAACCGCGCCTTTTGATCGGGCGACGGTGGCGCTTGCGCGCACGGCGGCGGCGCTGACCAAGGATGGCTCGCTGGTTTCTGTTGCGGGCGGGGGGGATACGGTCGCGGCACTCAACCATGCTGGCGTGGCGGCGGATTTCAGTTTTGTGTCAACCGCGGGCGGGGCCTTCCTGGAATGGATGGAAGGGCGCGATCTGCCCGGCGTATCGGCTCTTTTGAGCGTTTGAGTTCATGCCCCCGGCGATTGCTTTCGCCGGGGATTTTTTTGACTGGCGCTGCATTCGAATGCGGCCCGCAACCGAGTGAGGATAATGATGACGGACCCGAAGATGTTGGACAAGATCGCCAGCGGCAAAGGCTTTATCGCAGCGCTCGACCAGAGCGGCGGTTCCACGCCCAAGGCGTTGAAGGGCTATGGCATTTCTGAAGACGCCTATTCGGGCGATGCAGAAATGTTCGCGCTGATCCACCAGATGCGCAGCCGCATTATCTCATCGCCCGCCTTTACCGGGGACAAGGTCATTGGTGCGATCCTGTTTGAAAAGACGATGGACGGCGATGTGGGTGGCAAGCCGACGCCGGCGGCCTTGTGGGACAAGGGCGTGGTGCCCTTCATCAAGATCGACAAGGGTCTGGAGGACGAAGTCGATGGCGTGCAGCTGATGAAGCCAATGCCCGATCTGGATGCCTTGCTGGCCCGGGCCAAGGGGCTGGGCGTCTTTGGCACCAAGGAACGCTCTGTCATCAACCTCGCCAACGCCAAAGGCATTGCCGAGATTGTCCGCCAGCAGGTAGACGTCGGGCAACAGGTGCTGAAGGCCGGGCTGGTCCCCATGCTGGAGCCGGAAATCAACATCAAGAGCGCAGAGCGCGCCGCCTGCGACGCCATTTTGTGCGATGAACTGGTCAAGGCGCTGGATGCCATGCCGGGGACGGACAAGGTGATGCTGAAGCTCAGCCTGCCGGTGAAGCCGGGCCATTTTGATGTGCTGGTTGACCATCCCCGTGTGCTGCGCGTCGTGGCGCTCTCGGGCGGGTATAACCGTCCTGACGCCTGCGTCGAGCTGGCCAAGAACCGGGGCATCATCGCCAGCTTTAGCCGCGCGCTGCTGGAAGATCTGCGCCATCAGATGAGCGATGCGGAATTCAATGCGTCGCTGGGGGCGGCCATTGACGATATTTACAAGGCCTCGACCGACAAGACGGCCTAACCGCGCTTCCTGGGAGAGGAAGGGGGCGGCAGTGCTGACCGGCGCTGCCGCCCTATTTATTCGGGCTACCGTTTGGGCGGGCAGCCGCCTATAGCGCGGTCATGGACGATCTTGACCTTCCCGAAGTGCCTGAGGGCTTTGCTGAACGTTTCGCGCAGGAAAGCCGGGATCCGGCCGAACTATACATCCTGTCGCCACCTGCGATTGACACAGGCTTTGCGGATCGCCTGAAGGCCGCGCTTGACGCAGGGCCAGTCGCTGCCTTTCAATTGCGTCTCAAGGGGCTGGATGACCACGCGATTGCGCGCCTTGCCGCGCCCTTGCAGGCGATTTGTGCTGATCGGGACGTCGCCTTCATCATCAATGACAGCATCGCCCTTGCCAAAAGGCTGGGCGCGGATGGCGTGCATCTGGGCCAGGATGATGGCGATCCCCGTGAAGCGCGCGAGATATTGGGGCGTGAGGCGCAAATCGGAGTCACCTGCCACAATAGCCGCCATCTCGCGATGGAGGCGGGTGAGGCGGGCGCCGATTATGTGGCCTTTGGTGCCTTTTTCCCGACCAGCACCAAGGATGTTGCGCATCGCGCCGATCCCGCGATCCTGAGCTGGTGGAGCGTTGTTTCCCCCATACCCTGCGTTGCCATTGGCGGGATTACGGTTGAAACAGCACCCGCGCTGGCGCAGGCCGGGGCCGATTTTATCGCAGTTTCCGGCGCGATCTGGGGTGATCCGGCGGGGGAGGCGGCCGCAGTGCGCGCATTTTTGGCGGCGCTGGGCCATTGAGCGCACTTGCCCGTTTGGTCCGCTTGGGCTAGGGGCGGCGCCGCTCTTTCAAAATCGTACAGGTGCATCCCATGAAGATCAGCGGCGTGGACATCCGTCCCGGCAACATTCTTGAATTTGAAGGCGGCCTGTGGCGCGCCGTCAAGATCCAGCATACGCAACCCGGCAAGGGCGGTGCCTATATGCAGGTCGAAATGAAGAACCTGATTGATGGGCGCAAGACGAACAACCGCTTCCGTTCGGATGAAAAGGTGGAGCGCGTTCGCCTCGACACCAAGGATTTCACCTATCTGTACACCGATGGCGATATGCTCGTCTTCATGGACAAGGATAGCTATGAGCAGATCACGCTGCCGCGCGATATGCTGGGCGATGCCGCCGCCTTCCTGCAAGACGGCATGGACGTGATCCTTGAACTGCATGAAGAACGCCCAATTTCGGTGCAGCTGCCCGATCAGGTCGAAGCCACGATTGTGGAGGCGGATGCCGTGGTCAAGGGCCAGACAGCCTCATCCTCGTACAAGCCGGCGTTGCTCGACAATGGCGTGCGCATCATGGTGCCGCCGCATATTGAATCCGGCACCCGCGTCGTCGTGGACGTTTATTCGCAGGAATATGTGAAGCGCGCGGACTAAGGCGCGCATGCGCCCATTGTTCATTCTGCGCCTGTCGACGGATGGTTTTTTAAAAGACCAGTGCGTCGACAAGCACAGCACGAACGGTTTTGAAAATAAATTTCAGGGCGGCTGTCTGCCCTGAATATAAGGATTTTTGCTGTGCCTGCCCATTCCGGTATCATGACTGTCATCGAACGTGCGGCGCGCAAGGCCGGAGCCAAGCTGCGCCGCGACTTTAACGAAGTGCAGCATTTGCAGGTGAGCCGCAAAGGGCCGGCCGACTTTGTGTCCAAGGCCGATATTGCCGCGGAACGGACGATTTATGACGAATTGTCCAAGGCGCGCCCGGATTGGGGCTTTTTGTTCGAAGAAGCCGGTGAGATTGAAGGCCATCCCGATAAGCCCCGCTTCATCGTCGATCCCTTGGACGGCACGTCGAATTTTCTGCATGGCATCCCGCATTTTGCGATCTCAATCGCGGTGGAAGAACAGCTGACGGGCGGCCGCCGGGAAGTGACCACCGGGCTGGTGTATAATCCCATCACCGATGAGAGCTTTTGGGCGGAAAAGGGCCGTGGCGCGTGGTTGCAGGATCAGCGTCTGCGGGTCTCGGCCCGCCGGGATTTGTCGGATGCGCTGATCGCCACGGGCATTCCCTTCATGGGGCATGGCGACACCGCTGAATGGGTGCGCATCTATGGCGCCCTGGCCACCAGCGTCGCAGGTATTCGCCGCTTTGGCGCCGCCTCGCTTGACCTCGCCTGGGTCGCGGCCGGCCGATATGATGGTTATTGGGAAAGCAAGCTTCAGCCATGGGATGTGGCGGCCGGCATGTTGCTGGTGCGTGAAGCCGGCGGCTTTGTGACCGATTTCCGCGGCGGGGAGCGGTGCATTGAACGCCGCGAGTTTTTGGCCGCCAATGATGGCCTGCATTCCAAACTGCACAAACTTGTGGCCAACGCCCTGCGTTAAGCCCCTCATTTCGGTGATAAACCGGGCAGGGCAGGGCTGATTTTCCGTATGCGAAACATACGGAAAATGCCGATTTTTCGGGGGTCGTGTGCGGCTCTGGGGGATTTATCCCCCGCGCTGAACGAAATCACGCCCTTGCCGCGCTTGCGAAGGGCGGATTGCTGGCCTAAAGCCGCCACGATTCCGGCGTCCTGCCGGTCCAAGGGGTAAGTCGTATCATGTCTTCGGTTGCTGCCGGATATCTGCCGATTTTGCTATTCCTGGCGATAGCGCTGATCCTGTCGAGCGCCTTTGTTTTCCTGCCTATGCTTGTGTCGCGCCTGACGGGTACGCACAACCCGACGCCGGAAAAGCTGACGGAATATGAATGCGGTTTCCCCGCCTTTGAAGGCAGCCGTGCGCAATTTGACGTGCGGTTTTATCTCGTCGCCATTTTGTTCATCATCTTTGATCTTGAAGCAGCATTTCTGTTCCCCTGGGCGGTCAGCCTGGAATGGACGGGGTGGGCCGGCTGGACGGGCATGATGATCTTCCTTGGCGAATTGGTGCTTGGGCTTGTTTACGCGTGGAAGAAGGGAGCGCTCGAATGGGAGTAGATCTGACGGCAGCTCCGCCTCCGGGCACGGCGCCGGACGCGAGCTTCTTCAATGGCCTCAATGATGAGCTCTCGAACAAGGGCTTTCTTGTCGTTTCGACCGAAGAATTGTTTCAATGGGCGCGCACGGGTTCGCTGTGGTGGATGACCTTTGGCCTGGCCTGCTGCGCGGTTGAGATGATCCATGTGAACATGCCGCGCTATGATCTGGAACGATTTGGCGCCGCGCCGCGTGCATCGCCGCGCCAGTCCGACGTGATGATCGTTGCGGGCACCTTGTGCAACAAAATGGCCCCGGCGCTGCGCCGCGTTTATGACCAGATGTCGGATCCAAAATATGTGATCTCGATGGGCAGCTGCGCCAATGGCGGCGGCTATTATCACTATAGCTACAGCGTCGTGCGCGGCTGTGACCGGATCGTGCCTGTCGACATTTATGTCCCCGGCTGCCCGCCCACGGCAGAAGCATTGCTGTACGGGATCATGCAATTGCAGCGGAAAATCCGCCGCTCTGGAACGGTGACGCGCTGATGCATTCTGCCCCTCGCTATGCCAGCAACGCAGGTGTTGCCGATGCCATTGCCAAGGTGCTTGGCAAGGATGTGATCCATATTGTCGAAGGCCATGGCGAAATCGCCGTCACGGTTGTCACGGCACGCCTTGTCGAAGCGATGACGGCGCTGCGCGATGATCTGGGTTATCAGCAGCTTATGGAGATTGCGGGCGTCGATTGGCCAGATCAGGATCCGCGCTTTGAGGTTGTCTATTGCCTGTTGTCGCTGACGAAAAACCATCGCATCCGCGTGCATGTGCGCACCAATGAGGATGTCCCGGTGCCGTCTGTGACGGGCATTTGGCCGGTGGCCGGCTGGCTTGAGCGCGAAGTGTTCGACATGTACGGCGTGCTGTTTGAAGGCAATACGGACCTGCGCCGCATCCTCACCGATTATGGCTTTTCCGGGCATCCGTTCCGCAAGGACTTCCCGCTGTCTGGCTATCAGGAACTGCGCTATTCCGAAGAGCATAAGCGCGTGATGTATGAACCGGTGAGCCTGGCGCAGGACTTCCGCAAGTTCGATTTCATGTCGCCCTGGGAAGGCGCAGACTATGTGCTGCCCGGCGATGAAAAGGGGGACAAGGCATGACCATTGTTTCCAACATCCCGTTTGCGCTGAACGCTATTGGGGAGGGTTTCTAATATGTCGCTATCCCCCGATCTCGCGCCCACCACCACGGGCGAAGACATTCAGAATTATACGATTAACTTCGGTCCGCAGCACCCGGCGGCGCACGGCGTTTTGCGTCTGGTGATGGAACTGGACGGCGAAATTATCGAACGGCTCGATCCGCATGTCGGCCTGTTGCATCGCGGCACCGAAAAGCTGATCGAATATAAAACCTATTTGCAGGCGCTGCCTTATTTCGACCGGCTCGATTATTGCTCTCCGCTGTGCATGGAGCACAGCTATGTGCTCGCCATTGAAAAGCTGCTGGATGTCGATGTGCCGTTGCGGGCACAATATCTGCGCGTGCTGTTCGCGGAACTGACCCGCATCTGCAACCACATGCTGAACCTGGGGTCGCACGTCATGGATGTGGGCGCGATGACGCCCAATTTGTGGCTGTTTGAGATCCGCGAAGACTGCATGAACTTCTTTGAACGCGCATCGGGCGCGCGCATGCATGCGGCCTGGTTCCGGCCCGGCGGCGTGCATCAGGACGTGCCGTTGAAGCTGCTGACCGATATTGCCGACTGGCTCGACACGCGGGTGCCAAAGCTGTTCGAAGATGCGATCAGCCTTGTTGCTGACAACCGCATTTTCAAGCAGCGCAATGTCGATATTGCGACGGTTTCAAAGGAAGATGCGATTGCCTGGGGCTT
>JBJOJQ010000100.1:0-4221 GCA_046046525.1 Pseudomonadota bacterium
TCAATCTGAAAGGTAAAGCGGTCCTGATAGGGCGTTGTCACCGTTTGCGACTCAAGATCAATATGCAGGGGATCGGTTTTGGCGACCTCCATCAACCGATCCACGGCCTCTTGCGGCAAAACGACCGTCAAAATGCCATTCTTAAAGGCATTGCCTGAAAAGATATCGGAAAAGCTGGGGGCGATCACCGCCTTGATCCCCAGATCGGCCAGCGCCCAGGCCGCGTGCTCGCGGCTGGACCCGCAGCCGAAATTATCGCCCGCAATGAGGATGGGGGACCCGGCATAGTCCGGGCTGTCGAACAGATTGTCCGGATCCTTGCGCAGCGCCTCAAACGCGCCTTTGCCCAGACCAGACCGGCTGATTGTTTTCAGCCAATCTGCCGGAATGATGACATCCGTATCGACATTTTTGAGGCCGAAGGGATAGGCCCTGCCTTCGATCGTGTTGACCGCGTCCACGTAATCACCCTTTTTTGCGTTGTGCAGTCCGATTGGCGGGGTGGCCGGGCTGCGTCAAGTCTGCAACTTCGTCAGGGCACCCACCGCCGCCACACATAAGAGCACAACAACCAGCGCCCGCCAGATACGCTCTGGCACCACGCCAAAGAAACGCGCGCCGACATGATTGCCCATCAGCATCAGGGGAAAGGCCGCCGCAGAGAGCCACAGCACATGGCCCGTCAACAAGCCACGCAGGGCCGCGGTTGTTGTGCCCGCAATCCCGGCCGCGAAAAAGACCAGGATCATTGATCCCCGCGCCGTCAGCGGCGACACGCCAGAGCGGACGAAATAAAGAATCACCGGCGGCCCCGGCATCGCCGCAAAGCCATTGAGCAGGCCCGATGTCAGACCCGTCACCCCCACATGCAGCGGGGCCGGATTGGGGGTGGGCGCGCGTTTGATGAGAAAGGTGCCGAAACAGCCCACCGCGATCCCCGCGATGATGAGGCGGGCCAGATCATCCGGGGTGTTGGCGAGGATCCACAGACCAAAGGGCGTCCCGATCATCGCACACAGCGCAACGCCGGCGACCACCGGCCGGTCGATCTGGCCCAGCGCCTTGCCGACACCAAAAGGGCCGATCAGCGTTTGGAGAACAATCGCCAAAAGCACCGCCTCGGTCGGCGGGATGATGAGCCCCAACAGCGGGACCGCAAGGATCGCAAAGCCAAAACCCGTCAGGCCGCGGACAAAGGCAGCCCCCAGGATGATGATGGCAAGTGCGGCCATCCCGCCCGGTGTTAAGCCCAAAGTCGCCGCAAGTTGATCCATACCCCTGCCCCCCTATCGGCAGGTAACGCCCTAACCGGCTTTGGGAAAGCGGGAAATCGTCAGTCTGGGTCAGCCACGGCCAGATGCGGCGCCAGCCAATCCGGGATCACCGCATCGCCGGGATCCGCGACAGAGCGGCGCTCCACACGGCCATCGGGCGTGACAAATAACCGCCGATTGACCTTGTGCCGATAATTCATCCGGGCAGTGTTTTCCTGCCCGATATAGCAGCCCTTGGTAAAGCTGACGCCGTTCAGCTCAGCCGCATTGGTTTCAAGCCAGAGGGTCTTGTCCTGCCCCAGCTCTGCCACGCCTTCCGCCACGCCCAGCGACAGGCGATGCGCGTGATAGCCGGTCGCGGGTTCTGATGGCGGCCCCAGCCAGCGCCGCCCCAAAGCCGGCAGGCGTGGATCCGCCACGCCGTGCGTGCCCGATCGGGCCCAGTGCACCGCGATACGGCCATCACGCACCAGGGTGATCGGCCGGCGCAGACGATATAGGCTGAGCCGCCGGATCAGCGCATCTGCCTGATCCGCCTCGCAATCCAAAAGCAGGTCATCGCCATCCGCCCAGATGAAAAAGTCAAACAACGCCTTGCCTTGCGGCGTCAACAAGCCGGCCCATATCGGCAAATCGCCCAGCACATTGTTTGTCACAAGGCCTTGCAAGAATCCGCGGACATCGTCACCAGCCATACGGATGACGGCTCTGTCTGAAAGCATCGTTTCTGCCATAGCCTTCATCTAGGGACGCTTTTCAAAAATCCCAAGCCTTATGACTGACGGAGTTCGCATGACCGACCGCATCACCATCCGCCGCCCCGATGACTGGCATGTGCATTTGCGCGATGGCGACATGTTGAAAGCCGTGGTCGGCTATACCGCGCGTCAGTTCCGGCGGGCGATCGTGATGCCCAATTTAAAGCCGCCCGTAACAACGCCAGCCATGGCGCAAGCCTATCGCGCGCGGATTTTGGAGGCGCTGCCGCCGGGCAGTGACTTTGATCCGCTGATCACCTGTTATCTGACCAATGACACAGACCCCGATGTCATTGCCCAAGGCTTTGAAAGCGGGGCCTTTGCCGCCGCCAAGCTTTACCCCGCCAATGCGACAACAAATTCCGCCTTTGGCGTCACCGATATTGAACATATCTTTCCGGTCCTCGCCCGGATGGAAGAAATTGGCATGCCCTTTTTGGTCCATGGCGAAGTGACCGACCATGAGGTGGATGTGTTCGACCGCGAAGCCGTTTTCATCGACCGTATTTTTTCAAAGATTGTCACGCGCTTCCCCCAGCTGCGGACGGTGTTTGAACATATCACGACCGAAGATGCCGCGCAGTTTGTGGCCGCCGCCGGGCCCAATATTGCCGCGACCATCACCCCCCAGCATCTCCACCTCAGCCGCAATGACATGCTGGTCGGCGGCATTCGCCCGCATCTTTATTGCCTGCCCATATTGAAGCGCGAAAAGCATCGTCTGGCGCTGCGCAAGGCGGCGACATCGGGATCGCCCAAATTCTTCCTCGGCACCGACACAGCCCCCCATGCCATTGAAACCAAGGAAGCCGCCTGCGGCTGTGCCGGCATTTTCAATGCGCCCTTTGCGATTGAAAGCTATGCGGCCGTTTTTGATGAGGAAGGCGCGCTCGATAAGCTGGAGGCCTTTGCCGCGCTCAATGGCCCGGCCTTTTACCGGCTGCCCGTCAATGAGGACATGATCACGCTGGAACGCGGCGGCCTGACCGTCCCAACCCGTATCGCCGCCGCCGGATCTGCGCTGGTGCCCTTTCACGCGGGCGAGACGATGGCCTGGCGGCTGGTCGATTAAGCGCGGCTTAAAAGGGCAGCCATTTCGCCTTTTCGCTGAACTTCATATAGCCGACATTGGCCCCCAGCCGCATGCCAACGCCCATGCGGATCGGCACGACAATCACGTCCCCGCGCTGCAAATAGGTCGCGGATAGGCCGCCGATGAAATAGGCGCGGCCTTCAATCTGGCCAAAGCGTTCATAAAGATCCTGGCTGTCATGCAGATTATAGACAAGGACAAAGGTCTTTGCCGCATCACCACCAAAATCCAGGCCCAGCGACGGCCCCGTCCAATAAACGGGCCGCTGCCCCTCCACCTTGTGGACCATGGTGCCGGATCCATAGCGCAGACCCACCAAAAACGCGCCAGAGGCTTCCCGGCCCGCAATATAGGCGTTCGGTTCGCCCTGATCTTTCATGATTTTTTCGATCAGCTCGGCAAGGCCTTTGGCCCCCTTGCCAAACACGCCTTCGGCGGCCCCGATCAAATCATCCTTTTTATGCGTGGCCGTGGCATCGACACCCGCCGCGCCCGTGGCCGCTGTTGCCGCGCCCGCCTGTGTCGCAGCGGCCGACGCGGGCGCCGTTGTGGTGCCCGCAGCAGGAGCAGCTTGAGCAGGGGCCGGTTCAGCAGGGGTTGAGGCGACCACATCCACAGGGCCGGTCTGGGCCGTCGGCTCTGCCGCAGCCGGCGCGGCGTCCTCGGCCATGGGGGCCGGGGTTGCCACCGGCGCTGGTTGCACCACAACCTCGTAAAGCGCAGCCGGATCCGCCTGCGCCTCTTGCGCCATCGCGCCCGGCATCAGCAGCAGCGATGCCAAAGCGCCAAGGAGCCACGCCGTCATATCAGAGCGGATCTTTGCGGTGCGGTGCATTTGGCCTCCAGATTCTTGGTTAAGATCTTATCTTGAGGCGCTTTCCCATAGCACTGCAAGCGGCCAGCGATGAGCCGACTCGCTTTCGCGCCAATCTGAATCGCAGATTAGACGCAACAGGGCATTGTCTCCGCCGACGCCCCTCGCTATAGCGCCCCCAGCCAGACGCGCCGGAGACGTGGGTGAGTGGCTGAAACCAACGCTTTGCTAAAGCGTCATACGGGTAACCGTATCGAGGGTTCGAATCCCTCCGTCTCCGCC
>JBJOJQ010000110.1:0-2829 GCA_046046525.1 Pseudomonadota bacterium
CCAATCCGCTGGTCGCGCCGCTGCACCCAAAGGCGATTCCGGTGATCCTTCAAGAGGCAGATTATGCCACATGGCTCCAAGGCGGCGGGGCTGAGGCAGCGGCGCTCGCCATGCCTTTCCCGTCGCAGTTGATGACCATAAGCGGCGCTTAGGCAACTGTCAGGTTCAACCCAATTGGCGTCTGCCCTTTTGAGCCGTCATCCGGTGCAGGCCGGAGAGCCGCGGCGTGCGTTCCTTCACCGTTTCGACAAAGCGCCATTCGCTTGTCGCGCGGTCCGGCGTTAGTTCGACCAGCATATAGCCGCGGCGGCTGGTATCCGCCCATTTGAGGCCGGGGTTGGTCTGGCGCAGCGCGTTGGCGATGCTTTGCGGCGATGCGCCGGTGAAATAGGCTTCATAACCGGGTGAAGATACGCTTTGCCCTGCAAATTCGACACCGGCCCGCTTGCCGTCATTGGACAGGTCAAACGCCCAGCCATTGTGGCTGTCACCGGTCAGGACAATCAGATCGGCATTGGCCTTTTGTGCGGCCCCCAATGAACGGGCGCGGGCGAGCGGATAGCCATCCCATGCGTCAAGACTGGTCGGGATGCCGGCCTTTGCCGCGATTGCGCCGCGGGCAACACGCTGGCGGATAAAGGCAGGGGTTTCGGGCGGCAGCCAGCTTGGCGTATCTTCGGGCTGGCGTACGGTGCCCATGATCGTTTGCTGCGCCCAGATATTCCAGCTTTTGCCTGTGCGGCCAAATCCGTCGGCAAGCCATTTTTCCTGTGCTTCGCCCAGCATGGTGCGGGCAGGCGATTGCCAATCGCCACTGACGAAATTCTTCATTGCGGCCATCGTTCCGGCGCTGTCGGCACCGCGCGGGACATCCATTTCGGCTGGCTTTGAACGGGCGCTGATGCGGCTTTCGGTGAGGAATATTTCACCCAGATCGCCAAGACGGTAGCTGGACCAATAGGGGGTGTCGCCAAGGTCGCGGACCGGCATCCATTCGCGCCATGCCTGTTCGGCGATACGCTTGCGCATTTGCCAGTCACCTTCGTGCGGCTGATGGTTTTGCGCACCATCGGCATAGGCGTCATTGGTGAATTCATGGTCATCCCACATGCACAGCATCGGCACGCGTGCGTGCAGCGCCTGCAAATCCGGATCGGCGCGATAGCTGGCATAACGCAGGCGATAATCGGCCAGGCTGACAATCTCATTTGCCGGTTCGATCAGTCGGCCTGCCACCGCATCCTTGGTGGAGGGGTAATTGCCGCGCTGATATTCGTAGATATAGTCGCCAAGGTGCAAAGCGAGGTCGAAATCGCCCACCTGCGCTGCATGGGCATAGGCGTTGAACCAGCCAAAGGGCATGTTCGAACAGGAAAAGACGGCCATGCGGCAGCGGTCGACTGTGCCTGTCGGAAGGGTGCGTGTCTGCCCGGTCGGCGACACACTGCCATTGGCCGCGACAAAGCGATAATGATAGCGTTGGCCGGGGGAAAGACCGCCCAGAACGACCTTGGCAATATGATCGCGGGCGGGCGTGGCGCGTACTTCGGCAGCCGACAGGATTTTCCGGAAATCGGGCGTTTCGCTGATCTCTGCAATCAGTCTGGTTTCCGACTGTTCGGCGACAAAGCGTGTCCAGAGCAGGATTGAATCAGGGCCGGGTTCGCCGCTGGCAACACCATGGCTGAATCCCGGAGTGAGCGCGGCCTGTATCGCGGCGAGTGCGCCGCCGGGAAGGCTGATCGCGCCAAGGCCCAAAGTCCCGGTTTTGAGGAGCAGGCGGCGATCGAAAACAGAGGTCATTTATCCAAGAATCCCGAGAAAGAGCAAAATGGAGGCGAACAGTGCCAACACAATCCAGATGAAAAGTGACAGGATCATTAAACGCAGCACGGCACTTGGCCGGCCAAAGCCATAAGCGTGGCGAAGTTGCTTGTAGAGGTGCAGCGGCGGAATCACGAAAAAGGCGAGGACCAGCCAGCCTTCGGATAGGCCGATCTTCGCCAATATCGCGACCGTCAGGAACAACAGGCTCATGAACGAGATTGAATAGGTGGCGAATACCGCATGGTCGTAGAAACGATGCCCGCGCACACCAAGCGTCGCGAGCCACAGGAAGGGAAGTGAAAGCGGGATGAGCAACCAGGCAAATTTATAGCCGTTCGACTGGAGTTTGTAGAGCGCCAGACTGGGGTTGGCGACCGTCTTTTCAGCGGCATTGCGCACCCCTTCATCCAGCCATTTGATGCCGGTGACAGGGCCATTGAGCGCGGAGACGCTGATATTGCCATCGCGCGCGACGCTGTCGGCATCGCGATATTTGACCTTGCCGGTCTGGATCAGGGCGATGCCATTCCTTTCGCCTTTCAGATCGTTCAACTTGGCTTTCAGTCCAATTTTGTCTGCGGCAGATACGTCAGGGTCGGCGATCTGATTCTGCGTGACCGCGATTTCGCTATCCAATTGCTTTGCCTGTTGCGCGATGTCGCGTTGCAGGTCGGGTCCGTTCGGACCGGAAAAAGGGCTGCCGATGAAGCTGAAGACTGCGAACATCAGGAATATCGAGAACAGGAACAGCGCCATGGGCGATACGAATTTCGCGCGCTCGCCTGCGATATAGCGGCGTGTCAACTCGCCCGGGCGAAGTGCGAGCAGGGGGAGCGTGCGCCAGAATTTGCCATCGAAATGGAGGACCGAATGCAGGATATCGTGCCAGATGGCGGCAAGCGTGCGGTGGACATGGGCGTGTTGCCCGCATTGGACGCAAAAGGGCCCGGAAAGCTGCGCGCCGCAATTGAGGCATGCCCCGCCCGCCGCGCCGCTGCCGGC
>JBJOJQ010000183.1:0-11002 GCA_046046525.1 Pseudomonadota bacterium
GCGCAGCACGCCCGACCGCCCCGTCATTTCCCCCGTCCCGGCTGGCAGGCCGCCGCCGCCAAAGCGCAGCCGCCCGTTCATGACCAGTCCGGCGGGCGTCATCGCCAAAGCTGGCTTGCCCGACCAGATCAGGCGGGCGCCCGACCGGCTGTCGAGTGTCATGCTGTTGAGCGCGATCTGCGTCTGCCCCCCTGTCCGCCGCAGCGCAAAATCAGCCCGGCCAGATGTCGCTTGCGCCATTTGGGTGAGCGCATCGGCCAATTGCGCGGCAACGGGGCCGACCAGCGCCGTTGTGCGCAGCGCCTTTAACTGGGTGATGGATGCGCCAGCCGGGCCACCAGCGATCAGGCGTTGCGCCGTCGCCCGACCCGTGATGTCCATCCTTTCGGGGGCAAGCCGCGCTGTCCCGGTGATCACAGCATCGGCAACGCCCATGCCGCCCCGATCCAGCCGATTAAGGTCGGCGCGAAAGCGTGCCTCGGTCTGTTTGGCAGTGCCTTTAATATCCAGCTTCAGCCTTGGGCCATTAAGCCGCCAGCCCGCACTGTCCATGCCAATGGCGGCCAGATGGGCCGATCCCCGCCAGTCTGACCCATCCTCGGCCATATTGGCGTCAAGCGCGATCGCACCGGGACGCACGGTCAGATCTGGGCAGGTCAGCCCCTGAAAGCGCAACGGCCCCAAAAAGGTTGGCCGCGCGCCAACCACTGACAGGTCACCATAAAGCGTCGCCCCGCGAACCGTGCAATCCGCCATCGCCAGCCGCGGCGCAACAAGGGCCAGTTTGCCTTCAAAACCCGCCCGCAAATTGCCCTGCCCATCAAGGCGCACACCCGCAACGCCCGATGGCGACTCGACGCGTGCCCGCGCATCTTCCAGCGAGACATCCACATCCGGCAGGCGAAATGGGGCCGTAGAGGGTGCGGGCAAAAGCCGATCGACCATCCCGAAGGAAAATTTTTCGCCATCATGGCGCGCACGAAGACGCACGCCACCCGCGCGCACAGCCTTGATCGATACGCCCGACAGGCTGGGGCCAACATCAATCTCAAGCCAGTCCGCGGTCAGGTCTGGCGCGGATTTCGGGCCGATGCGGACCTGTTCCAGCCTTTGGCGACGTGTTTCTATCGCCTTGATTTCATAAGAGGCTTCCACGCCACGTTCGGCAAAATAGGTATCGAGCGCATCCTGGGCGATGGGTTCGCGATAACTCCATAGCGCAGCCAGACCTGCAACGCCGGCGGCGGCCAGCGCACACAATCCCAGCTTCGCTTTGCGTTGAAGCGCCATAATGCCTTCCAAGCCGCTTTGGCGGTTGCGATCAAGCGCAATTGCACATGGTCTGCACCAAAGTTAGCGTTCCGGCCATGATCGACAGCACATCAGATGGCACTGGCCACCGCGAACGCTTACGCAACAGGCTGATCCAGGGCGGCCCGGATGCGCTTTTGGATCATGAATTGATCGAATATCTGCTGACCCTTGCCATCCCCCGCCGCGACACCAAACCCATGGCCAAGCGGCTGTTGCAGGAATTTGGGGGCATCAGCGGCCTGTTGGCGGCCGATGCCGAGGCCATCCGCCGCAATGGCGGGCTTGGTGAAACGGCCATTGCTGCGCTGAAGATTGTGCAGGCAGCGGCGCTGCGCATGCTGGCGGAACCGATCCGCAATCAACCGATCCTCAGCAATTGGCAGGCCCTGCTGGATTATCTGCGCGCGGATCTCGCTGCGCTGACAGTGGAACGGGTGCGCGTTCTTCATCTCAATGCGCGCAATATGCTGATCCGCGATGAACTCATGGCCGAAGGCTCAATTGATCAAGCCGTGGTCCATGTGCGTGAGGTGATCAAAAGAGCGATGGATTTCGGGTCCGCCGCCATCATTTTGGTGCACAATCATCCGTCCGGCGATCCGACACCCAGCCGCGCCGATATTCAACTGACCAAACAAATTGCTGAGGCCGGGCGGCCACTTGGCATTATTGTGCATGATCACATCATCATTGGCGCCCATGGCCATAGCTCGCTGCGGGCAGCGGGCCTGCTCAGCTAACCGATCCAAAACGCTGCGGATTGCCGCCCCCGCCCCTTCCTGCTAGCGGCACGCCCAACCGCAAAAGCAGACAGGACCCCGCATGATTCCCCGCTACGCCCGCGCCGATATGGTCAAGATTTGGGAACCGGAAAACCGCTTCCGCATCTGGTTTGAAATTGAGGCGCACGCCACCGACGCGCTGGCAGATCTGGGCGTTGTCCCGAAATCTGCGGCCAAGGCTTTGTGGGATTGGTGGGCGACAAACCCGACCATTGATGTTGCCGCCATTGATGCGATCGAAGCCGTGACAAAGCATGACGTGATCGCCTTCCTGACATGGGTGGCCGAAAATGTGGGCGAAGAAGCGCGCTTCATGCATCAGGGCATGACCAGCTCTGACGTGCTCGACACCTGCCTTGCGGTGCAGCTGACCCAGGCCACCGACATTTTGCTGGCGGATCTCGACGCGCTGCTGGATGCCATTAAGCGCCGGGCCTTTGAACATAAAATGACGCCCAGCATCGGCCGCAGCCATGGCATTCATGCAGAGCCGGTGACCTTTGGCCTGAAAATGGCAGAGGCCTATGCCGAATTTGCCCGCTGCAAGGATCGCCTGATCGCGGCCCGCAAAGATATTGCGACCTGCGCCATTTCTGGCGCGGTCGGCACCTTTGCCAATATTGATCCGCGCGTCGAAGCGCATGTCGCGGCAAAGCTTGGGCTGGCGATAGAGCCGGTGTCGACGCAGGTGATCCCGCGGGATCGCCATGCCATGTATTTCGCGACCCTGGGCGTTATCGCGTCCTCCATCGAACGCCTGGCCGTTGAGGTCCGCCATTTGCAGCGAACCGAGGTTCTGGAAGCCGAGGAATATTTCTCGCCGGGACAAAAGGGCTCATCGGCGATGCCGCATAAGCGCAATCCCGTTTTGACCGAAAATCTGACCGGCCTTGCCCGCATGGTCCGCAGCTATGCGATGCCGGCCATGGAAAATGTCGCCTTGTGGCATGAACGCGATATCAGCCATTCCTCGGTTGAACGCTATATCGGCCCGGATGCGACCATCACGCTGGACTTCGCACTCGCCCGTCTGACCGGTGTTGTCGATAAGCTCTTGGTCTATCCAGAGCGGATGCAGAAGAACCTCGATAAAATGGGCGGCCTTGTGCACTCACAGCGCGTGCTGCTCGCGCTCACCCAGGCCGGGGTCAGCCGCGAAGATGCATATCGTCTTGTGCAGCGCAACGCGATGAAGGTTTGGGAATCGGATGGCCAGCTTTCGCTCATGGATCTTCTGAAGGGCGATTCAGAGGTCACAGCCGCGCTCAGCCCGGCTGAAATCGAAGAGAAATTTGATCTCGGCTATCACCTGAAGCACGTGGATACGATCTTTTCGCGTGTTTTTGGCTGATCGTAACGCTGGTTAACGAAATCGCAATTTTGGATTGCATTTTGTGCAATCGCACTTGCACAGCTTGCGATTGAACATTCATGTTGCAACGCACAAATACGCGTCATGAAAAACGACACCCCGTCGTTGCAACAGGAAGGACAATCGCAATGGCACGCATTACGCAACTCGCCAGCGTCGCGATCGGCCTGATGACACAGGGCATTTTGCTCGGGATCGTTATCGGCGCCTAATTTCGCGCTCTGACAGACAGACACAGACAGAAAAGCCCGTCGGATCCTCTCCCCGGCGGGTTTTTTCTTTGGGCGCGCCGCCGCACGCGGGCGGCCCGCCTCACTCTGTCAGATCGTCCCACATTTCCTTGATCTTTGAGAAAAAGCCCGTGCTTTGCGGGCATTCTTCCCCGGTTTCCGTCGCGCGGAATTCTTCAAGCAAGGCGCGCTGCTTGGCGGTCAGCTTGGTGGGTGTTTCGACCTCAATCTGGACGACAAGATCACCGGTGCCGCGCCCATTGAGCACGGGCATCCCCGCGCCCCGTTGGCGCAATTGCTTGCCCGACTGGATCCCTGCCGGAATCTTGATCTCATGCCCCACGCGGTCAAGGCCGGGCACGGTAATCGTGCCGCCCAGCGCCGCGGTCGTAAAGCTGATCGGTGCACGGCAGAACAATGTCGTGCCATCGCGCTGAAAAATCGCGTGCCGCTTTAAATGCAGGAAGATGTAAAGATCCCCCGCTGGTGCGCCGCGGGCGCCCGCCTCTCCCTCGCCAGACAGGCGGATGCGCGTGCCATCATCGACACCCGGGGGAATGTTGACGGCCAGCGTCTTTTGCTTGTCGACGCGGCCTTGCCCGCGACATGAGGTGCAGGGATCAGAAATGACGCGGCCCGATCCGCGGCAGGCCGGGCATGTCCGTTCAACGACGAAAAAGCCTTGCTGGGTGCGCACCTGCCCATGGCCACCACAGGTGCCGCAGGCCGACGCTGATGTGCCCGGTTTTGCGCCGGAGCCGCCACAGGGATCACATTTGGCAGAGACTTCAACCGTGATCTCGGTATCCTTGCCGTGATACGCCTCTTCCAGCGTTATTTCGAGGTCATAGCGTAAGTCGCCGCCGCGCTGCGGCCCCCGCTGGCGCCCACGGCCACCGCCCATGAACTCGCCAAAGATATTTTCAAAAATGTCTGAAAAGCCGCCAAAATCCTGCGGCCCGCCCCCGCCCCCATTTTGGAACGCGGCCTTGCCATATTGATCATAGGCGGCCCGTTTCTGCGGGTCTTTCAGAACGTCATAGGCCTCGTTGATGGCCTTGAACTTGGCTTCGGATTCAGCACAGCCCGGATTTTTATCGGGATGATAACGCATGGCGAGCTTGCGATAGGAGGATTTGATCGTCCCATCGTCCGCCGTGCGGGATACTTCCAAAAGCGCGTAATAATCGTCGGACATGAGGTCCCCCTAAAGCCCCAACCTGCCAGACCGGACAATAGCACAGGCCATTGTTGATCTGGCAGGATGGGTCATGCCTCAGCCCTTGTTTTCATCCACTTCCGAGAATTCGGCATCGACGACATCGTCATCCTTGGGCGCATCAGCCCCGGGGGACGCGGCGGCGGCCTGTTCCTTCTCGTAAATGGCCTGACCAAGCTTCATCGCAACCTGCGCCAAAGCCTGTGCCTTTTCGGTCATGGCGTCCGGCTCTCCAGCCTCGACCGCCGCCTTGGCGTCGGCAATCGCGGCTTCGATTTCGGACTTCAGATCGGCGTCGACCTTATCGGCATGTTCTGCCAGCTGACGTTCGGTCGTGTGGATCAGGCTTTCGGCGTTATTCTTGGCCTCGGCCGCTTCACGACGCTTTTTGTCTTCTTCGGCAAAGCGTTCTGCGTCCTTGACCATCTGGTCAATATCCGCATCCGACAGACCGCCAGAGGCTTGGATCTTGATCTGCTGTTCCTTGCCCGTGCCCTTATCCTTGGCGTGAACCGAAACAATGCCGTTCGCGTCAATATCAAAGGTCACTTCAATCTGCGGCACGCCGCGCGGTGCAGGCGGAATGCCGACAAGATCAAATTGGCCGAGCATCTTGTTATCCGCGGCCATTTCGCGCTCACCTTGGAAGACACGGATCGTCACCGCCTGCTGATTATCCTCAGCGGTGGAATAGACCTGCGACTTCTTGGTCGGGATGGTCGTGTTGCGATCAATCATGCGCGTGAACACGCCGCCCAGCGTTTCAATGCCCAGCGACAACGGCGTCACGTCAAGCAACAGCACGTCCTTCACATCGCCCTGCAACACGCCCGCCTGAATGGCAGCACCCATGGCCACGACTTCATCCGGGTTCACGCCGGTATGGGGTTCCTTGCCAAAGAACTGCTTCACAACTTCCCGCACGCGCGGCATGCGGGTCATCCCGCCGACCAGCACGACGTCTGAAATGTCGGCGGCCTTCACGCCCGCATCGGCCAGCGCCTTGCGGCACGGCTCCAGCGTCCGCTGGATCAGGTCTTCGACAAGCTTTTCAAGGTCAGCCCGGGTAATCGTCTTCACAAGGTGCTTCGGACCCGATTGATCGGCCGTGATGAACGGCAAGTTGACCTCGGTCGACTGGGCCGAGGACAGTTCAATCTTCGCCTTTTCAGCGGCTTCCTTCAGACGCTGCAACGCCAGCTTGTCGTTGCGCAGGTCGATGCCTTCGGCCTTTTTGAACTCATCGGCCAGAAACTCGACAACCTTGGAGTCAAAATCTTCACCGCCAAGGAAAGTGTCCCCGTTGGTGGACTTCACTTCGAACACGCCGTCCCCGATTTCGAGGACCGAAATGTCGAACGTACCGCCGCCAAGGTCATAGACCACGATCGTCTTGCCGTCGTTCTTTTCCAGACCATAGGCAAGTGCTGCCGCTGTCGGTTCGTTGATGATGCGCAGCACCTCAAGACCCGCAATCTGGCCGGCATCCTTGGTCGCCTGGCGCTGGGCGTCGTTGAAATAGGCCGGAACAGTGATCACCGCCTGCGTCACGGTTTCACCCAGATAGGCTTCGGCCGTTTCCTTCATCTTCTGAAGCGTGAAGGCCGAAATCTGCGACGGGGAATACTCCGTACCGCCGGCCGAAACCCAGGCGTCGCCATTCTTGCCCTTGGCAATCGCATAGGGGACGAGTTCCATGTCCTTCTTGGTCATGGGATCATCAAAACGGCGGCCAATCAGGCGCTTAACCGCATAAATCGTGTTTTCCGGATTGGTGACGGCCTGGCGCTTTGCCGGCTGGCCGATCAAACGCTCTCCATCCTTTGCGAAGGCCACAATCGACGGCGTCGTGCGCGCGCCTTCCGCATTTTCGATAACCTTGGGCGTCCCGCCTTCCATCACAGCCACGCAGCTGTTGGTTGTGCCCAGATCGATACCAATAACTTTTGCCATAGTCTCACTTCACCCCGATATGGATAACGACCGTCTTTTCCCCTCAGAAAGGATCGGTCTACGCATGTCGACTGGCGATATAGGAAGCGAATCCCCGCTCGCAAGGTTTCAACTGACAATCCGCAGCAAGGGGATGCAAAGGACAGGGAAAAGCCCTAGATAGGCTTGGCATTTCCAAGGCATAAGGACGCCCGACCATGATCATCAGACCCGCCATCTTCGCAACCCTGCTTGCCGTTGCCGGTTGCGCGCAACAGCCGGACAGCGCGGTCAGCGATGGCATGGTGCGCCTGCCGGCGGTCGAAGGCAGCCCGGGCGCTGCCTATTTCACGCTGCATGGCGGCGATGAGGGCCGGACATTGGTGACGGTGGAAAGCCCCGATGCCGGGCGCGCCGAAATGCATGACATGACGATGACAAACGGCATGATGAAGATGGCGCCGCTGACCCAAGGTGTTGTGATCCCGAAAAATGGCACCGTCACTTTTGCCCCGGGTGGCAAGCATGTCATGCTGTTCGGGATGAAGGCGGGCCTGAAGCCGGGGGATCCCATTTTGCTGAACTTCACCTTTGCCAATGGGGAAACTGCCCAATTGATGGCAGAGGCCGAAAGCCCCGGCGGGTCTGACGCGCACAGCCATTAAGGCTGCCCGCGTCGCAGCAGTTGCATCCCCCCCTTGCGGTCCCGGCCAGAGCGCGCATAACGGACCGACAAAACAGGGAGAGCAAGATGCAACACCGCCGCCTCGGGAAAAGCGCGATTTACGTTTCTGACATCTGCATGGGCACGATGACCTTCGGCAGTCAGGCCGATGAGGCGACGTCGCACCGCATTTTGGACCAGTCTTTTGATGCGGGCATCAACTTTTTTGATACCGCCGAAGGCTATCCCGTGCCGCCCGACACCAAATGGGTGGGCCGGACCGAAGAAATTGTGGGCCGCTGGCTCAAAACCAAGGATCGGGATGCCATTATTCTGGCAACCAAAGTGTCCGGGCCCAGCCATACCTGGTTCAAATCCCCCAAGCGCGCCGGCATGACCGCGCTTGACCGACACAATATCATGCGCGCCGTCGAGGATAGCCTGCGTCGCCTGCAGACCGATTATATCGACCTTTACCAGACCCATTGGCCGGATCACGGCACACCCTATGAGGAAACCATGGAGGTGCTGGATGAACTGGTCCGCGCTGGCAAGGTGCGCATCCTTGGCTGTTCGAATGAAACCAGCTGGGGGCTGATGAAGTCCATTCAGGCCTCTGAACGTCTGGGCGTCGCCCGTTATCAGACGATCCAGAATAATTTCAGCATGAACAACCGCCGCTTTGAGGATGAACTGGCGCAGGTCTGCCGCGAAGAAGGCGTCAGCCTGATCCCTTATTCTCCGCTGGCCGGCGGCGTCTTGTCCGGCAAGTATAATGGCGGCCAGCGCCCGGATGGCGCGCGCTTTTCCCGCTATCTGGAAATTGGGGGGCGCCAGGCCGATATGGCCAAGCGCTTTGTGAACGACAAATCCCTGGCCGCAACGGAACGTTTTATCGACGTCGCCAAGGACGCGGGGATGGATATTGTGACGCTGGCGACCGCCTGGTCCAAGCAGCATGATTTTGTCGCCTCAACCATTGTCGGCGTGACCAGCGAAGATCAATTGCCGCCGATTTTGGCCGCGGCTGATCTGGTTTTGCCGCAGGATGTGATGAAGGCGATCTACAAGATCAGCCGTGAGATCATGTACCCGATGGGTTAAGCCCCGGGCGGCGGAAGATCCTGTGCGCGGCGGGCCTGTGCAATCCGCCGCCGCAGCCAGCCGAACAACAATAAATGCCCGCTGATCGCCAGCAAAACGACAATCAGGATGATGCGTTCGGCGCTCATTCCACCGTGACGCTCTTTGCCAGATTACGGGGCTGATCAACGTCCGTCCCTTTGGCAACCGCGACATGATAGGCCAGCAGCTGCACCGGCACTGCATAGACCAGGGGCGCAATCAGCGGGTGAACCTTGGGCATTTCAATCGTCGCAAGGCACCCCTCGCCCGCCTCGGCCAAACCTTCGGCGTCTGAAATCAGGATGATCTTGCCGCCGCGCGCGCGGACTTCCTGCATGTTGCTGACGGTTTTTTCGAACAGCGGGCCCGACGGCGCAAGCACGATCACCGGCACCAATTCATCGATCAAGGCAATCGGCCCGTGCTTCATTTCGCCCGAAGCATAGCCTTCGGCATGAATATAGCTGATTTCTTTCAGCTTCAGCGCGCCTTCCAGGGCCAGCGGGTAATCCGGGCCGCGACCAAGATACAAAACATCGCGGGCGGGCGTGATGTGATGGGCTATATCGGCAATGTCGCCATCATGCGCGAGCGCCGCGTTGAGGGCCGCCGGCGTTTCGATCAGGTGGCGGACGACATCATGTTCGTCATCGCGGCTCATCTGGCCCTTTACAACGGCCAGGTGCGCCGCCAGCGCCGCCAGCACCGCCAATTGGCAGGTAAAGGCCTTGGTAGAGGCCACGCCGATTTCCGGGCCCGCATGGGTCGGCAGCAACAGATCTGCCTCACGCGCCATCGAACTGGTCGGCACATTGACGACAACGGCAATTTTCTGCCCTTCGGCCCGGGCATGGCGCAAGGCCGCCAGCGTGTCGGCCGTTTCCCCGGATTGAGAGATGAACAACGCCAGCCCGCCGGGTTCCAGCACCGGATTGCGATAGCGGAATTCCGACGCCACATCGATGTCGACAGGCACGCGGGCAAATTGTTCAAACCAGTATTTGGCGACCATTCCGGCGTAAAAGCTGGTGCCGCAGGCGACAATCGTGATGCGCCGGATTTCGGACAGGTCAAAATCCATTTGCGGCAGGGCCACCTGCTGTTCCACCGCGCGGATATAGCTTTGCAGGGTCTGTGCAACGACCGTGGGCTGCTCAAAAATCTCCTTGAGCATATAATGGCGATAGGGGCCTTTTTCGGTCGCGGCCGCGCTTACGCCGGACAGCGTGACCGCACGGGTGACCGGCTGGTTGTCTTTGTTGAAAATCTGCGCGCCGTCGCGCGTGATGACGACCCAGTCCCCTTCATCCAGATACGCGATCTTCTGCGTCAATGGCGCCAGCGCCAGCGCATCAGACCCCAGATATGTCTCTCCCTCGCCATAGCCAACAACCAGGGGGGAGCCGAGCCGCGCGCCAATCAACATGTCGGGATGGTCCCGAAATGCAATGGCGAGCGCAAATGCCCCGCGCAGGCGCGGCAAGACAGCCATCACGGCATCCTGCGGGGATTTTCCAGCCTCTACTTCTTCCGAAACAAGATGCGCCACAACTTCGGTATCGGTGTCGCTTTCAAAACGGCGGCCACGCGCCATCAGGCCATCGCGCAGCGGCTTAAAATTCTCGATAATGCCATTATGGACCAGCGCGACATGATCGGTGGCGTGCGGGTGGGCGTTGTTCGTGGTTGGGGCGCCATGTGTGGCCCAGCGGGTATGGGCAATGCCGATATGGCCCGCCGCCGGATTGGTGCCCAATTCCGTAACCAGATTGCCAAGCTTACCTTCGGCGCGGCGACGGATCAGCTGCCCGTCAACAATGGTGCAGACGCCCGCCGAGTCATAGCCGCGATATTCCATGCGCCGCAGCCCTTCGACCAGGCGATCCGCGACATCTTCTTTACCGACGATCCCGATAATTCCACACATATGCCTTGGCCTTTGTTCCGCAGAAATGGGGCTTATTTTTTCAATGATGCCTTTTTGGCCGACATCGCGGCCCGAAAACGGGCGGCCCAGCCGGGCTTTTCGTCTTGCGGTGGCCGCACCAGGGCCAGGGCATCGGCACTGACATCGGCCGTCACCGTGCTCCCCGCCCCGACAATCGCCCCATCGCCAATGCGCACCGGCGCCACCAGCGCCGAATTTGACCCGATAAAGGCCCCTGCCCCGATTTCCGTCTTATATTTGAAGAAACCATCATAATTGCAGGTGATTGTCCCGGCGCCGATATTGGCCCCGGCGCCAATCTCCGCGTCCCCCAAATAGGTCAGGTGGTTCGCCTTGGCGCCTTTGCCAAGCCGTGCCTTTTTGACTTCGACGAAATTGCCGATCTTTGACTGTTCGCCCAAAACAGCCCCCGGACG
>JBJOJQ010000021.1:0-3743 GCA_046046525.1 Pseudomonadota bacterium
ATGGCGAACCAAGCGGCCCGTCCTTGACCGTGCTGGCCGCGCTGGCGGAATCCGGGGTGGAGATGGACTGCCGCCCGATCAATCTCTTGGCCGGTGAACGCCATCGGCTGCCCGGCCTCACTGATCGCACGGCGCTGGACATGGGCGTGGAAGGTGAGGGGCCGGTGCTGGTGATCGCGGGTGAAGCGATGACCGAATCTGTCTTTATCGCGCAATATCTGGATGAAATGGGCAACGGCCATCTGCAGCCCAAAGACCCCTATAAACATTGGGAAATGTTGATGTGGTGCCGCCGGGTGACGGAACGTGGCGCGCCAGCGGCGGCCTTTTTGAAATGCCAGGCACATGCCCATCCGGTCCTTGCCGGGATGGCTGATAATGCCTTTGCCGCGCTCTGCGCCGATATCCTCAGCGAGGATCTACGCGACCGGTGGGCGCATGTCCGGGCGGGCCATTTTCCCGAGGATCAGATTGCCGATAGCCGGACCAAGGTGATCGGCACGGCCGATATGGCAGAGGCCGCGCTTGCCGATGGGCGCGACTGGTTGATGGGCGATTTTTCGATTGCGGATCTGGTCACCTATGCCTGGCTGTGCGTTGATCTGGTGCCAGAGGCGCTGGCCGGCAAAAGCGCGTTGCAAGGGTGGCTCGACCGGATGGCCCAGCGTCCATCGATTTGCGCCGCGCGCGCCCGGGCGACGGTGGCGAACCCCGACCAGTGCTGGGCGCCGGGACCGGAAATCAATCGCTGGGGCTGACGCACGGGTTTGACAGGATTTTCTGGTGTGCGACACAGCCCAAAAGGATTTTAAACAGATCAGGTGCCGGCTGATTGTGCCGGGAAAAGAGAGGAGCTGACCATGAATGACATGACGAGCATCACGCGCGAACAGCGGCCCTATTCCGACGCAGCCAAAAAGGCGCTGTCCCGCAAGCCGGCGCTGTTCATCAACAATGAATGGGTGGCGTCATCGCACGAGGCGACGATCCCCGTTGAAGACCCGTCCAATGGCAAGGAAATCAGCCGGATCGTCGATGCGTCCGACAAGGATGTGGATCGTGCCGTTGCCGCTGCCCGGGCCGCCTTTGATGATGGCCGCTGGTCCAACCTTGCGCCGATGCAGCGGGAGCGGATCATGAACCGTCTGGCCGACCTTTTGGAAGCGCATGCCGATGAATTTGCCGAGCTTGAGGCGATTGACGTGGGCAAGCCCAAGACGATGGCCGGCGCGGTGGATATTCCGGGCGCGGTCAGCCAGCTGCGCTTCATGGCTGGCTGGGCGTCGAAGGTCGCCGGTGAGACGACGCAGCCTTATTCCATGCCCAATGGCACGGTGTTCAGCTATACAGTGAAAGAGCCGGTTGGCGTTTGTGCGCAGATCGTGCCCTGGAACTTCCCGTTGCTGATGGCGGCGCTCAAGGTCGCGCCGGCTTTGTCTGCCGGCTGCACGCTGGTGCTGAAGCCGGCGGAGCAAACCTCGCTCACCGCGCTGCGCCTGGCAGATCTGATTGTGGAGGCAGGCTTCCCGGCGGGTGTCGTCAACATCATCACGGGCAATGGCCACACAGCGGGTGACCGCATGGTCAAGCACCCCGATGTCGATAAGGTGGCCTTCACGGGATCGACCGAAATCGGCAAGCTGATCAACCGCAATGCAACCGCGACATTAAAGCGCGTGACGCTGGAACTTGGCGGAAAATCGCCGGTGGTGGTGATGCCGGATGTGGATGTCGCACAAACGGCACCGGGCGTTGCCGGAGCGATCTTCTTTAATTCCGGGCAGGTCTGCGTCGCCGGGTCGCGGCTGTTTGCGCATAAATCGGTCTTTGATCAGGTTCTGGAAGGGATGAGCCAGACCGCCCCCTTCTGGGCGCCGCGCGCATCGCTGGACCCCGAAGCGCATATGGGCCCGCTGGTGTCAAAGGAGCAACATGATCGCGTTCTCAGCTATATCGAAGCCGGCAAGCGCGATGGCGCCAGCGTTGTTATGGGCGGCGATGTGCCGACCAGCGAGGGCGGCTATTATGTCAACCCGACCATCTTGGCCGATGTGAACCCGCAGATGAGCGTGGTGCGTGAAGAGATTTTCGGTCCGGTTGTGGTGGCCCAGCGGTTCGACGATCTGGATGAAGTGGCCAAGGCCGCCAACGACACCTGCTATGGCCTTGGCGCTGGCGTGTGGACCCGGGATGTCGCGTCGATGCATAAGCTGGCCGCGAAGATCAAATCCGGGACGGTCTGGGGTAATTGCCACGCCATTATCGACACGGCCTTGCCCTTTGGGGGCTACAAGGAATCGGGTCTTGGGCGTGAACAGGGCCGTCAGGGTCTGGAAGCCTATCTCGAAACCAAGACGGTGATCATCCAGCTTTGATGACCTATGTTCGGAACGCCTGGTATGTCGCGGCCTGGAGCCGCGATCTGGAGGTGGCAAAGCCTTTTGCCACCTCTATCCTGGGTGAGCCGATCGTCCTTTGGACAAGCGAAACGGGGCAGCTGGCTGCGCTGGAGGACCGGTGCGTCCATCGGCTGGCCCCGTTGTCGCTGGGCCGGTGTGAAGGCCCGCATTTGCGCTGCATGTATCACGGCCTGATGTTCGCATCAGACGGGCAGGTGGTGGAGATTCCGGGGCAAGACATTGTGCCGGCGCAGGCGCGTGTCCGCGCCTATCCCGTCATCGACCGGCATGACTGGATCTGGATCTGGATGGGGGAGGCGGGCTTGGCCGATCCCGCCTTGATCCCGCCGGCTATCGGCCTGTCTGACCCCGACTGGATTTTGGGCCATGGCCAGCTTGATTATGCGGCCGAAGCGCGGCTGATTTGCGATAATCTTTTGGATTTCAGCCATTTGACCTTTGTTCACGCGGCCAGTTTTGGCGCGGGATCGGAATTTGCGGCGCATCCGCCCAAGATTACGCCGCTGGATCGCGGGGTACGGGTGACGCGCTGGCTGCCCAATCCGGCGGGATCACCGCGCAATCCAAGCGATGTCGCGATGGAATCCTATCAAAGCTATGACTTTTTGATCCCGGGCATTTTGTTGATGTGGTCCGGCAATTATCCGCTGGGGACGGCCGCGCGGCTGGGGGCGGAGGCGCCCGCCCTCGCGGATGCTGTGTCCGGCCTGAATTTTACCAGCCAGGCCGTCACGCCCATGGCGGCGCAGACAAGCCGTTATTTCTTTTCCTGGGGGCCGCATGTCCGCGATGGCGATCTGGCCAAGCGCGATGCCATGATGACGATGGCAGGTGCCGCCTTTGCAGAGGATAAGCGCATGATTGAGGCGCAGCAGCGCGTGATTGCAGCCACACCCGATCCTCGCATCATGCCCATAGCGCATGATAAGGGCATCACCCTTTACAACCGGCTGGTTGAAAAACTGGCCACATCCCAACCCGAAAATCTGGAGTCCGCCGCGTGATTGACCTGTCCAAGATCAAAGCCATCGATGTCCATGTGCATGCCGAAGTGTCCTGCCATGACCCGGAAGACCCCGTGATGGGCAAGTTTTTCGATGCGGCCAGCGCCTATTTCAAGGCGCCGCGGGAGCGCCCGAAAATGCCGGAAATCGTTGAAATTTATCGCGAACAGCAAATCGCCTTTTGCTTATTCACGGTCGATTGCGAAAGCGGCATCGGGGCCAAGCGGATCAGCAATTATGAAATTGCAGACTTTGCCGCCAAGCATGATGACATCTGCATTCCCTTTGCCTCAATTGATCCGCACAAGGGCAAGATGGG
>JBJOJQ010000050.1:0-2582 GCA_046046525.1 Pseudomonadota bacterium
CCATGTGCTGTACGTCCCTCTCTTGAACACCTTCCCTAGCAGGCGCGTGTCAGGTCACCACCCACCTTGCGACGAACGATTCCTCCGCAGCGACGAACCGAGCCGTTATGGCGGTGAATCGTGATCGCGTCCTTTGCGACACCGGGCTCATCTGGCGGCCGACCATATCACAGTCGCGTCAAAAACATGGCCCGTCCAAGGCTTATGCAAGGGTCTTTGCCGCACCTTGGGTCTGCCATATGGACAGACAGGTGGCTTCATGCCTAACCGGCCTTTGCGTGAATGAAACAGGAGACGTGCCATGGCATCCGGCCTTGCTGCCTTGCTTGATGATATTGCCATGATTGCCAAGGTCGCAGCGGCATCGATCGATGATGTCAGCGCGGCTGCCGGACGTGCCGGCGCCAAGGCGGCGGGCGTTGTGATTGACGATACGGCGGTGACACCGCGTTATGTGACTGGCTTTACGCCGGATCGCGAATTGCCGGTGATCTACCGCATCGCCAAGGGGTCGCTGCGCAACAAGCTGTTCTTCATTCTGCCCGCGGCGTTGCTGCTCAGCTATTTCCTGCCCGGCGCGATTACGCCCATTTTGATGGCGGGTGGCAGCTATTTATGTTTTGAAGGCGTTGAAAAATTGCTGGAGGCATTTCATCCGGCAGACCCCTCGGCTGAAGAGGCTGAGGCTCTGCTGTCAAGCGCCGAGCATGAGGCGCAGATGGTATCTGGCGCCATTCGCACCGATTTCATCCTGTCGGCCGAGATTATGGCTATTGCCTTGTCTGAGGTGGCGGACCAGACCATCGCCTTGCAGGCGGCCATCCTTGGCATCGTGGCGCTTGCCATTACGGTCGGCGTTTATGGGATGGTGGGCCTGATCGTGAAAATGGACGATATTGGTCTGCATCTCGCGCGGGGTGGGCGCGGCTTTCAATTCACGCTGGGGTCTGGGCTGGTGCGGGCGATGCCCAAGCTGCTGACCGGCCTATCCGGTATTGGCATTGCGGCGATGATCTGGGTTGGCGGCGGCATCTTCGTGCATGGCCTGCATGAATTTCACCTGACCCCGATCCCAGGCTGGATTGACGGCGCGGCGCAGGCCGCAGCGGCCGCCGCCCCGGTGGCGCCCGGGATGGTGGACTGGACGGTCCATGCCATCGGGTCTGGCCTGTTCGGCGTGCTGATCGGCGCGGTGATTGTTGGCGCGCACCATCTTTGGGTGCACCGCAAAGGGTGATGCCGCCGGTTCGGCGCTGGATCAGCGCTGATCGCTGTTCAGGCGCGCTTCACCGGCTGGGATGTGCGCCATGGCGGCGGCCGTCTGTTCGGCTGCCCGCAAGGCGCGGATGATGTTGCCGCTGGCGATTTTCTCAAGATCTGCCTGGCTATAGCCGCGCTTGGCCAGTTCGATGAACAAATTGGGATAGCCAGAGACATCCTCCATGCCGACAGGGGCGCTGTCCATTCCGTCATAATCCCCGCCCAAGCCGATATGGTCGATCCCGGCAATTTTGCGGATATGATCAACATGATCAGCCACTTGCTGGATGCTGGCTGAGGGCCGGGGATTTGCCTTTTCCCAGGCATCAAGGCCGCGAGACACCCCGGCAGGATCAAAGGGCAGCAGCTTTTGCAAGCGCGCCTCTTCCCCCGCGCGGTTGGCCGCCCATTGCCGGACGGTTTCGCTCACATAATCGGGCAACAGCACCACCATGACGACGCCGCCATTTTGCGGCAGGCGCTTCAGAACGGCATCGGGCACATTGCGGCCATGGCCATCCACCGCCTGCGCGCCGCTATGGCTGAAGATGACGGGGGCTGTTGCCACATCAAGCGTGTCGTGCATCGCCGCTTCCGAAACATGGCTCAGGTCCACCAGCATCCCGATCCGGTTCATTTCCTTGACAACTGCTACGCCAAAGGGCGACAGGCCATCAAAGCGCGGCGCATCTGTGCCGCTATCGGCCCAGGCGGTTGTCTTGCTGTGCGTCAGCGTCATGTAGCGCGCACCTGCGCGGTACATTTGCCGCAAGACAGCCAGCGAGGAGCCAATGGAATGACCGCCCTCCATGCCAATCAACGAAGCGATCTTGCCCGATTTAAAGGCCTTTTGAATGTCCGCTGCGGTTAATGCGAGGCTCAGATCCTTGGGGTAAGCCGCAATCAACCGATGGACGGTGTCGATCTGTTCTGTAACCTGTTGAACCGCCGCTGGTTCTGGCAGGCTGGCCGGGACCCAGACGGACCAGAATTGGCCACCCACCATGCCTTTGCGCAGCCGGGGCAAGTCCGTGTGCATGGCAATGCGTGTGGCATCGCCCGTCTTGCTGGTGTCGCGGAAATCGAATTTGGTGAAATCATTGTCAAAACGCGCCCGGATTTGCTCCGGCACATCATTATGGCCATCGACAACAGGCGCGTTTTTCAACGCTGCGCGGGCGACCTGTTCCGGCGTTGCCGCCATGGCAGGATGGGCAGAGGCAAGGGCGATCAGCGGCAGGGCAAAGCGAATATATGTCATGCCTGTGGGTTAACGCCATTGCGCGCGCTGTCAAATCCCTGATCAGCCCAGCCGGCGTGGT
>JBJOJQ010000084.1:0-2946 GCA_046046525.1 Pseudomonadota bacterium
ATCCCCCGCCGCGCCAAAGGCCATGATGGTGGCGATGTGCCAACCTTGCTGGCTTGGGACGGCACGGGCGCAAAAAAGCGCCAGCAGGCCGACGCCCAAACCTTTCCAGACGATAATCAGCGGCCCGGTCAATTCTGCATAAACAGCCGCAAGATAGCTGATCCCAGCAATCAGCGCCGCCAGATGCGCCCAGTCCGCAGTGCGATGATGTGTCATGATGCCCCCCCCATCCCCATGTGCAATACAGGTGCCGTGCAAGTCACGGCTTGTCCAGACAAAGTCCGCCAATCCCCCCTCGCCTTGTGCGCCGCCCTCGCCTAAAGGCTGCGGCATGACCCATGACATTCATGTGATTGGCGGCGGACTTGCCGGTTCGGAAGCTGCCTGGCAATTGGCCGAGGCAGGCGTGCGCGTGCGCCTGTCGGAACTGCGCGGTTCGGGCGAACAGACGGCGGCGCACCAGACCGAAGATCTGGCCGAACTCGTCTGTTCCAACAGTTTTCGATCCGATGACGCCGATCGCAATGCCGTTGGCCTGCTGCACCAGGAATTGCGGCGGCTTGGCTCGCTCATCATGACCTGTGCAGATGCGCATCGCGTGCCGGCGGGGTCTGCGCTGGCGGTGGACCGGGATGGCTATACAGCGGCCGTGACACAGGCCATTGCGACACATCCGAACATTCACCTGGTGCGCGAACGCATCGACACGCTGCCCGACGGCCCGGCGATCATCGCAACCGGCCCGCTCACGGGAACGGCGCTGGCACAGGCCATTGCGACAGAGACGGGCGAAGAGGCTTTGGCCTTTTTCGACGCCCTGGCGCCGATTGTGCACCATGACACGATCAACATGGACATCGCCTGGATGGCCTCCCGCTGGGACAAGGGCGATACCAAGGATTATATCAACTGCCCGATGGACAAGGACCAATATCTGGCCTTCCACGCGGCCTTGCTGGCCGGCGACAAGACCAGTTTCAAGGACTGGGAAGCGAATACGCCCTATTTCGACGGCTGCATGCCGATTGAGGTGATGGCAGAACGGGGCGTCGATACCCTGCGCCATGGCCCGATGAAGCCGGTGGGGCTCGACAATCCGAAAACCGGGCGCTGGCCCTATGCGGTGGTGCAGCTGCGGCAGGACAATGCGCTGGGCACCTTGTGGAACATGGTCGGCTTTCAGACCAAATTGAAACATGCGGAACAGGTCCGCATCTTCCGCATGATCCCCGGCCTTGAAAACGCGCAATTCGCGCGGCTGGGCGGGCTGCATCGCAACACCTTCATCAAATCGCCCAAGCTGCTCGATCCCTCATTGCGCCTGAAATCGCGCCCGACAATCCGGTTCGCCGGCCAGATTACGGGCTGCGAAGGGTATATTGAAAGTGCAGCCATTGGCCTGCTGGCGGCGCTCTTCTGGATCGATGAGCTGCGCGGGTCCGCCCCAGCCCTGCCCCCGGCCGAAACCGCCCTGGGCGCGCTTTTGGGGCATATCACAGGCGGCGCGGATGCCGATACATTCCAGCCGATGAACGTGAATTTTGGCCTGTTTCCGCCGCTGTCAGGCACAACGCGCAAGTCCGATCGCAAGCAAATGTACACCGATCGCGCCCGCCAGGCCTTTGGCCAATGGACAGGCGCTGATGCGGGTGATCAGGCCTCCGCCCCCGTTTCTGCTGTCGTTTCTGGCTGAGGTGCCGGCGCGCAATTGGGCTTTGGCCGGCTTTTCCGCGCCGGCTTGGTCGCTGCAAATTCGGGCCGATCAAGACTGCCAGATCGGTCCTTGTCCGCCTTGCTAAAGCGTTCAGCCGCCTTGGCGGCATATTCATCAAAAGAGACTTGCCCATCGCCATTGCGATCTATCCGGGCAAAGGCCTTGCGCCGCGATGCCAGAAACTCGGCCGCGCCAATCCGGCCATTTTGATCACTGTCATACCGGTCAAAACGGCGTGCCTCTCGGCTGCGATCATCCGCTTTAGGGGCTTGTGACAGGGCGACGCCGCCATCTGCAACGGCCGCGGGCGGTGGCGGCACGATCACCTGGCTGTTGGCCATTTTTCGTGACAGGAAAAATCCCGTGCCGATGAGCATCACGATCGCTGCACCCCCCACAACATACCGCCACATGACGCGCCCTCATTTTGTATGAATGCGACACATGACAGCAAATCACCGGCCTGTCCAGCCGCGCTAAAAGGACAGCGTATCGCGCCAGATGGTCAGATAATGGCGCAGGCCAAAGCGGATTGGGCCGGGCGTCGTGCGCGCCATATCCGCAGCCGCCACGCGCGTGGCCAAGCGCAGAACACGGGCCTGTGATGTCCGGTCAAACACGGCCTCGGCCTGATAACGGTGCGCCAGACGGAGCGATTGCGCCGCCGCCTCGGCCGATGAGATATGGCCTGCCAGATCCCACAGCGCCCACAGGCTGCCCGCGGCACGACGGGCCGGTGGCGACACCGCCGTGTCCGGCCCGGCCAAGAGGTCGAACAGACCGCCGCCGCGCGCTTGGGCATATGCGATCAGAAGATCATCGCTGAGCGGGGCATCCCCAATCAAGGCCGACCAGCCGTCGATCATCGCATCAATGGCCGCGGCATCATGCGCGGTCAGGCCCGATGCGCGCCAGGCTTCGATCAGCGGCTCCCCCCGGCCTTTGGACAGATCCCCATTGACCAGGGCGTCGCGCCACCATGCCATGCGAATGGCGGCAAGGCTGGGGTCCCGAACGGTGCGCAGAACCCCGGCCAAACGCTCATCCAGCAACCAGCACAGGCGATGCCGCGCCCGTGCATCGCGCGGGGCATAGCCGAGCAGCAGCCGCGCCAGCGGCTGGGACGGCTGCATATCAAACATCGGCACTGCCCGGCTGGGTCACCCCCGGTAGCAGACCTTACGAACCGCCTCGACCGTTGCGGCGGCTGTCACCAGTGCCAGCTTTTCAAG
>JBJOJQ010000146.1:0-4645 GCA_046046525.1 Pseudomonadota bacterium
CAGCGGTTTCGGCAGACGTCGGCTGGCAACACGGCACTTGAGGCCCGGCTGAGCGCACGCGCCGCCGATATGGCGCAGGCCCGCGCCCGCGTTGCCGCCGCCGAAGCGGATTACACCAAAGCCAAAACCGCTCTGGACCGGCGCGACGCACTGGCCCCTGCCGGTGCCATTTCCGCCGAAGAATTGACCAGCGCCCGCGCCATGGCGCACCAAGCCAAGGCCGCACTGGACCAAGCCCGTGCCAGCCTGACAGCGGCAATGGCAACACAGGCCTCCGCCGTCGGGGATCTGGCGGCCAACCGGGCATTGACCGATGGCGTCACCGCAGAGACAGCCCCCGATGTGGCGGCTGCCCGGGCACGCCTGCAACAGGCCCGGCTTAACCTTGCGCGCACCATCATTCGGGCGCCGATTAGCGGCGTTGTCACCAATCGGCAGGTGCAGATTGGCCAGCGCGTCCAGGCGGGCAGCCCGTTGATGACGCTGGTTCCAACCGACGCCGTTTTTGTCGATGCCAATTTCAAGGAAAGCCAGTTGAAGAATGTCCGGCCCGGCCAACCGGTGGAGCTGACATCTGATTTCTATGGCCGCAGCGTTGTTTTCCATGGCACCGTCAAGGGTTTTGCCGGGGGCACAGGTGCAGCCTTTGCCCTGATCCCGGCGCAAAATGCGACAGGCAATTGGGTGAAGGTTGTGCAGCGCCTGCCCGTCCGCATCCGGCTTGATCCCAAAGAAGTCCAGGCGCACCCCTTGCGGGTCGGCCTGTCGATGGACGCCGTGATCGACACGCGCGACTAATGGCGGACGACAAACTTGCCCCGCTGACCGGTTTTCGGCTGACGCTTGCCGCAATCGCGCTGGCGCTGGCGAATTTTATCGTCATCCTTGATACAACGATCACCAATGTGTCGGTGCCCCATATTGCGGGCGGCCTTGCCGTCTCCCCCAGCCAGGGTACCTGGACAATCACGTCTTATGCCGTGGCCGAAGCCATTACCGTGCCATTGACCGGCTGGTTGGCCAATCGGTTCGGGACATATCGGACGCTGATTTTTTCACTTTCCGGATTTGCGCTGTTTTCGGTGCTGTGCGGGATGGCGCGCACGATTGAGCTGCTGGTTGCCTTTCGGGTGATGCAGGGCCTGGCCGGTGGCCCTTTGATGCCGCTGACCCAGACGTTGATGATGCGGATCTTCCCCCCCGATAAAATGGGCAGCGCCATGGCGTTATGGGGCATGACGACGATTTCCGCGCCGATTTTCGGGCCCATTATCGGCGGCCAGATCAGCGATAACTGGTCCTGGCCGTGGATTTTTTACATCAACCTGCCCGTGGTTCTGCTGTGCCTGTTCCTCGTGTCTCAACTGGTCGCCCGGTATGAAACCCCCGTTCAGAAGGAACGGATCGATACCGTGGGCCTTAGCCTTTTGGTCGTCTGGGTCGCATCGTTTCAGCTCATGCTTGATCTGGGCCGCGAATATGATTGGTTCAATTCCGCAGGCATCGTGGCGCTCGCCATCGTTGCTGTTCTTGGGTTCATTGCCTTTGTGATCTGGGAATTGACGGACAGCCACCCGGTGGTGGACCTCAGGGTTCTGCGGCATCGAACATTATGGGCCGGGACGATCGGGATCGCGCTTGGCTTTGGCGGCATGTTCTCAATGATCGTGCTCGTTCCGCTCTGGCTTCAATCGGTCATCGGCTACACCGCGACGCAATCGGGCTATGCCATGGCCTTTGTCGGTGTCTTCGCCGTGGTCATGGCCCCGATAGCGGGCAAGTTGATGGACCGTTTTGATGTGCGCATCTGCATCACGGCTGGCATGCTTTGGCTGGTGGCGGTCTCCATCCTGCGCACCCAATGGACGACCGATGGCGATTTCTGGACCTTTGCCCTGCCTCAATTGTTGCAGGGCTTTGGCATGCCCTTCTTCTTTATCGGCCTGATGTCCTTTGCCATGTCGTCTGTGCCCGCCCATGAAACCGCGTCAGCCGCCGGAATCCTGAGCTTTATGCGCACCGTGAGCGGTGCTGTTGGCACCGCGCTTGCCGCGTCCATGTGGGACGATGCGACCAATGTGAACCGGGACCTTCTGTCCGGCGTGCTCAACAATGCCAGCGCGACCATGGCGCAATTGCAGGCAGCGGGCCTCAGCCCAGATCAGGCCCGCGCCGCGATTGAGCGTCTGGTCGATGCCCAGGCGGCAACGCTTGGATCAAATCATGTCTTCTTGATTGCGGCTGTTGTGTTATTTGTGGCGGCCTGGGTGCCATGGCTGGCCCCGCGCCCCACCGGACGCTTCATGGCGGGCGGCGGCGCGCACTGACGGACTTGCCATGCGGCAATATTGTATGTAAGACATACAATAAAGAACGGGAATTTACATGACTGCCAAGCTGATTGACGGAAAAAAACTCGCCGCAAAGCTGCGTCAGGACTATCTGGGCCGGGTGCAGGCGCTGACCCGCGCCGGCATGGCACCGGGTTTGGCTGTCATCCTGGTTGGTGATGATGCGGCGTCGGCTGTCTATGTTGGCAATAAGGTGCGCGCATGTGAAGCCGTTGGCATTCGCAGCCAGACCGATCGTTTCCCGGCCACAATCACCAATGACGCGCTGCTCGACCGGATTGAACAACTGAATGCCGACCCCATGATCCACGGCATTCTCGTCCAATTGCCGCTGCCGCCGCATATCGACATGGCCAAGGTGTTGGAAACCATTGCGGTTGAAAAGGATGTTGACGGTTTTCACCTGTATAATGTCGGCGGCCTTGTCACCGGAAACACCGTCTTTTCACCCTGCACGCCCTATGGCGTCGTCAAATTGCTGGAAAGTGAGAATATCCCGATTGAAGGCCAGAATGTCGTGGTTGTCGGGGCCAGCAATATTGTCGGCAAGCCCATGGCGCTGATGCTGATGGCGCGCGATGCGACCGTTTCGATCTGCCACGCCAAAACCCGCGATCTGGCGCAATATACCATCCTTGCCGATATTCTGGTGGTGGCCGCAGGCGTCCCCAATCTCATCTTGCCGCAAATGGTTAAAACCGGCGCGGTTGTCATTGATGTTGGCATCAACCGCCTGCCCGATGGGCGCATCACGGGAGATGTGGATTTTGAAGGGGTGCGCTGGCGCGCCTCGGCGATCACGCCGGTTCCCGGCGGCGTTGGGCCGATGACGGTCACGATGCTGCTTGAAAACACAATCAAATCTGCCGAACGCATGGCCGGGCTTGATCCGGATGTGCAGCCCGCCCTCACCTCCGCGGCCTGATCAGCGCGCCCGGCGATCGTCGCGGTCGACGGACCTGGTGTTGATTTTCCTGTGAAATAATCTTGGACAGGCGCGTCACCTGCCGACATAAACAGCTTCGGACCCGAAAACGGGCAACAGGAGACAGTTTATGGGAGTGAGCACGGGTGCGCTGACGCTATCTGCGCCGTCGCGCGCCATGGGCGCCAAGCTCTTTCATCAGACATGGATGCCCAGCACGCCGCCTCATGCCATTTTGATCCTGGCCCATGGCTATGCCGAACATCTTGGCCGCTATGATTATTTTGCCCGGCGCTGCAACAATGTTGGGCTTGCCGTTTTTGCGCTGGACCATTGGGGCCATGGCAATTCGGATGGTGAGCCCGGCTATGTGCCATCTTTTTCGATATTTCTGGATGGGATGGCCGCGTTGTTATCGCACGCACGGGCGACATGCCCTGGCCTGCCGCGTGTCCTGATTGGCCATAGCATGGGCGGATTGATTGGCGCGTCGCACCTGCTCACCCATCAGGATGGCTATGCCGCTGCTGTTCTGTCCGGCCCTGCCGTTCAACCGGGCACGCCGCCATCGGCGGCGACCCGCGTCATTGGCCGGCTGTTGTCAAAGCTCGCCCCCCATGCCGGCTTGATCCAGCTGGATGCGACCGCCATCAGCCGCGACCCGGATGTGGTCGCCCGCTATCTGGAGGACCCGCTGGTCCATAAAGGAAAGATGAGCGCACGCATGGCCGCCGAAATGCTGGATGCGATGGAGCATCTTCAGGCCAATGCAGGCCAGATCCGGATTCCATTGCTGATCGCACATGGCAGCGAAGACAAGCTGGCTGCGGCCGAAGGCGGGCGCCGCCTGTCGGACCTGGTGTCATCGACCGACAAGGAATTCCGGCTGCTGAAGGGCATGTATCACGAAATCTTCAATGAACCGGAACGCGATGACGTCATCGACGGCGTTCTGTCATGGATTGATCAGCGCATATCCTGACCCTGCCCCCATTTTATCCATAGGCCATCCCATGAACCTTCTTCTTCTTTTGATCATCCTGATCCTTGCGATCCCGGTTTTGCTCTATGCCTTTGCCCCGGCGGTGCTGTTCCGACAGGTTCAGGCCGCCATCCGCCGCAAAGGACGCCTTGTCCGCAAGACCGTCCGTGTCGGCGATATTGAGTGGCCTTATCTGGAAGGCGGGCCGAAAGATGGTGAAGTTGTCGTTCTGGTCCATGGCTTTGGCGCGGATAAGGACCATTGGTCGATGGCCGCCCCGCATATCACCGATCGCTATCGGCTGATCGCGCCGGACCTGCCCGGATTTGGCGAGAATGATCTGTCCCTGGCCCGCAGCTATCGGATCAAGGCTCAGGCCGACCGTCT
>JBJOJQ010000177.1:0-27822 GCA_046046525.1 Pseudomonadota bacterium
CGGCTATCCCGGAACACCGGAAAAGGGCGGCGTGATCCATCTGCCCGACACACCCGACGCGATGATCTTCCATGCCGGGACCGCATTGAAAGACGGGCAGTTGATTGCCAATGGCGGCCGGGTTTTGAATGTCACCGCACGGGGTAAGACTGTCACCGAAGCACAGGCCCGCGCCTATGCCGCGGTCGATGCTGTGGATTTTCCGACAGGCTTTTGTCGCCGTGACATTGGCTGGCGCGAAGTGGCGCGCGAACGCGGGGCTTGAACGGCGGCTGTTGCTGGGCCGCCGCCTCACCCTTCCCGGTGGTATGGATGACCGGCGATGATGCTGGTTGCGCGATAAAGCTGTTCGACCAGCATGGCGCGGGCCAGCATATGCGGCCAGGTTGCCTTCCCAAAGGCAAGGAATTGCTGGGCACTGGCGCGTTCTTCTGGCGTCAGGCCATCGGCCGCACCAATCAGGATGCGCACTTCGCGCGTGCCGGTATCGCGCCATTTTTCAAGCCGCTGCGCCAGCGCCAGCGAGGTCAGCTGCTCCCCGGTTTCATCCATGGCCAGGATGATTGTGCCGGGCAGCAGGGGCGGGGCCTTGCCGCCCAGATCGGGCAGTTCGGTGATCTGGAACGGCCAGCTTAACCTTTTGGAATAGCGCGCGATCAGGTCCGCTTCGGGGCAGCGGCCCATTTTGCCGCGGGCAATGATGTGCAGCTTCAAGCGGGCGGTGCGTCGCCGAACGCCCACATGCGTTCGAGATTGTAAAAGCTGCGCACTTCGGGGCGGAACAAATGGACGATCACATCCCCAGCGTCGATCAGCACCCAATCGGCATTGGGCAGGCCTTCCACGCGGGCAATGCGTCCACATTGCTGCTTAATCTTTTCCTGCAATTTCTGCGCCATAGAGGCGACCTGCCGAGTCGACCGACCGCTGGCGATCACCATATGGTCGGCAATGGCCGATTTTCCGGCGAGCGGAATGGACACCGTTTCCACGGCCTGATCATCTTCCAGCGATTCCAGAATAAGCTTGTGCAGGGCTTCGACCGGGTCTGCGTCTTGGGCAGTCTTGCGTTTGGGGGCAGCGGGCAAAATCGGTCCTCAATCAACAAGGCGACGCGTCACTGCGTCGCGCAAAGGGGTTTTCGGGTAAGCGCGCGACCAGTCGGGATTGTCCCGGCGCAGCGCAGTGGCGGAGGTCTTATCGGGGCGAAAGCGCAGCAGCACGAGCGCCGGCGGTCTCCACATCGTCCACATTGGTGCGGCTGACCGGGGACGGACGAAGCCCCGAAGCCAACCCATGGCGCGGCTCGCCTGGGCAGGTGCATCATATCCCGGACGGGCGATGACTGCAATCGGCATCGTCCGGGCAATGCCACGCCAGTTTTTCCACGCCCCGAACTGGGCCAGATTGTCCGCCCCCATCAACCAGATAAAGGCGCGTTTGGGGTAACGGCCCTTCAGCGCCCGCAATGTATCCACGGTATAGCGCGTCCCCAGCTCTGCCTCGATGGCCGTGGCGCGGATCGGGCTGCGCCGGGCCATGTGCCGGGCCGACCGCAGGCGCGCGGCCAATGGCGCCATGCCTGCCTTGGGTTTCAGCGGATTTCCGGGCGAAACCAGCCACCAGACTTCGTCCAGACCAAGCGCCTTGGCGGCCCTTAGGCTGATCTGCCGGTGCGCTGCATGGGCAGGGTTGAACGACCCGCCAAGAAGGCCGGTGCGGATCAGGGCCGGACCTGCCCGGTCCCCCGGACAACCCATTTATAGGTGGTCAGCCCTTCCAGCGCGACAGGGCCGCGGGCATGAAGCCGCCCGGTAGCAATGCCAATTTCAGCGCCCAGCCCAAATTCGCCACCATCCGCAAATTGGGTGGAGGCATTCCACATGACGATGGCCGAATCGACTCCGGCCAGAAATGTCTCCGCCGCCTCAGGGTCTTCGGTGATGATGGCATCGCTGTGGTGCGATCCATGCGCGGCGATATGCGCCATGGCCCCGGCAACGCCATCCACAAAGCCAGCGGTGCAGATGGCATCGAGATATTCGGTGTCCCAATCATCGTCGGTTGCGGGCACGACGCGCGGGTCAAGCGCCATCACCTCGGCGGTGCCGCGCACTTCGCAGCCGGCATCGGCCAGCGCCTTGACGATTTTTGCCGGATCCCCAAAGCCGCGGTCGATCAACAGCGTTTCGGTGGCGCCGCAAATGCCGGTCCGCCGCATTTTGGCGTTCACGACCAGGGCTGCCGCTTGGACAGGATCAGCCGCTTTGTCGACATAGCTGTGGTTGATCCCGTCGAGATGCGCGAGCACCGGAACACGGGCCTCTGTCTGGACGCGGGCGACCAGCGCCTTGCCGCCACGCGGGATGATGATGTCGATCAGGCCATGGGCCTGCAACATGGCGCCAACGGCGGCCCGGTCCTGTGTGGGGACAAGCTGGACGGCGTCGGCGGGCAGCCCGGCCGTGACGAGGCCAGCTTGGAACGCGGCAAAGATCGCACGATTGCTATGGACGGCTTCGCTTCCCCCGCGCAGCAACGCGGCATTGCCCGATGCCAGGCACAAAGCGGCGGCATCGGCCGTCACATTGGGGCGGCTTTCATAGATGATGCCAATCACACCCAGCGGCACGCGCACACGCGACAGGCGCAGGCCATTGGGCCGTTCGGACGTGTCGATGACGGTGCCGACCGGATCGTCAAGCTGGGCCACGGCGGCCACGCCCTGGGCCATGGCCTCCAGCCGGGCCGGATCAAGCCGCAAGCGATCAATCATCGCGGCAGACAGGCCATTCTGGGTCGCTGCGGCGACATCACGGGCATTGGCTTCCAAGATGGCGGCGCTGCTCGTGCGCAGTGCAGCGGCCGCCGCCTGCAGAGCCTTGGCCTTGGTGGCAGAAGGTGTTTGCGCCAAATGCGTGGCCGCGGCACGCGCACGGCGCGCCATATCCGTGATCAGCGCGGCAGGGGTTTCGGGGTCAGCCATGGCGGCGGGGTAGCAAAGGGGCCGGAAAAACGCAAAACCGGTGACATGCGGCCTGGCCACTGCCATAAGGCCGTCATGGCTGGAGAGATGGATGCCATCGGGGATATTGCGACGGGGGCGCTGCTGGCCCGCACGGTTGAGCCGGGGGCGACAGGCGCGCCGACGGCCGGTGACGGCAACTGCCTGAATTGCGGCGCACAACTGGCTGGCACATATTGCAGCGCCTGTGGCCAAAAGGCGAAGGTGCACCGCACATTGGGCGCCTTTGGCGATGACCTGGCACACAGCGTCTTTCATTTTGATGGCAAAATCTGGCGCACATTGCCGCTGCTCATCTGGCGGCCGGGTGATCTGACCCGCCGTTATGTCCATGGTGAACGGGCCAAGTTCGTCTCACCTTTTGCGCTGTTTCTGTTCAGCGTCTTTTTGATGGTGGCGATCTTCAGCTCAATGGCACCCCGCTTTTCGGATGCGGACCGCCCCTTAACGGCCGCCCAAGCGGCATCTGCGCTGGATGAGGACAAGGCCGAAATGGCCGCGCTGGATGCCCTGCTCCAAACGGCGATGGCGGCACGTCCGGACGATGATGATCAGTGGGTGCAGGCCGAACGCCAGCGCAATGCCGCGCTGCGCCGCAGCCTGGATGCAGGCCCACCCGCGCGGACCGCAAAAGCCGTCGCTGAACGGCGATTAAAGGTGCAACAGCGCCGTGCGGATATAGAGATCGCCCGTCTGGCGGCGGCCCGTGCCGCGGCGGTCAAGGCAGGTCAGCCGACCGCGCAGATTGATGCGGATATGCGCAATACCCGGCTGGGGGCGCAGGTGCTGCGCGGGGCAACCCAGTCTTTCGGGGCAGATGCGGTTGAGGCTGATACGGTCAAGCTGGATCTGGGCTATGCCCCGCTGAACGACATCGCCCGCCATGCCTTGGAAAACCCGCAACTGACGCTCTATAAAATTCAGTCAAACGCCTATAAATTTTCCTGGGCGCTCATCCCCATATCGGTGCCCTTTATCTGGTTGCTGTTTTTCTGGCGGCGCGATCTTGCCATGTTCGACCATGCTGTGTTTGTGACCTATTCGATTGCGTTCATGATGCTGCTTGCCACGGTGTGCGTCATTGGCATCCAGTTTGCGACAACCGCGCCCCTGGCCGGCCCCATCCTTGTCCTTTACCCGCTTGTTCACATGTATCGGCAATTGCGCGGCGCATATCAGATTGGCCGGGCGGGCGCGGTGGTGCGCACCGCCTTGCTTGCCGCCTTTTCAGGAACTGCCCTGCTGCTCTTTGCGCTGCTCATAATTGCGCTGGGCCTCAGCGGATAGAATCTGCATCTCAAATCGGCCGGCGTCGATAAAGGGCTGGACCAGCGCGGCCATGCGCGCCTGCCGATCGCCCGGCAAGGCGCGGGTGAAAAACGTGTTGGCAAGGACATCGGCCAGTTGCAGGCCATCGGCATCATGGCTCAGCGCCATATTGGCCGATCCACAGGTGCCCAGCCGCGCCGCCACATCTGCGCGGATCAGCGCCATCACGCCATCGCCATAACGCCCGTCATCAATCAGGACATGCGGGCAATCCACCAAATCAGGCAACAGGCGTTGCACAACGGTATCCAGCAAGGCGGCATAGACATGCAGATCGTGCAGGCCCCGATCTTCGCCGGGGCCGGGCCGGGTGGCGGACAGGGCAATGCCAATCATCGCCCGGGCATCGGTTTGGGCCAGCAGTTCGATCAGAAAGGCCCGTTCCCCCAAGTCAATCCGGCTGCCTTTAATCTCATCGCGCCGCCCCGTTACCGCGCGAAACCGCTCTGTGATGCGATGGGCGTCATCCGGGGAAATAAGGAGGGCCGCAAGCGTCATGACGCCGCGGCCCACCCCACCTGATTCATCGCAATAAAGCGTTTTCAAAGAGGCTTAGGCCCCTTCGGCGGCAGGGCCGCTCACCGATGGCCGCCGCCGCGTTTTGGGAATGGAGGTTCCACCAGGACGCAGCGAGGTCAATTGCGGCTTGCCCGTGCCTGATCGATCCGGACGCGTCCCGTCATCCAGCAGCGCCTTGATCTCATCGCCGGACAGGGTTTCAAATTCCAGCAACGCCTCGGCCAGCGTATGCAGCTGGTCCAGATGCTTTTTCAGCAGCTTCTTCGCCTGATTATAGCCCCCTTCGACGATCCGCTTGATCTCTTGGTCGATCATGACGGCAGTTTCGTTCGACATCTGCCGGCTGCGGTTCATCGAATAGCCGAGAAAGACTTCCTCATCCGCTTCGGCATATTGCAGCGGCCCCAGCACGTCCGACATGCCCCAGCGCGTGACCATGTCGCGCGCCAAATTGGTGGCATATTGAATGTCGGATGAGGCACCGGACGAGACTTTGTCATAACCAAAGATCAGCTCTTCGGCGACGCGGCCGCCCATCGCAACCGACAGGTTGGCGTACATCTTGTCGCGGTGATAGCTGTAATTATCACGCTCTGGCAGGCGCATCACCATCCCCAAAGCGCGGCCACGCGGAATGATTGTGGCCTTGTGGATGGGGTCTGACGCCGCTTCATGGATCGATACGATCGCATGGCCGGCCTCGTGATAGGCGGTCATGCGCTTTTCATCCTCGGTCATCACCATGGACTTGCGCTCGGTGCCCATCATCACCTTGTCCTTGGCCTCTTCAAATTCAGCCATGGCGACCAGCCGCTTGCCCTTGCGGGCGGCCATCAGCGCCGCTTCATTGACAAGATTGGCCAGGTCTGCACCCGAAAAGCCCGGCGTGCCGCGCGCGATCACACGGGCATCGACATCCGGTGCCAGCGGCACTTTTTTCATGTGCACAGACAAAATCTTTTCGCGCCCTTCAATGTCGGGCCGCGGCACAACCACCTGCCGGTCAAAGCGGCCGGGACGCAGCAAGGCGGGGTCCAGCACATCCGGGCGGTTGGTGGCTGCGATGATGATGATGCCTTCGTTCGCTTCAAAACCATCCATTTCGACAAGCAGCTGATTCAGCGTCTGTTCGCGCTCATCATTGCCATTGCCAAGGCCGGCGCCACGATGACGGCCAACCGCATCAATTTCGTCGATAAAGACGATGCAGGGGGCCGATTTCTTGGCCTGTTCAAACATGTCGCGCACGCGGCTGGCGCCGACGCCAACGAACATCTCAACAAAGTCCGACCCGGAAATGGTAAAGAAGGGGACATTGGCCTCCCCGGCAATGGCGCGGGCAAGCAGCGTCTTACCTGTGCCGGGGGAGCCGACCAGCAGCGCCCCTTTGGGGATTTTGCCGCCCAGGCGGGAAAATTTGCCCGGGTCCTTCAAAAAGTCGACAATTTCCTGAAGCTCTTCGCGCGCCTCATCAATGCCGGCAACATCGTCAAAGGTCACGCGGCCCTGCTTTTCGGTCAGCATGCGCGCGCGGCTTTTGCCAAAGCCCATCGCGCCAGAGCCGGCGCCCTTTTGCATCTGGCGCATGATGACATAGCCCAGCCCCAGGAAGATAAGGATCGGCAGCGACTGATAAATCAGGAATTGCAGGAAGGACGGGCTGTCTTCGGGCTGGCCGGTAAATTCCACGCCAGCGCCAATCATGCGCTGGGCAAATTGCGGATCCGGCACGGCATAGGTTTTGAATTCATCACCGCTTTTCAGCGTACCGGTGATCACATCGCCCGATTGGACAACCGATTTGACGGTGCCCTGTTCAACCCGGGTCACAAAATCGGAATAGGCAATGGTCTGGCCATCGCCGCCGGCGCTGCGACCATCGAAAATCGATACGAACAGGGCCAGGGACGCAAGAATAGCCACCCAAATTGCGAGGCTCCGCATCCATGGGGACATGTTGGGGCCCTTATTTTCGTCCATAATCAGATCTGCCTTTCGACAGACAAGATAGGCGTCCCTTGGCCAATGACAATGTTGCGAATCAGGAATTTCTTGCAACAGGCCGGGCTGCGGGTGCCTTGGCAAAGCTCCAGACTGGGCCGCCGCTGCATTTCACCCCGGCCAATGTGGCTGTACGCCCATCCTGCAATGAGCGCAAAAGGCGCAGCAGTTCATCATCGCGCGGGGCCGCTTCTGGCCGCACGCGGATCAGGCAGGTGCGCACCACGCGGCGCAGCAGCTCAAAAGGCAGGTCCTGCGGGTCAAGGTGCACTTGACCTGCCCTTGGCGCTGTCAGCCGCGCGGCCAGCGCCTGTGCCGCTGCCCAATCAAGCGCCTCATCAGCGCTGGCCAGCGCCTGTGCAGAGCGGGCGGCGGCCTGCGCATCCAGCCATGGCGCATCGCGCAGAGCCTTGCGCAACCGGGCGCGATCAAACCGATCATCGCTATTGGACGGATCGGCCACCGGCGTCAGCCCAGCCTTGGCGACCAGCGCCTCCAGCTCGGCCTTGCGCCAGTCGAGCAGGGGGCGAAGAATGGCCCCGCGTGCGGCGCGAATGCCGGCCAGCCCGCCTACCCCAGCGCCCCGGTTGAGACGCATGAGCATGGTTTCCAGCTGATCATCGGCATGATGCGCCGTTGCAAGATAGGGCAGATGGCCATCGGCCTGCCAGCGGCTGAGCGCGGCATAACGTTCCCGCCGGGCCCAGGCCTGCACATTGCCCGTCGGCGGATGGGTCAGCCGCAAGATCTGATGCCGCACACCCAGTTCGGCGCAGATCTGTGCGACATAATCGGCTTCGGCGGCGGCTTCGGGCCGCAAGCCATGGTCGACGGTTGCAGCAGCGATCCGCAGCCCGGCCGCGCGGGCAAGCAGGACAAGGGCCAGCGAGTCCGGCCCGCCCGAAACCGCCAGTCCGATCGGCGTTGTCCGGTCGGGCAACAGCCGATCAATCGCGGCGAGGAACCGGTTCAGAAGGTCAGGATCAATCACACGCCCGCCAATGCGGCACCAGGCCTGGCGGGTTGGCGATCAGCGGCACTGGGCTTCGGCGCGACCCTTTGCCACCCGGCTTTTCAGATCGTCTGACGCCGAAGATCCATAGACATCGCGGAATTCGTCATACACCTTGCAGGCATCGGGCAATTTCTTGAGCCGGGTCAGCGAGACGCCCAGATAATAAAGGCTTTCCGAGGCGCGTTCGCCTTTGGGGTTCTTGGTGTAGTTGTCGTAGAATGCGACCGACGCCAAGGCAGGCTTGCCTTCATCCAGATAGGCCCGGCCCAGCAGGTTGCGCGCATAGGTGATGCGGCGGTGGCGCGGATTTTTGGTGATGAATTCCTTCAGCTTTGCCTGGGCTTCTGGATAGAGATTGGCCTGCCACAGCCGGAAGGCATAGCTATAGGCATCTTCGATCGCATCGCCGGTTGCCGGCATTTCAATCGCATCGACCAGCGCCTTGCGCTTGGCGGCGGACGCCGTCGTTGTCGCGGCGGCGGCTGGGGGTGCCTTGGCCGGGCTGGCGCTGGGCTTGGGCGGCGGCGGGGGCGCCGGGCGTGCTGCGGGCGCGGCCGTCATCGGGATGGTATCGACCGCGCTTGGGGCCGGTGTTTCAACCATGACGGGCCTTGGTGCCGGGGCCTGGGTCATGGGGGCTGCGGTGATGGGCGCGGTGGCGGCAGGCGCGGCCGTTGTTGGCGCCGTCCCATCCAGCGGCTGTTGGCTTGTCCGCATCTCCAACGATCTCAGGGCATCTTCCAGCTTGCGGATCCGGTTGCTGTCGGTTTCGACCTGCCCGGTCAGCATCCGCAGCTGCCCTTCCAGCGCATCTATACGCGCGGTCAGATCGGTGATCGGGTTGGCGGCGGGGGCGGCCGTTGCGGCGACCGCTGCAGGCGGCACAATTTCAGGCTGCACGGGCACACCGCCCGGAAAAACCTTGCGCTGGACGGCCTTCATTTCCTTTTCCAGCTTATTGACGCGCACATCAATCGTCTTGTCCTGCGCGATGAGCGGGGCCGAAGCCACGGCTGACAGCAGGGCAAGCGAGATAAGGGCGTTGCGCATGTTCGGTGAACCTTATGACAAAAGACGTGCGCTGTTATGTGGACCAGAGCGGGTTCAGGATCAAGGCTGGCGTGTCGCGGCCGTGTTGGTCGGTTCGCTGGCCTGTGGCGGCTGAGGCGCAGTTATCCGTGGTTTTAGCGCGGCGGCGCTCAGGGAAAAGTCGGTTACCTTTTGTGGGGCGTCGCTGTCCAGGGTGATCGGCACCCCACCCAGGGAGATGCTGATCTGATCCAGCCGATCGGTCTGGAGCATGGGTTGCTGGGCGCTGGCGGGCAGCTGAAAGCTTTCGCCGGCCTTTTTCACCCCGTCAAAAAGAACGGCGCCGCCCTGATCAAAAACGCGCAGGCGGACATCGGCCTTGGCGGTGAGGATGACCGCCGGAACCACGGGTGCTGGCGCCTTACGGGCGGCGGGCCGGGGCGGCTTGGCGCTTTGTTCGGTCAGCGGGGCCTCGGGGCGCAGCAAGGCGGATCGCCACAGCGCATAGCCCCCGGCAAACAGAATCAGGATCAACAGCGCTGCAAGCGCCAGCCAGCGGGGCGGAATGCGGGCAGGATCCGCAATCTCATCGGCCATGCCACCGGCCATGGCATCTGTTTCGCGGCCCAGTTCCAGCCGCAGGTCACGCGCCAGGCTGACTTCATCCAAACCGACCGTGCGGGCATAAGCACGCACAAAGCCAGCGGCATAAGTAAACGAGGGCAAGGCCCCGAAATCGCTGCGTTCAATGGCGTCCAGATGACGCATGGGGATGCGCGTGCGTTCCGAAATGTCGGTGAGGTCAAGGTTCGCGGCGAGACGCGCCGATTGCAGCTTCTGACCGACACGGTCGATCAGCGGCAATTGACCAGTGTCTGACGCCTCTACCATCATGTGCTCCCCAAGCCTTGCTGCTGTTCGTAAGCTACGCCGCTTAAATGCGAAAGAGCATAATATTCTCCTAATCTTAGAAGACTAGGCGGCAGGCTGAAAATCATATGTCGACGCCGGACTGGCGGGCCCAGTCGCTCAGATATCCGCGCATATCCTTTTGTGGCGTCGTCAAAAGATCGTCCATCATGGTCCGTGCAGCGCCAATATCGAGCGAACGGACCATCGCCTTGACCGGGGCGACCGCAGCCGGGGTGATGGACAGCCGGTCAATGCCAATGGCGAGCAGCGCCATGGCCTCAAGCGTGCGGCCACCCATTTCCCCACAGATCGTCACCGGCACACCCGCTGCTTTGCAACTGGTGACAATGCGGCGGATAAACCGCAAAATCGCCGGTGACAGCCAGTCATAGCGTTCGGCAAGCTTTGGGTTGGCGCGATCAGCCGCGAACAGGAATTGTGTCAGATCATTGGTACCGATCGACATGAAATCAATGCGCGGCAAAATGATGTCGAGCGTCTCGGCCAAGGCCGGCACTTCCAGCATCGTGCCATAGAGAATGCGGTGCGGGACTTGCCGGCCTTGTTTGACCATCCAGGCGCGTTGTCGTTCGAATATGGCTTTTGCCTCATCAAATTCCCAAGGTTCAGAAACCAGCGGGAACATCACGTGCAGCGTCCGGCCTGCCGCTGCCTCCAGCAAGGCGCGCGCCTGGGCCTTCATCAGGCCATCGCGTTCCAGCGCAAGGCGCAGCGCACGCCAGCCCATCGCCGGATTTTCTTCTTCATTGCCGTCAAAACGCAGATAGGGCAGCGCCTTATCGCCCCCGATGTCCACGGTGCGGAAAATGACCGGCCGGTCGCCGGCGGCATCCATGACATCGCGATATAAGCGCTGCTGGCGTTCCCGCTGGGGCATGGTGGCTGACACAAGGAACTGAAATTCGGTGCGAAACAACCCGATGCCGTCGGCGCCGGTCACATCAAGCTGGGCCACATCATCCCGCAGGCCGGCATTGACCATCAAGGTGACGCGCACATCATCCTTGGACACCGGCGGCATGGATTTCATCGCCGCATAGGCCGCGCGCCGTTTTTGCGATGCTTCCAGCCGGTTGACAAAGGCTTGCTCCATCGCCGGGCTGGGGCGGATAAATGCCGCCGCCTGACCGACATCGAGCAGGACAAGGTCACCTTCGCTGATCATCCGGCGCACGCCTTTGACGCGGCCAAGCACGGGCACGCCCATCGCCCGCGCCACAATGGTGACATGGGCGGTCAGTGACCCTTCTTCAAGCACCACGCCCTTGAGGCGCCGGCGGTCATATTCCAGAAGTTCCGCCGGACCCAGATTGCGCGCAATCAGGATTGTGTCCTGCCGCAACCCCGCCTGCGCCGCCGAGCCGAGCTGACCAGACACGATCCGCAACAGGCGGTTCGCCATGTCTTCCAGATCGTGCATCCGATCGGCCAGCAATGGATCGTCAATCTGGCGCATCCGCATCCGCGTGCGTTGCTGCACCCGTTCAATGGCGGCTTCGGCGGTCAGGCCGCTGTCAATCGCCTCGTTGATGCGCCGACGCCAGCCTTCGTCATAGGCGAACATCTTATACATCTCGAGCACTTCGCGATGTTCGCCCTCAACCCCGAATTCGGCTTCGCTGGCCATGCGCTCAATCTGTTCGCGCATTTTATCAAAGGCTGCGTACACACGGTGGCGTTCCGCCTCGATATCTTCGGCCACGGTATGTTCGATGGTCACGCGCGGCTGGTGGAACACGGCAAAGCCCGATGCCATGCCATCCACCAGTTTCAGGCCGCCGACGCGCTGGGCGGATGTGTCCTGCACCTTGCTGCCCCGGCGCTCTGCATTGTCGATCAGCCCGGCATTGGCGATCAATTCAGACAGCACCATCGCCACGGTTTGCAGCGCTTCGATTTCCAGTTCTTCATATTTGCGCGGCTCCACATGCTGCACGCACAAAACGCCCACCGCATCTTCCTTGCGGATGATCGGTACGCCGGCAAAGCTGTGGAACAGCTCTTCCCCGGTTTCGGGCTTGTAGGCGAAATCGGGGTGGCTGGTGGCCTCGTCCAGATTGAGCGTCGCGATCTGTTCGGCAATCGTGCCGACAAGGCCTTCGCCCATGGCGAGTTTCGTCACATGGACGGCCTCTTGCTTCAGGCCCTTGGTCGCAAAGAGTTCAAGCAGGCCTTCGCGCCGCAGATAGATGGAGCAGACTTCGCTGCGCAAAACCTCTGCGATGATTGCCACGACGCGGTTCAGCTTGACCTGTGCACTCGTCCGCGACGCCATCACTTCATGAAGGCGCGTGAGAATTTCCCGCGATGCCGAGGCTGCTATCGATGGCATATCCCTGCGCTAGCAGGTTGCGGGCGGGCTTGCCAATCCGAAGAAATCGAATTCATCCTTCCCGGATTATTCGTCATGCTCCTCGCGATCTTCCTCTTCATTGCGCGATCCGGTGGCGCGCGTATCCGATGGCGCAATTTTGCCACCCGCACAGGCATAGTTCAGCGCCATTTCAACAAGCCCACCGCGGTCGACCGGGTGATATTTCATGCTGATATCGGCCCCAAGCCAGTCATGGGATTTTTTCCCGTTGGCCACGCGATAATAGATCACGGCAGCGGCTTTGCGGGTGCGGCAATGAAAATTATACCGAACCCGCTCCGTTGATCCGCGCGGCGGCGGCCCGCGCATGATGACAGAGATTTGCACAACCGGAAAATCCCGCACCTCTGGGATGGGGGGCAGGGTCTTGAGCGTCGCCGGATTGACCAGAATTTCCCGCTTGTTCGCATTTTCACCCAGGCGGATGAAGGAGGCGCCAAAAGACGGGTCGGGGGCCAGCGTCACCGCCAGCGTCAACATCAGGGCAGCGTGTTTCATGAACAGGCAGCAGTCCGTGCAGCAAGCGGCAAGGCATGGCCAGCCGCGGCCGCCCGTTTGGCGCCGCGGGCCAGTTCTTTGGTTAACGCCCGGCAATAATGGTCGAAATCGAGCTGAATGGTGTGGCGCCGTGCGGCATAATATTGGCCGGTATAATAATCCTCGTCAGCGGCGATAATCCGGGTCATCTCGCTGTCGCTGGGGGGGCGATATTGGCCCGCAAGATAGGCCGCGACCAGCTTTGACTGCTGTTCGGCGAAGTTCACCAGCGTCGGCAGCGGCTGGGCCAGGCCCATGTAGAACAGGTCTGGCACGCCGGGTTTCATGATCCGTTTGAACAGCGGCGGCGGGCGGTTGTCGGCATCGGCTTGCAGGTCGGGATCGTCAAAAAACGGGAATTTAATGTCATATCCCGTCGCCCAGATGATCGCGTCCAGCACTTCGCGGCTGCCATCGGTAAACATGACGCCATCGCCATCAAGCCGATCAATGCCCGGCTTCATCTGAAGATCGCCGGATCCCGCGCGCAGCAAAAATTCACCCGACACTGTGCCATGGCTTTCAAAGGGGCCGATCTCAGGTTCGGGCAGGCCATAATCGCTCATCCGTCCGACCAGGCCCTTGATCATTTTTTCGCCAAGCTTTTGGCGCAGCCATTTGGGCATCCAGGCCGGGGCAGGGTTTTTGTCGAGCGGTTGGCCTTTGTAATATTTGGGGAAAACCCAAACGCCGCGCCGCGTGGACACGAATAGTTTTTCAGCAATGGGGCGCTGTGACAGTTCGGATGCAATGTCCATCGCGCTGTTGCCCATGCCCACCACCAGCACCCGCTTGCCGACACAATCAATTGGCTCAAACGGGCTGCGATAGCTGTGCGAATGGATTTGCGGGCCGTTAAACTGGCCCGGATAGTCCGGGATGCGGGCGGCCCAATGATGGCCATTGCACACGGCCAGGGCATCATAGTCCTGCACAGCCCCGGTCGATAGCGTCACCGTCCATCCACCTTCGGGACGGCGGACCGCCTTTTCAACGCGGGTGTTGAAACGGATATGCGGCCGCAGTCCGAAATGGTCGACATAATCGTGGAAGTAACGCAGCAATTGCGCATGATGCGGATAATCCGGCCAGTCGGCGGGCACCGGATAATCCTCAAAGGCAAGCCGCCATTTCGATGTGTCGATGTGCAGGCTTTTATAACAGGCGGACATCCCGTTCGGGTTGCCATAATACCAGTTGCCGCCAATATCATCCGACGCTTCGAAGATGTCGAACGGGATGCCATAATCCTGAAGGCGCTTGGCGGTCGTAAAACCAGAACAGCCCGCGCCGATAATGCAGACCTTGGGCAAATTGGGGGCATGTGTCATGCGCCCCAAAATGCCCGTTTGGCAGGCGAATGCAACAGCTTATCGCGCAGGGCCGGCCTGATGATCGCCGCGATCGCCGGTTAAATCCGGTTGACAGGCAGCCGCAGGAAAACGGGTTCATCCGCCGCCGCCGGGGGCAGGCGCCCGGCCCGGATATTGACCTGCAGGGAAGGCAGGATGAGCAAGGGCGCCGCCAATGTCGCGTCGCGGGCCTCCCGCATGGCGACAAACTGGGCCTCATCAACGCCGTCATGGACATGGATGTTCGATCGGCGCTGGTCCGCCACGCTGGTTTCCCAGGCAGCGGTGCTGCGGCCGGCGGGTGGATAGTCATGGCCCACAAAGATCCGCGTGTCCCCCGGCAGATCCAGGATCCGGCGGATCGATCGGAACAAGGTCGCGGCATCGCCGCCGGGGAAGTCGGCGCGCGCCGTGCCATAATCTGGCATGAACAGGGTATCGCCAACAAAGGCTGCATCACCAATGACATAGGTCAGGCAGGCCGGGGTGTGGCCGGGCGTATGGAACGCCCGGATCGTCAGGCTGCCCAGGGTTAAGCTGTCCCCTTCGGCCAGCAGAATATCAAAGGCGGCACCATCGGTGGTCACATCCTGCGCAGCGAAAAGCGGGGCAAAAATCTTTTGAACATCCGCAATATGTGTGCCGATCGCCACCGGTGCGCCCGTGGCCTCTCGCAGATAATGCGCGGCTGACAAATGGTCGGCATGGGCGTGGGTTTCCAGAATATAACGCAGGTCCAGCGATTGGTCTGCAATCGCCTGCAGCAAGCTGTCGGCCGCCTCGTAAGACAGGTGCGCATCGCGGGCGCGGAAATTGGCCACGGGATCGATAATGGCGGCAGCGCGGCTGGCCGGATCATGGACAATGTAGCTGATCGTATTGGTATCGGCGTCAAAAAAACCTTGAACGTGCGGGCGCATGGGTGACTCCATCGGCAAAGAGATATGTCAATATATTAGGACTTGCTAAATTAGAATCAAGTGATATATTAAGACCATGCTTGATCCCAGTTTCGATCTTTCGATCTTTAAGGACAGCGCCGGCAGGGCGGCGGGCCTGTTGCGCCTGCTTGCCAATGAACGGCGGCTGATGATTCTGTGCCAACTTGTCGGTGGTGAATTGAGCGTGGGTGCGTTGCAGGACCGGATTGGCCTGTCGCAATCCGCGCTTTCGCAACATCTTGCGCGGTTACGCGAAGATGGGATCGTCGCCACCCGGCGGGAGGGGCAGACCATTTTCTATCGCGTCGCGGATCCCGCGGCGCTGCGCGTCCTTGAAACACTGGCGGATCTTTTCTGTCCTCCTGATATGAAGGTTCATTGACATGACATCCCAGGTCAAAATGCTGGATCCCAAAACCGTGGCAGATCGGCTCGCGGCGGGCCAAGCAGTGCTCATCGATATTCGCGAACCGGATGAATTTGCCCGCAGCCATATTCGCGGAGCCCTCTCTTATCCGCTGTCGGGGTGGGAAGCGGCGCATCTGACTTTGCGGCCAGATGCAGATGTTATCTTCACCTGCCGGTCTGGCATGCGCACCACAGGCGCCTGTGATCGTCTGGCCGCGCGCGTGACGGGCCCGGCCTATCTTTTGGAAGGCGGGCTCGACAATTGGGTCAAGGCCGGCCTGCCGGTGGAAACCGATGTCCGCGCCCCCATGGAAATCATGCGGCAGGTGCAGATTGCGGCGGGGTCGCTTGTCTTTTTGGGGACATTGCTGGGCATTTTCGTGGCGCCTGCCTTTCTGGCCATTCCGGCCTTTGTTGGCCTTGGCCTCAGCTTTGCCGGGGCGACGGGCTTTTGCGGCATGGCGCGCCTGTTGGCGCTGGCGCCGTGGAACCGGCGTCCCCACACGGCCTGACGCCGATGGACGGGCTGCTTCTGGCTGGATTGGGCGGCGCGCTGGTCGGTGCGCTGCTGACGCTCTTTGGCGGCGGCGGGTCCGTGCTGGCGACGCCATGGCTGTTATATGTTGTCGGCATGGCAGATGTGCATGCCGCCCTTGGCACATCGGCGGCAGCGGTCGCTGTCAACGCCGCCACCGGCTTGGCCGTTCAGGCCAAGGCCGGGCGCGTCAAATGGCCATGTGCCGTCGTTTTTGCGGTGTCGGGGTTGCTGGGATCCTTTATCGGCGCGCATCTTGCCAAGCAGATGGATGGAACGGCCTTGCTGCACGGGTTTGCCGTGGCGATGATCGCCATTGCCTTGTCCATGGCGCTGCCCAAACGGTCCGAAGGCCTGCCCGGCGTGCGGTTGCAACCGGCCATGGTCATCAAACTCACCCCGATTGGCTTTGTGGCCGGGCTGGCGGCGGGATTTTTCGGCATTGGCGGCGGGTTTCTGATTGCGCCGGGGCTGATGGCGGCCACGGGGATGACCTTGTCCAACGCCGCGGCATCATCCCTTGTGTCTGTCACGCTGTTTGGCAGCGCCACCAGCCTGTCTTACGCGCTTGACGGGCAGGTCAATTGGCCAATCTTCCTTGCCTTGATCGCAGGTGGCGTTGTGGGTGCCATGGCGTCGGCCCCATTGTCGCGCCGTTTGATGCAGCACATGGCGCTTGCCCGGCGCATCTTCGCCGCAATGATCTGCCTTGTCGCGCTTTTCATCCTGTTGCGCTGAGCGCGCACGCCAGAGCCTGGCCTAACGGACCAGATCCCCGCCTTTGATCACCGCCGCAACGCTTTCCAGCGTGCGGATATCAACCAAGGGGTTGCCGCGAACGGCGATGATGTCGCCAAAACGACCCATGGCAATGGCGCCCACATCCTGTTCACGCATCATCAGCTTGGCCGCTTCGGTTGTAGCCGCGCGGATCGCCTGCAACGGCGTCATGCCATGCCGGACCATATAGGCAAATTGCCGGCCATTCAGACCATGCGGGTAGACGCCGCTGTCGGTGCCATAGGCCATCGGCACCCCCATGGCGACGGCCTTGCGGAACATGGCCCGCTGGACATCGGTTGTTTCGCGATTTTTGCGCAGATATTCGGCGGGCCACCCCTCTTTGGTGCCGATTTCTTCGATATAGTCGCCATTATAGACATCCATGACCAGCCACACATGATGCGCCTTGGCCAGCGCCAGCGCCTCATCATCAATCAGGCTGGCATGTTCAATGGACCGGGCGCCGGCGCGGATGGCGGCCTTGATGCCCTCGGCACCATGGGCGTGCGCTGTGGCATAGCTGCCATGCGCTTTGGCGACGGCAATTGCGGCCGCCATCTGGGCTTCGGTCAATTCGGGCTGGCCGGGCTCGGTGCCCATAGCGAGCACTGCCCCGGTTGCGATCAGCTTCAGGAAATCCGCGCCCCCTGCAAACAGCGCCTCGGCGCGTGCCGCCGCCTCGTCCGGCGTCTTGGCCACGCCAAAGCGCATGTCGGGCGGGACGCTGCCGGGGGGCAGGCCGTTAATCTCCCCGCCGCCGCCGGGAATGGTGATATAGGTGCCGGCCACGGCCATGCGCGGCCCGGGGATCAGCCCCTTGGCGATGGCATCGCGCAACTTCACATCCCCAAAGACACGAAAGGTGCCGACATCGCGCACCGTCGTAAAGCCAGCGCGCAGCGTGTCATAGGCATTGCGCGCGCCGATAAAGGCGGTTTCGGCAGGGCCGGTCTTGATCGGCTCATCAATCTCTGCCGTCTGACCGGTATCGGCAATATGGGTGTGCAGATCAATCAGTCCGGGCAGCACAGTATAGGCCCGCCAGTCGATGACCGTGGCGCCCTTGGGCGGTGTGCCGCACGGGGCGACGGCGGTAATCCGGCCATCGGTGATGGTCACGCACTGGCCGCGGACCAGCACGCCCCGTTCGACATCCAGCAATTGCCCGGTCTGGACATAGCGGGTCGCGGCACTGGCCGTCCCTGCCATCAACAGCAGCGACAGGGCGGCAAGTGCGCGCGCAATCATGCCTGTTCCAGCATCTTGCGGCCGGGGCGGACGCGCATCTTGTGGCCGGGCTTGGTCTTGGTGGACAGGTCGCGGATTGTGTCCATGAACACCCATTCATTGGTCGCGGCCTTGGGCGTGAGCGACAGGTGCATATAGCCGCGGTTGGACGTATCAACCCAGCGCAGCTCGGCTGTGTTGCGGGCCAGAATGTCGCGCGCAATGCGGGCCGGATCGACCCCGGCGGTGGCCGATTCAATCCCGGGGGAACTGACGCTTTGGCCGCCAAATTCAACGCCGGCCGGGCGCCCGTCTTCGGGCAGGTCAAAGGCCCAGCCATTATGGCTGTCGCCCGATACGACAACAAGGTTCAGGTCATGCTTTTGCGCTGCCTTAAAGACGCGGCTGCGCGCCACGGGATAGCCGCCCCAATTGTCGAAATTATAGGGCAGGCCCGCCTTGGCGGCGGCAATGCCCTGCCGCATATAGTTTTTGCGGGAGTCAGGCGTGTCGGGCGCAAACCAGTTGAGCGCCTCTTCCGGCGTATAGTTATAGCCCATATTCGTGCCGCTGCCGAGCACGGTCCACAGTCCCTTGGTCCGGGCAAATTGCTGGAACAGCCAGCTTTCCTGTTCGGTCCCGAACATGGTGGAGGCCGGGTCGCGCCAGGCGCCGTCGCGAAACTCGGCAAAGGCCTTGGCGCTGTCGGGCGCCCGCATCAAATCACCCGCCCAATAGGGCTTGGACCGGGCGACCATGCGCGTATCGGTGCGGATATAGCTGCCCAGATCGCCGAATTCATAAATCTTCCACGGCTGTTCCCCAACCGGCTGCCATTCGCGCCAGACCTGCATGGCGGCATTGCGGCGGGCCGACCAATCGCCCTCATCCGGGCTGTGGTTTTGCGCGCCGCCTTCCCAGGCGTCATTCGCGCCTTCATGGTCATCGGTATTGGGGATCCAGGGGAAATTGGCGTGCAGCGCCTGCAACTGCGGGTCGGCGCGATAGCTGGCATAGCGCAGGCGATAATCGGCCAAAGTCAGCAATTCGCCCGCCGGGAAAATCCGGGCTGAAAACTTCGGTCCCAGATCATAACCGCCCCGGCCATATTCATAGATATAATCACCCATATGGAGGACAAGGTCGATGTCATCGCGGGCGGCCGCATGGCCATAGGCGTTGAATTCCCCATAGCCGACATTGGAACAGGAAAAGATCGCCATGTTGAACTTGGCCGTCTTGCCGACTGGCAGGGTCTTGGTGCGGCCGATGGGGGATATGCTGCCATCCGGGCCAATGAAGCGATACCAATAAAAACGGCCGGGTTGCAGGCCATCGACCGTGATCTTGACCGTGTGGTCGCGCCAGGGCCCCGTGATCATCTGGCCGCCGGTCACGATCCGGGCAAAGTCCCGGCTATCAGACACTTCGACACGGACCTTGGAAGGGCTGCCCGTCGTGCTCACAAAGCGGGTCCAAAGCAGCACGGACTCCGGGCCGGGCTCACCCGAGGCGACATTATGCGTAAAGCCGGTCAACCCCAGCAAAGCTTGCGCGGCCAGCTGCCCGCCCGGCAGCAACAGGCCGCCGATCCCGAACCCGGCCGTGGCGATCAGGGCGCGGCGGTTGATGCGAAAAGTCATGTCAGTTCAAGTCCCTTTGGCAGGCGTGCAGGCGGCGCTGACGGCCGCCCCGAAAAATCGGACGCATACCGCACACAGGCCGGCATGCGTCCCCATGGCGTTAATTGCGGAAGCTGGGATCAATCCGGTCGAGCTTGCGCAGCAGGGCTGGCCAGGCCAGACCGCGCGCCAACAGGGCCATGCCCGGCCCGGACGATTGTTCTTCCACCTTTTCAGGCGTGCCCTGGGGCGGATTGTACAGGCCATCCCGCCCGGCCGACAGCATCTTCACCTGTGCATCGCAGGCGCGTTCCAGGAAATAGAGCCGCAAAAAGCACTCGGCGACCGAAGCCCCCACCGCCAGCGTGCCATGATTGCGCAGGATCATCATATTCTTGTGGCCCATATCCTCGACCAGCCGTTCGCGCTCTTCCAGGTCGGTCGCGATGCCTTCATATTCGTGATAGGCAATGTCGTGCAGCGCGATCATCGCGGTCTGGGTGTGCGGCAACAGGCCTTCGGCCATCGCGCTGACCGCCTGCCCGGCCGGGGTGTGCAGATGCATGACGGCATGGGCATCCTCACGCGCCATGTGCAGCGCCGAATGGATGGTAAAGCCGGCCGGGTTCACCGGATGTGCGGTGGGCACAATCGGCTGACCTTCAACGTCAATCTTCACCAGGCTCGATGCCGTAATTTCTTCAAACATCATGTCATAAGGGTTGATCAGGAAATGATGTTCCGGCCCGGGCACGCGGGCGGACAAATGGGTAAAGATCAGGTCGTCCCAGCCATAAAGGGCAACCAGCCGATAGGCCGCGGCCAGATCAACCCGGATTGCCCATTCTTCCTCGCTTACCGATCCGCGGACATGATCGTCATTGGCAACGGTGCCCGTCTTCATGACTGTGGCCATGCATAATCTCCCAAATTTGTCTTTGGCGCAGATTATCATCCCGGACGGGAAAGGCCAGCCTTTGCAAGGCGGAACTTTTTATCGATGCGTTGGCCGCTGTGCCTTGCCCCTAAGGGGGCGGCCTCAACGAACAATCAGGCTTTCCAGCCAGCGTTCGGCCAGTGCGGTGGCCTCATCGGGGGAAAAGGGGGCATCGCCCAGGCTCAGTTCCAGCCACAGGCCATCGACCAGGGCGGTCAGGGCAACGGCGGTCAGCCGATGGTCGGCCCCCGGGGCATAGGCATCCAGCAGGCGTTCCAGCGCCTGCCGGTTGCCCGCATAAATCTCTCCATGCAGGCGCGCGATCCTTGGGTCGGTGCGTGTCAGGCTCCAAAAGGCAAGCCAGGTGGACAGCAAGTCGGCATCGGCAATGGGCGGCGCAAAGCTGGCTGTTAAATAGGCGAGCAGGCGGGCGCGGGGGGTGGCCGGGGCGGCGGCCACAGCGGCATCCAAAGCGGCCTGAACGCGGTCACCGGTATGCCGGTATGTCGCGGCCACCAGATCATCAATGCCGGCGAAATAATGGCGCAAAAGGCCCGGCGAAACCCCGGCGGCTTCACAAATGGCGCGCACCGTTGTGCCATGGGCGCCTTTGCGCGCCAGCACATCCGCGCACGCCGCGATCAGCGCCAGTCGCCGTTCATCGGCGGGCGCGCGGTGAAAGGGGGCGCGTGTCTCTGTCGCTTGCGGGCGGCTCATGAGCTTGTTATACAACTGTATAACAGAGGTGCGCAATGGCTACGGTATTTGATATTTCAAACGAGAATGACAGTCTGGATGGCTTCAGCCTGCCCGGCTGGGTCTATCATGACCCCGATTTCTTCAAGGTGGAAATGGACCGGGTGATCCGGCCAAGCTGGCAGATTGTTTGCCACCTGAACGATATTCCCAAGGCGGGGGATTGGCACGGCCTTGATTATCTGGGCGAAAGCATTGTCGTTATCCGGGGGGATGACGGGGCTGTCCGCGCCTTTCACAATGTCTGTCGGCATCGCGCGTCGCGCATTGTTGATGGGTCTTATGGCTGCGCCAAGAAACTGGTCTGCCCCTATCATGGCTGGACCTATGAAAAAGACGGTCGGTTGAGCGGCGTGCCCGGCAAGGCCGACTATACCGGTCTTGATCCCAGCAAGCTTGGCCTGATCCCGGTGGATTGCGAAATCTGGCGCGGTTTCATCTTTGTCCGGCTGGAGGCCCAGGGCCCCAGCATTGCCGAGATGATGGCGCCCTATGACCATATGGTTGCGCCCTATCGTTTTGAAGACATGACCGCTTTTGGCCGCGTCACCTTGCGTCCGCGCACCGTCAACTGGAAGAATGTGGCCGATAATTATTCCGATGGCCTGCACATTCCCGTGGCGCATCCGGGCCTCAGCCGGCTGTTCGGCAAATCCTATGGCATCGAAGCGCAGGACCATGTCGATCGGATGTGGGGTGACTTGGTCGATCTGCCGTCCAAAAACCCGTCGGAACGGGCCTATCAGGCGCTGTTGCCGCGCGTTGACCATCTGCCAGAGGCGCTGCAGCGCCATTGGCTCTATTTCAAGCTTTGGCCCAATGTCGCGTTCGATATCTACCCCGATCAGGTGGATTTCATGCAGTTTATTCCGCTGTCCCCCACAACCACGCTGATCCGCGAAATCGCCTATTGCTTGCCCGATGCGCGCCGCGAAATGAAGGCGGCCCGCTATCTCAACTGGCGGATCAACCGGCAGGTCAATGCCGAAGACACCGCCCTCATCAACCGGGTGCAGCTGGGCATGGAAAGCCGCAGCTACCTGCCCGGCCCCCTGGGCGAAAGCGAGGTGTGCCTGCGCGCCTTCGCCAAAAAGCTCCGCCATCTTATCCCTGAAGCCTGTGGCAACCAGCCGCCGGCCAGCTATGCGCCGCCCCGCGGCTGAAAGTAACGACCATGACCAAACGCTATGATGCCGTGATCATCGGTGCCGGCCATAATGGCCTTGTCTGTGCCTTTTATCTGGCGCGTGCCGGCCTGAAAGTGCGGCTTGTGGAACGGCATAAAACCGTGGGCGGGGCCGCCGTGACCGAGGAATTCCACCCCGGGTTTCGCAATTCGGTGGCCAGCTATACGGTCAGCTTGTTGCAGCCGCAGGTCATCCGCGACATGAAGCTGGAAGATCAGGGCTATCGCGTGATTGAACGTCCGATTTCCAACTTTCTGCCCCAGGAGGATGGGGGCTATTTGAAACTGGGCGGAGGGCTGGACCGCACACAGGCGGAATTCCGGCGCTTTTCCGAACATGATGCCCGGGTGCTGCCCGATTATTATGACACGCTTGATGCTGTGGCCGATGTGCTGCGCGATCTGGCCATGCGGACGCCGCCCAATATCGGCGATGGTGTCAAAACCCTGCTGGATGGCGCCTTGCAGGGCCGCCGTCTGGCGCGGCTGCCGCTGGAACGTCAGCGCGATGTGCTGGACCTTTTCACAAAATCCGCCCGCACATTGCTCGACAGCTGGTTTGAAAGCGAAGCGGTAAAGGCGGCCTTTGGCTTTGACGCCGTCGTTGGCAATTACGCATCGCCCGACACGCCCGGTTCGGCCTATGTGCTGCTCCACCATGTCTTTGGTGAGGTGAATGGCAAAAAGGGCGCCTGGGGCCATAGCGTCGGCGGCATGGGCGCAATTACCCAGGCCATGGCGCGGGTCGTCACGGCCCTGGGTGTAGAGATCAGCCTGGAGGCGCCCGTGGCGCGGGTGCTGGTGGATGGCGGCAAGGTTGCCGGTGTCCGCCTTGACAGCGGGGAAGAGGTGATCGCCGATCGCGTCATTTCCAATGTCGGGCCGAAACTCCTGTATGAACGGCTGTTCGACAGCAGCGATCTCAGCCCTGAATTCCGTCGCCGGATCAAAGGGTTCAAAGTCGGTTCGGGGACGTTCCGCATGAATGTGGCCTTGTCTGAACTGCCGCGGTTCAGCTGCCTGCCCGAACCGGGTGAGCATCATCAATCCGGCATCATCATCGCCCCGACGCTCGATTATATGGATCAGGCCTTTACCGATGCGAAGATGTTCGGCTGGTCCAAACGGCCGATCGTGGAAATGCTCATTCCCTCAACCGTGGATGACAGTCTGGCCCCGCCGGGCCAGCATGTGGCCTCTTTATTCTGTCAGCAATTTGCTCCCGAACTGCCCGATGGCCGCGACTGGGATCAGGAAGAAGGCAAGGCCGCCGATACGATCATCGATACCGTCGAAGCCGCAGCACCGGGTTTCCGCGCCTCTATTCTCGGCACGCAGATCCTGTCGCCCAAGGGGCTGGAACGCCGCTTTGGCCTGGCCGGGGGGGATATTATGCACGGCAATATGTCGCTGGATCAGCTCTGGTCAGCGCGGCCTGTGCTGGGCAATGGCGCCTATCGCGGCCCGCTTGGCGGCCTCTATATGTGCGGCGCAGGCGCCCATCCCGGCGGCGGCGTGACCGGCGCCCCGGGCCATAACTGCGCGCAGGAAGTCTTGGCTGATCGGGGCTTTCTGGCCCGCCTGTTCGGGTAATATCGGGGAAAGACAGAACCGCCCTTCGACAAGCTCAGGGCAGGCGGATTTGGTTAAATAACCCTTCCGTCTGCCCTGAGCTTGTCGAAGGGCCGCTTTTCCTGATTTACCCTCAGCGTTTACCCTTCGCTAACACAGAGATCTGATCCCAATCTCCGCGGATCAGCGCCATTTTCTTCGCCCGGCTCCAGCCTTTCAGCCGTTGTTCGGCAGCGCGGGCTTCATCCCGCGTTGGGAAGGCTTCGCTCCAGACCAAGGCGACAGGCCGGCGCGTGGCGGTAAAGCCGGGGATCAGCCCGGATTGGTGCTGCGCGATCCGCCGATCAAGATCATCCGTGTGTCCCACGTAAAACTGCCCGCCATGGCAGTGGAGCATATAGGCCCAAAAGCACATTGGCCGACGCTAAATCAAAGAAAGGCCGCTCCACAAGCGCTGGATAAACATGTCTCAAAATGGGTCTTATGGCCCGACCACCCGCCGTCTGCCCTTCGACAAGCTCAGGGCAAGCGGATTTGGTCAAAAAACTCTTCCGTTTGCCCTGAGCCTGTCGAAGGGCCGTTCTGTGTTACGCCGCGAGCGCTGCCTGGGTCGCGGCCAGCAGGCGCGATGCTGTGAACGGCTTGGCCAGGAACGGGTGATCGCCCAGCGCCTCGGGCGGGGTGTCGCCAATGCTGCCGCTGATATAGATGATCCGCAGCTCTGGCCGCAGGGCGCGCGCGCGGGCCACAAAGTCCGGACCGCTTAACCGGGGCATCATGACATCGGTGATGACAAGCCTGATCCTGGGCTCATTTTGACACAGCCGCAGCGCGGCTTCGCCGTCCGCTGCGGTCACGATGTGATGGCCCTGTGCCGATAACGCGCCCGCCGCGGCATCGCGGATCCGGGCATCGTCATCGACGATCAGGATCATCCGCCGATAATGCCCGTTGCCCGGCCGGCCGCTTCAAAGCGCTTCAGAATATCTTCGACTTGGTCTGCCGAATGTTCAGCGCAGAGCGAACAGCGCAGCAGCGTCATGCCTGCCGGGGTGGCGGGCGGACGCGCCAGATTCACGTAAAGTCCGTTGTCGAGCAGCGCTTCCCACATGCCGGCGCCGCGTTCCAGATCGGGCATGATCACGGCAATGATCGCGCTTTGCGGTGTTTCTGTGCCCAGTTGAAAGCCCAGCGCCTTCAACCCGCCATGCAGCCGCCTTGAATTTTCCCACAGATGCGCCCGCTTATCGGCGGCCTGCATCAGCTTGCGGATGGAGGTGGCGGCCGTTGCCACAACCGATGGCGGCAAGGATGCGGTGAACACATAAGGCCGGCAGACCAGCCGCATGATTTCAAACTTCGGGTGGTTTGATACGCAAAAGCCGCCAACGGTCCCGACGCTTTTTGAAAAGGTGCCGATGACGAAATCAACCTGATCCAGCACGCCCTGTTCTTCGGCCACGCCGCGCCCATTGGGGCCGATAAAGCCCATGGAATGGGCCTCATCCACCAGCACCATCGCGCCATGCGCCTTGGCGACGGCGATCATCTCTTTCAACGGGGCGATATCGCCCAGCATGGAATACACGCCTTCCAGAACGACCAGCTTGCCCGCGTCTTCGGGCAGGCGCTTCAGCCGCTTTTCAAGGGCTTCGATGTCATTATGCTTGAAGGGGACAACCTCGGCATCGCCCATTTTGCAGCCGTCCCAGATGGAGGCATGGCTGTCGATATCCAGGATGATGTAATCGCCCTTGCCGGCAATTGTCGAAATAATGCCCAGATTGGCCTGATATCCGGTCGAAAACACCATGGCATGATCCATGGCGTAAAAGTCTTTCAGCGCCTGTTCGACCAGCTTATGGCCCTGATAGGTGCCGTTGAGCACGCGGCTGCCCGTTGTCCCGGCGCCAAAACGGTCCAGCGCATCCTTGCCCGATGCGATCACCTCGTCATCAAAGGTCATGCCCATATAATTATAGGTGCCGAGCAAAATCGTCTCACGCCCGTTGCACATGGCAACGGTGGGCGACTTCACTTCGTCCATCACCAGCGAGAAGGGGTCGCGCACGCCCGTGGCGAGCAAGCCTTCGCGCTGCTGAATCAGGGGGTCAAATTTCGAAAACAGGTCAGTCATAGGTCGGTCTCTTGCATGCAACGGGCCGGATGACACGGGGGTCAGCGGCGGCTTTGCCTAGCCCTTCAGCTTGATGACGGCATCGACCAATTGGCCGACGGTTTCGATTTCCGCTTGCATGTTCATGGTGATGATGATGTCAAATTCATCCTCGACCGCCGCCACAAAGTCCATGACGGTCAGGCTGTCCCATTCAAGATCATGCTGGAAGGTCGTGGCCTCCCCCAAAGCGACGCCTTTTTTGTTGAAAGGGTCAATCAGGGTGGCGATCTGGTCAAAAAGCGTCTGGCGGTCAGTCATGGCTCTTCCTTAATGCGTTGGCTGTCCATGCCAAGCGAATGCGGCGCAAACGGGGCAAGCGCCGGGGGACAATTTGCCCCGACGCTGCCAAAATCCGTCCATCTTCAGGAAAAGGGCTAAAAATCAGTCGCCCTGGCCCGGCTCGGCCGAGAAATACTTGTCGTACTTGCCCTCTTCACCCTTGTGATCATCGGCATCGGCGGGCGTCTGATCACCCTTGCGCGTCACATTCGGCCATTGCGCCGAGAAGGTGTTGTTGAGCTCCAGCCATTTTTCCAGGCCGCTTTCGGTATCGGGCAGAATGGCTTCGGCCGGGCATTCCGGTTCGCACACGCCGCAATCGATGCATTCATTGGGGTTGATGACGAGCATATTCTCGCCCTCATAGAAGCAATCAACCGGGCATACCTCGACGCAATCCATGTACTTGCACTTGATGCAGGCTTCGGTCACGACATAGGTCATTGTGGGTCCTCCGGAGTTTTATCTGAAAAGTTCGTTAGAATGCTGCAATCGCGCCGTCAATTGGCTGTGGTGCGGCAAGTGTCTGGTAATGTGCGCGCGCTTCGGTGGCTGGGCCGCGCCGCAGGGGCAGGGCCTCAACCCGGATGACATGGACTGCCCCGTGCAGCGGCAGGGTGATAACCGATCCGGGGCGTACATCGGCATGGCTGCGGCTGATAGGCTGACCATCCAGCCGAACATGGCCTTGTTCCACGATTTTCTGGGCAAGGCTGCGCGTCTTGGTCAATCGGGTGAAGAACAGAAACTTGTCGATCCGCATAGTCTCCTAACGCTTTAGCTGGCCCAGAATTTCAAAGGCGGCGTTGATGGGGGCGGTGCGTGCCGGGCGCCGTGGGCGGCCGCGCCACATCCAGTGATGGGGCTGCGCGTCGCCGGCGGGCATAAAGCCAATCGCCCGCATGATCCGGGCATAGGTGGCCCCGCCAACGCCCAATGAAACGGCCAGGGCCGGGTCAACTGCGGCCAGCCGATCCTTGCCGCGCGCATCATGCGCTGCCCGGGCGATTTTTTCGACCAGATCCATCCGCAACATCTGATCCCCAAAGCGGCGAAACCCGGCGATCTGCGCGGCTTGGGCCAGGGCGGCGGCGGGCCGATCGAGCAGGCCCAGGCCGGGCAGCGGGACCGGCGGCATGGGCTGGCCATGCCGGGCCGCGTACAGCGCCAGCCGCAGGCGCATCGCCTCTGGCTTGAGCAGCGCCGGCCAGAAAATGTCGAGTGTCCCCACCGTGATCCCCAGCCGGTGCAGATGGTGACGGTCCGCCCGGTCGAGCGCTGCC
>JBJOJQ010000022.1:0-24729 GCA_046046525.1 Pseudomonadota bacterium
TGGCGGTGGCCAGCGGCAAGGCGGACAGGGTGACGGTCATCGCTGCCATCAGCGCCGTCAGGACCGACCAGATGCCGACGAGCGTGACTAAGGATCCATGCCAGCCGAACAAGGCGGGCACGGCCGCCCATAACAGCCCGTTCAGCCCGGTCAGCCGGGCTTCCCGGCCCAAAGCGCGGGGCAGCCGGGCCGGGCCGGGCCGCGTCTTGCCCAGATGCGGCACCGCCGTCGCAAAACTGGCCAGCACCGCAAGCACCAGCCAGATGTCGCGCGCGTGCGGATCCACTTCTCCGTGTAGAATGGGCAGCAGAATGACGGCTGCGGCAAGGGAGATCACCAGACGTGCTGCGGCAAAGCGGCGCACAATGTCGAGCTGCGCGCCACGGACAAGGGGCCAGCCGGCGCGGTCGCTTTCCGAAAAGCCAAGAAGAACGCGCCAGCCAAGGCGGTCACTGGCATCGCGAGGGGGGCGTCTGGTCTGCACAGCCCGCCATAACGGGCAAAAGGTTAGCGATCGGTAAGCCGATAACCCTTAATCTTTGCCTCAGGCCGCCAGCGCATAAGGTTGAATTTCGCCAGATAGATACAGGCGACGCGCCTTGGCCCGGCTCAGCTTGCCAGAGCTGGTCCGCGGCAGGGACCTTGGCGGTACAAGTTCAACCACGCAGTTCATGCCCGTAATGGCGCGGACCTTTTCGCGAATGGCATCGCGCAGCTTGGTGCGTTCATCCTCGTCAATCGTCCGGCAATGGACCAGCACGGCCGGGGCCTCCTCACCACTGGGTGTGGTGACGGAAAAGGCGGCGATATCGCCCTGCTTAAACCCGGGCAGCTGTTCAACGGCCCATTCGATATCCTGCGGCCAATGGTTTTTGCCATTGATGATGATCATGTCTTTGGCGCGGCCAACGACATAGAGATAGCCGTCCGACAAATACCCCATATCGCCGGTGTTCAGCCAGCCATTTTGCAGGCAGGCGGCGGTCGATTCCGGGTCGCGATAATAGCTGTGCATGATCGACGGGCCCGCGGCCCAGACCTGCCCGATCTGCCGTTCCGGCAAGGGCTGGCCATCATCACCGCGAATTTCCACGTCCATATCCCGGCAGGGCTTGCCGCAATTGACGATGGCGCGAAACCGTTGCGGCCGATCACCGGGCCAGTCTTCGCCCGACAATTCCGATTCCTCAACCAGTTCCACGCGAATGCCTTCGCCCGGCGGCATGATTGTGACGGCCAGCGTTGCCTCTGCAAGGCCATAGCTGGGCAAAAAGGCATGGGCGTCAAAGCCGGCATCGTGGAAGGCATCGACAAAGGACTGCATGACATCCGGGCGGATCATGTCCGCGCCATTGCCTGCCAAACGCCAGCCCGACAGATCAAAGCGTTCAGAAACCTGGGTCTGGCTGGAGATGCGGCGGGCGCAAATGTCATAGCCAAAGGTTGGCGAATAGCTGATCGATGTCGCGCCGGCGCGGGTGTTGCGCGTCACAAGGTCCAGCCAGGCCAGCGGACGGCGGGCAAAATCTTCGGTCTTCATATAATCGGCCGACACCTGATTGGCGACGACCGACAGGAAACAGCCAACCAGCCCCATGTCATGATACCAGGGCAGCCAGGACACGCAGCGATCCGTTTCAATCAGCTTCATGCCATGGCTGTGCGCGGCAAGATTGTTGAGCAGCGCATGATGCGTCACCGCCACACCATGCGGAAAACGTGTCGAACCGCTGGAATATTGCAGATAGGCAATATCGTCGGTCTTGGCTTCGGGCAGCGTCACGGGGTCGGCGGGGCGCGCGGCAAAGGCGTCCCAGCTGATCGGATCTGCCCCCACGCTTCGCGCCGCATCGGGCGCCATGGTTTCCAGGCTTTCCGGATAAAAAAGATAGGTTGGCTCGGCGCTTTGCATCTGGACCGATAATTGGTCGACATAGCTGTCCCGACCACCAAAGGATGTCGGCAGCGGCAATGGCACGGGCCAGGCGCCGACATAGACGGTGCCAAAAAACAGGGCCGCAAATTCTGGCGTGGTTTCTGCGATCAGGGCAATGCGGTCCCCGGGCTGTACGCCCATCGCCACCAGCCGATAGGCCATGTCGAGTGCATCGCGGCGCAATTCCGCAAATGAATAAGCCCGCGCCAGCGTGCCGCGCGGATCGTGAAAATTCAGTCCACGCGCGCCGCGCGCGGCATAATCCAGCGCTTCGCCCAAGGTGGCAAAGTCTGAAAAGCGGCGTGGCAGTTCATCCCGCGTTGCGGTGGCGACAAGCGCCGGGGCGGGCCGGTCAAGACGATCCTGCACGGTGCATCCCCCAAAAACCAAGGCGTCGGCTAGGCCAAACGCGCGTTAAACCTGTGGGACAAGGCCATCAAAATGGTGGCAGCTTGTCGGCGAAAGTTTCCATTTACCGCTGACTATGGCACAATTTGGGCCGGATCAGCCAGATGAAACGACCAGATGAGACGAATCGTTCCGCGCACGCCGTTGACGGCAGAGGCCTTGCGGCAGCTTGCGCTGACCTATGTCGGGCGTTTTGCAACGTCTGAAGCCAAGCTGGCGGCCTATCTGACGCGCAAAGTGCGCGAACATGGCTGGGACGGCGCTGCCCCCCCTGCAACAGCAGTGGCAGATATTGTGGCGACCATGGCGCAGCAGCGGTTCGTCGATGATCGCGCATATGCCGATATGAAGGCGCAGGGCCTTGCCCGGCGGGGCTATGGGCCGCGGCGCGTGCGCCAGGCGCTGGGGGCGGCGGGGATCGAGGAAAATGTGATGCAGGCGGCGCTGGATGCTGTCGATACAGATGGCGATGCCGTGGCGCTTGCCTTTGCCCGGCGGCGGCGGCTGGGACCATTTTCGCAGAACCCGGAGGATCCCCGGCACAAGGCGCGTGCCTTTTCCGCGATGATGCGTGCAGGCCATGATTACGCAACAGTCAGACGGATTCTTGATTTGGACCCAGAAGTTGTTCACAATAGTTAAGCTTGGTCAGGCTTCTGAAACATGTCTTTATTTCATCAGAAGACGTCTCTGATACGGCAAGGGCAGTATCGCCGCTTTCATGGGTGAGGCCGAGTAATGGTTGTTTTTTGTTTTGAAACTGTGCGTGGGGTCTTTTGCGATGACAGATGAGTCGACGCAGCTTCCTGAGGCCAATGCAGCGGAACCCCGGCTGGTTGAAGGCCAGATCAAGTGGTTTGATGCCACACGCGGTTTCGGATTCATGGTTCCGGATGATGGCGATATTGGCGATGTTCTCGTCCATTTCAGCGTTCTGCGGGAACATGGCCGGCGCACCTTACCCGAAGGCGCCCGTATTGCGTGCCATGTGGAACTTGGCGCGCGCGGTTTGCAGGCGGTGCGGCTGATTTCTTTCGATCTTTCAACCGCCGTCGTCCAAGAGGCAGAGCAACGCGCCATGCCCAAGCGGACGCGCGAACTGGCCCCCGAACAGATTGAGGCGGCCGGGCCCTTTGAGGCGGTGCGCGTCAAATGGTTCAACCGGCCCAAAGGCTATGGTTTTCTTGTCCGTACCGAGGACGAAGCCGATGTCTTTGTTCATATGGAAACGCTGCGCCGCGCCGGCATCATAGATGTGCTGCCAGAGGATCCGCTGGAAGCGCGCCTTGTGAAAAGTGATCGCGGCTATCTCGCCATCGAAGTGCGCGGCCAATGAGGCTTTTGCCTGCCTTGGCTGCGCTGATGCTGGCGCTGCCTGTCGCGTGCCATGCCGCGGATCGGCCTGCCGTTTCCGTCCATGGATTGACGCTGGCGCCGCTCAGCATCGCTACCGCGACAGGCCAAGAGCATCGCTTTACAGTCGAAGTCGCCGCAACCGAGGCGCAGCAGCAGCGCGGCCTGATGTTCCGGACGGAATTGGCCCCGGATGCGGGCATGATCTTTCCGATGAAGCCGCCGCGTTTTGCCAGCTTTTGGATGAAGAATACGATCATCCCGCTCGACATTATCTTCATCCGCGCGGACGGGACGATCGCGCGGATTGCCGCGCAGACAACGCCATTTTCATTGTTTCCGGTGGATTCGGGTGAGCCGGTTGCCGCGGTTCTCGAACTGGCTGGAGGGCGTGCGGCGGCCTTGGGTATCCGCGAAGGTGACCGCGTCCGCTGCAAACCATAGCGCGAGCGTTGCATCGCGCCGCCTAAAGTCGTAACGGCGCTTTCCATGGGCGTCTTCAAAAACATCTTCACATGGTGGGAAGGGCAGACCTTCGGCACCTGGCTTCACACCCGGACCAGCGGCATTCGCATTGGCGAAGATGCCGAGGGCAATGTTTATTATCAGGCCCGCAAGCCTGAGCCGACCGGCTATTATCGGCGCTGGGTTGCCTATAACGGCAATAACGATGCCAGCCGCGTGCCGCCGGAATGGTTTGGCTGGCTGCATAATACGCATGAGGCCCCGCCGGCGGACGGTCTGCCGCCGCCGCGCGACTGGGAAGCGGAACCGCAGCCAAATCTGACAGGCACGCCGCTGGCCTATCGGCCCAAGGGCGCGCTGGAAGCGGGCGGCAAGCGCGCCGCGGCGACCGGCGATTATGACGCCTGGAGCCCGGACGCCGCGTGAAGCGGGCGCTCGCCTGGGCGGGTATCATGATGCTGGGGGGCGCTGCTGCATGGCAGGCCGCCCGTGCCTTGCAGGATGTCCCGGAGCCCACCAACAGCACCGCCAATACGCCGCCTGCCGCCACGGGCGCAGCATCGCCGGCAACGGCCCCTCGGGCGCCGGCTGTGCCCTTGCCGGGGAATAAGGCCCAAACGCCCATGGCAGAGCGTGTGGCGACGCTGGGTGTTCTCAACAAACGCAATGGCCTGTCCCGCGATCTGGTCATGAAACCGGGCCAGGCCGTGCGGCTGGGGGATTTGGTCGTGCGCCTGCGCGCCTGCGAAGAAACCGCGCCATGGGAACCGGAACGCTGGACCGGGGCCTTTGTGCAGGTCATCACCCGGCAAAGCGGGACGACATGGCGCAAGACGTTTTCGGGCTGGCTTTACAAGGAAAGCCCGTCGCTGAACGTCGTTGAGCACCCGATTTATGATGTCTGGATTAAGGCCTGCAAAATGCGGCACCCCGATATCGGGCCGGGCACCATTGTGGCGCGCGGGGATGACGGCGGCAGCAGCCGATCAAGCGCCCCCAAATCGGGCGCGCCAGAGGCTGTCGCAGCAGCGCCAGCATCTGAGAGTGCCGCCGCCAGCAGCACCGAATAATCCGCCCGGTCGATCTCTATCGCGCCCAATGACTCCAGATGGGGCGTCTGAAACTGGCAATCGAGCAGCGTGAAGCCGCCCATGCGCAATCGGGCAACAAGGTGCGCCAGCGCGACCTTTGAGGCATCGGTTGCCCGGCTGAACATGCTTTCACCAAAAAAGGCGCGGCCCAAGGAAATGCCATAAAGGCCACCGACAAGTTCCCCATCGCGCCAAGTTTCAATGGAATGGGCATGGCCGATGGCAAAGAGGCGCAGCACCGCGGCCTCGATCTGGTGGTTGATCCAAGTTTCCGGGCGATCCTTGGCCGGGGCTGCACAGGCGCGCAGAACATCCGGAAAGGCCCGGTTCCAGCTGGTTTCATAATGGCCCGACCGCAGCGTCTTGCGCAAAGAGCGGGACAGGTGAAAGCCATGGAGCGGCAAGACCGCCCGGCGTTTTGGTTCAACCCAGTAAATCTCATCGGCATCGCGATCATCCGCCATGGGAAAGACGCCGATCGCATAGGCCCGCAACAGCAGATCGGGATCAAGGCGCTCTGGAATCGGAGGCCTCCTGCGGGCGGACAACGGCCTCGTCCAGCCAGCGGCGGACATCCTGGGCCGTTTGGTCGGGGCTTTCTTCCATCGGAATATGGCCGATGCGTGGATAGATGATCAGGCGGGATCCGGGCAGCGCCTTATGAAACCAATGGGCCGAGGCAACGGGGATCAGCGTATCGGTTTCTCCCCATAGGATCAGGACCGGGGCCTTGATCGCAGACATCTGGTCGGCGCGGGCGCTTGACCGGCTGTGCGCCTGGGCAAAGCGGCTGATGGTTGCGGCACGATTGCCCGGATAGCGGTTCAATTCCCAATAACGGTCCACCATGGCGGGCGTTGCAAAGGCCGGGTCATAGACAGAGCTTTTGAGGCTGGCCTCAAAAACGCTGCGCGGTGTGATGATGCGCGCCGTTTCTCGCAAAATGGGCATGCGGGCAATGCGAAAGCCAATCGGGGGCTTGCGCGACACGCCGCCGGGCGCGCCCGCCGCATCAACCAGGATCAACCCTTCAACCTTGGTCGGATGCGCAAGCGCATAGGTCCAGGCAACGCCGCCGCCCATGGAATTGCCGCCAATCACGGCCTTGGAAACGCCCAGGGCCTGCATCACCTGATCCACGATGCCGGCATAAGCGGTATAGTCATAGCGCCCATCAGGGCTTGCGCCGGTCAGGCCGTGGCCGGGCAGGTCCATCGTCACGATGCGATACCGGTCCTGCAATCGCGTGACCCAGGGCTCCCAGGTGTGGAGCGAGGCATTGGAGCCATGGACCAGCACCAGGGCCGGGCCATTGCGCAGGCCTTGATCGCGGACATGGACGGTCAGGCCCGGGGCCAGCGTCAGATAGCGCGAGGCGCTGCTGCCATATTTGGCGCGCATCGCCACCGGGTCGGTATCAGGCGTGTAGCCAATCGCAAAACCAGCCCCAAGCACCGCCAAAAGAACGGCCAATGACCATTTCAGGATACGCATCAGATCCTCCCTGTCAGACAGGGACTATGCCCATGGCCGCGCCTTTGGGGCAAGGCTGTTTGGCGGTTACAGAATGTCGCGGACCACATCTTGCGGACGACATAGCCGGACCCCCTTGTCGGTGCGCACCAGTGGCCGCTCAATCAGGATGGGTTCGCGGGCCATGGCGTCGAGAATTGCATCGTCCGATGCATCCAGCAGGCCCAATTCTTCGGCAGGGGAGCCGCGGGTGCGCAGCCCCTGGCGGGCGGTGATGCCCGCTGCGCTATATAAAGCCGCCAGCGTCGCGCGGCTTGGCGGGGTTTTCAGATATTCGATGACCTCAACCTCCACACCGGGCGTGTCACGCAGGATCTCAAGCGTTTTGCGCGACGTGCCGCAATTGGGGTTGTGCCAGATGGTTGCTTTCATGCCGGGTCTCCTTGTCCTGCGCTTAGCCGATTTGGCGCCAGGTGAAAATTCTTCCTTCATTGCTTGCAATTGAGATTGATTATCAATAACGACCATCGACATGAGTGATTGAGAATCAGTCGCATTAATGTTCAAGGACCTGACATGACCCGCCTGCTGCTGGCTTCTACTGCTGTCGCGCTGCTGCTGACAGGCGCTGCCCAGGCGGAGGCATTGGACGAGGCCGATTATGGGCCGACGATTATCGTAACGGGCCAACTCGATGGTTATCGCGCGATTTCGACGACCAGCGGGACCAAGACCGATACGCCCTTGCTGGACGTGCCGCAGTCCATTTCGGTGATGACGCAAAGCCAGCTGCGTGATGAAGCCATTTTGAGCATGGCTGATCTTGTCCGCCATGTGCCGGGCGCAACAGCCGGGCAAGGTGAGGGCCATCGTGATCAGGTGACGCTGCGCGGCAATGCCTCAACCGCAGACTTCTTCGTCGATGGCCTGCGCGATGATGCGCAATATTATCGCAGCTTTTACAACATTGAACGGGTTGAGGTGCACAAAGGCCCCAATGCGATGATCTTTGGTCGCGGCGGCGGTGGCGGCATTATCAATCGCGTCACCAAGGGCGCGGATGCCGGCGAAACAAAGGGCAGTGGCGTCGCGTCGATCAACAGCTTTGGCAGCTGGTATGGCAGTGCGGATCAGAATGTTGCGCTGGGGGACCAGGCGGGCCTGCGCTTCAATGCCTATTATGAATCGCTCGACAATCATCGCGATGCATTTTCGGGCAAGCGTTATGCCGTCAATCCGGTGCTGGGCGCAGAGCTGGGCAGGACGCGCATTCAAATGGGCTATGAATATGTCCGCGACTCGCGCGTTGTGGATCGCGGGGTGCCGTCGCAAAATGGGGTGCCGTTCCAAAATGGGCGCGACATGTTCTTTGGCGTTCCGGGCGTCAATGAGGCCGATATCGAAGCCCATATCGTTCATCTTCGGGCCCAAACCGACCTGTCCGATGATCTGAAGGCCGATGTCAGCGCGCTTTATGCGGATTATGACAAGATTTATACCAACGCCTATCCGGCGACCGCGATCGTCAATGATCGTCTGGGGGTTGAGGCCTATCAGGATCCGACACAGCGGCAAAATTTCATCATTCAGGGCAATCTGCAATGGACGACCCGGACGGGGGGCATTGACCATTTGATCCTTGTTGGCGCGGAATTCACCGATCAGGACACCGCGACCCAGCGGATCAACGGCTTTTTCGACCCGGTTCTGACCAACGCCGCCAGTCGGCGTACGACGATCAACCTCACCCGCCCGCTGGCCATTCCGACGCCCTATTTCAAGGCGGGTCCGGCCGGCAATGGCAATCGCAAGGTTGCAAGTGCGCTGCGGCAAAGCTCTGTTTATCTGCAGGATCAGCTGAGCTTTGGCGACAGTGTCGATCTTGTTCTGGGCCTGCGTTATGATCGGTTTGATCTGCGCCTCACCAATGTCTTTTCAAATGACCGTTTTGCCCGGGTTGACGATCTGTGGTCGCCGCGCGCGGGCCTTGTCGTGAAGCCGGCGGCCAACGCATCGCTTTATGTCAGCTATACCAAGTCTTTCCTGCCGCAATCGGGGGATCAATTCATCGCGCTGGACGCCAGCACAGCAGCGCTCGAACCCGAAGCGTTCGACAATTATGAACTTGGCGCAAAATGGGACATCCGCCCGACGCTGAGCCTGACGGCGGCGGTCTACCAGCTGGATCGGACAAATACCCGCGCTGCCGGGCCCGTCGCTGGCACGATCGTGTTGACCGGGGCGCAGCGGTCAAAGGGCGTGGAAGTTGCGCTGGTGGGGCAGCTGACCAAATCCTGGCAGGCCTCGATGGGCTATGCCTATACCGAAGCGAATATTCGCTCGACAACCATTTCGGCCCCGGCAGGCAGCCGCGTGGCACAGGTGCCGCATCATCAGCTGAGCCTGTGGAACCGCTATGACCTCAACCCGAAACTGGGCTTTGGCCTGGGCCTTTATCACCAGTCGCGCACCTTCACGACGATCAGCAACGCCGTGACCTTGCCGGCCTATACCCGGATTGATGCCGCGCTGTTCTTTAAGATCAGCGACCGCCTCGATGCCCAGATCAATGTCGAAAATCTGACGAATAATCGTTATTTTCCGACCGCCCATACCGATAACAACATCACCACGGGTGCGCCGTTCAATGCCCGTTTTACGCTGATGGCGAAGTTCTGATCATCGCGCAAAAGGCCCCATTCAGCGTGAAGGGGTCGACTTTATCCACAGGATGATCCTATATTGGCGTCCATGGATAAGATCTTGGCTGCAAAGCTTGGCCGTCGCGAAATGCTGACGGGGACGATCGCAACCGCTGCTGTGTCGATGCTTCCGGCACAGGCCTTGGCGGCACCGGCTGATACGCGGCTGTTGCAGATTGCGCGGCGTGAGCTTGACCGCATGGACAATCATATCTGGGTCCGTGACGTGGTTGGCCTGGCTGATTTTTCGCTGCCGTCGTCGGAACCCCGCTTCTTTATCGTCAATATGTTGTCGGGCGATGTAAAGCGCTTCTACGTCACCCATGGCCGCGGGTCAGACCGCGAACATGATGGCTGGCTGAAGGAATTTTCGAACACCTATGGCTCAAACGCGACCTCGCGGGGGGCCTATCTCACCCGCAATTATTATGAGGGCAAGCATGGGCTTTCCATGCGCCTGACCGGGTTAGAGCGGGATAATAACAACGCCGAAGGCCGCGCGATTGTTGTCCATGGCGCTGATTACGCCAATCCTGATCTGATCCGCACCATGGGCAAGCTGGGCCGGAGCGAAGGCTGTTTTGCCTTTTCGCGCGACCGGCTTGTTGAAGTCATTGCTCGTATGGGCCCGGGCCGGATGATCTTTGCAGACCGTTTGGAAGGCCCGTTTGTCGCCTGATCCGGGCGCCGATCTGCGATCTTAATCGAACAGGCTTGAAACAGAGCTTTCGTCGGCGATCCGCTTGATCGCTTCACCCAGCAAGGGCGCGATCGTCAAATGACGGATCTTGGATGCGTTTTGCGCCGCCTGCGACGCGCCAATCGAATCTGTCACCACCAGTTCCAGAAGCTCGGACGCCTCAACCCGGGCAACGGCGCCACCAGACAGGACGCCATGGGTGCAATATGCCACCACATCCTCGGCCCCTGCGGCTTTCAGCGCGCCTGCCGCATTGCACAGCGTCCCAGCCGAATCGACGATATCGTCGATCAGGATGCAGAACCGGCCTTCGACATCGCCGATGATGTTCATCACTTCGGATTCGCCCGCGCGTTCGCGGCGCTTGTCGACGATCGCCAGCGGCGCATTGTCGAGCCGCTTGGCCAGCGCACGGGCGCGCACCACGCCGCCAACATCAGGAGAGATCACCATGATGTTGCGATCACCAAAGCGCGCCAGAATATCGGCCGACATCACCGGTGCGCCGAACAAATTGTCGGTCGGGATGTCGAAAAAGCCCTGAATCTGGCCGGCGTGCAGATCCACCGAAAGAACGCGATTGGCGCCGGCGGTGGTGATCAGGTTGGCAACCAGCTTGGCCGAAATCGGGGTGCGCGGGCCGGGTTTGCGGTCTTGCCGGGCATAGCCAAAATAGGGCAGAACAGCGGTAATCCGTTTTGCTGAGGCGCGGCGCAGCGCGTCGCAGATGATCAGCAATTCCATCAGATTGTCATTGGCAGGATAGCTTGTCGATTGGATGACGAAGACATCTTCGCCACGCACATTTTCCTGAATTTCAACGAAAACTTCCTCATCAGCGAAGCGGCGGACACTCGCCTTGGTCAATGGCAGTTCGCAATAATCGGCAATGGCCTGCGCCAATTGTGTGTTCGAATTGCCCGTGATGAGTTTCATGAATCAGCCCCTGCCCTCAAAGGATGCGCGCTCCTTAAAGTGCCGGATCGTTTGGGGAAAGTGGATTATTCCGACCTTTGCACAGCCGGCAGACATCTGGCCGGCCCCCTCTTTGCGTGTGGGGTGATTGCGAAGCGGCGTCCCGGCCAATAGAGAGGCGGGATGACGGACCGCCTTTCCATTGCCCTTGCGCAGCTGAGCCAGCGCGTCGGGGATCTTGCCGCCAATGCGGATGCCATGCTTGCGCGGCGGGCAGACGCCGCGGCGGCCGGGGCGGATCTGATTGCTTTTCCGGAGATGCAGCTGATCGGTTATCCCGCCGAAGACCTGTATGAAAAGCCGGCACTTGCCGAGCGCGCCGCGGCAGAGCTGGACCGTTTGGCCGCAGCCACCGCCGATGGTGGGCCAGCGATGCTGGTGGGCACCTTGCACAAGGCGGCCGATGGTGCGCTCTATAACGCGTATGTTCTGCTGGATGCGGGTGCAGTGGCCGCCATTCGGCTCAAGCATGAATTGCCCAATTATGGGACATTTGATGAAAAGCGCCATTTCCGGCCCGGGCCTTTGCCCGACCCCGTTGATTTTCGCGGGGTGAAGATTGGGCTGCCGATCTGCGAAGACGTCTGGTGGCCGCAGGTCTGCGCGCATCTGCGTGATCAGGGCGCAGACCTGCTGATCGTGCCCAATGGCAGCCCCTATGAGATTGATAAGGATGCCTATCGCGCGACGCAGGTTGTCGGCGCGCGCGTGGCGGAAACGGGATTGCCGATTGCCTATCTCAACCGGGTGGGCGGGCAGGATGAGCTGGTGTTTGACGGCGCGTCCTTTGTTCTGAACGGCGATGGCACGATGGCGCATCAGCTCGCTGATTGGGAGGAAGAGCTGCGCCTGACCACATGGACGCAGACGGCGCAGGGCTGGCGCTGCGCACCCGGCCTTGTGCGGACGCTGGAACCAAGCCCGGCGGATACATGGCATGCCATGATGATTGGCCTGCGCGATTATGTGAACACGAACCGCTTTCCGGGCGTTGTGCTGGGCATGTCGGGCGGGATCGACAGCGCAATTTGTGCGGCCATTGCGGTCGATGCGCTGGGGGCTGACCGGGTGTGGTGCGTCATGCTGCCCAGCCAATATACCAGCACCGAAAGCCTTGAGGATGCCGCTGAAGCCGCGCGCCTTTTGGGATGCCGGATGGATACTGTGCCGATTGCTCCGGCGGTTGCCGCCTTTGGCGATATGCTTGCGGATATCTTTGCGGATAAGCCTGTGGATATCACTGAGGAAAACCTGCAATCGCGCATCCGCGGCGTCACCTTGATGGCGCTGTCGAACAAATTTGGCCCGATGCTGATGACGACCGGCAATAAAAGCGAGATGTCGGTTGGTTATGCAACCATTTATGGCGACATGGCCGGGGGCTATAACCCGATCAAAGACGCTTATAAAATGACGGTGTTCGCGCTGGCGCGGTGGCGCAACGCGCACAAGCCGCGCCTGGGCCTTGGCCCGGATGGCCCGGTGATGCCAGATCGGATCATCACCAAACCGCCCAGCGCCGAATTGCGGCCCGACCAGAAAGATTCGGATTCCCTGCCCGATTATCCGGTGCTTGACCCGATTTTGATGGGGCTTGTCGAAGACGAAGCCTCGGTGGATGATCTGGTGGCGCGCGGCTTTGACCGGGCAGAGGTAGCGCGGATTGAACGCCTGCTGTGTCTGGCCGAATATAAACGGCGGCAGGCACCGCCCGGCGTCAAACTGGGCAAACGCAATTTCGGCCGTGACCGCCGCTACCCCATCACAAACGCCTTTAGAACGGCCTGATATCTATGACCATCGTGACCCGTTTTGCGCCGTCTCCGACCGGCCAGCTCCACATCGGCAATGTCCGCACGGCTCTGCACAACTGGCTATGGGCCAGAAAACATGGCGGGCGGTTTTTGCTGCGCATTGATGACACCGATCTGGAACGGTCGCGCGAGGCCTTTGTCGATGGCATTCGCGCCGATCTTGGCTGGCTGGGGCTGACCTGGGATAGCGAAGCCCGCCAATCGCAGCGATTTGACCTGTATGAACGGCATTTTGAAGCGTTGAAGGCGGCCGGCCGGGTCTATGCCTGTTATGAAACGCCAGAGGAACTGGACTTGCGGCGCAAGGTGTTGCTGGGCCGCGGTTTGCCGCCGGTTTATGAACGCAAGGATCCCGACGCCCCTGTGCCCGAAGGCCGGACGCCGCATTGGCGGTTCCGTCTGGACCATGATGCCCCGATTGAATGGGTCGATCTGATCCGCGGGCCGCAGCATTTTGACCCAAAGCTGATGTCAGATCCCGTTATCCGGCGCGCCGATGGCTCGTGGCTCTACATGCTGCCGTCCGCCATTGATGATATCGACATGGGGGTGACGCATGTCGTGCGCGGGGAAGACCATGTCACCAATACCGCAACCCAGATCCAGATGTTCGCTGCCTTGGGCGCCGCCATGCCGCATTTTGCGCATGAGGCGCTGTTGACGGGCACTGAAGGCAAATTGTCGAAGCGGCTGGGATCGCTTGGCATGGATGCGTTCCGCGAACAGGGGATCGAGCCGATGGCCATTATCGCCCTGTTGGCGCGGCTGGGCACCAGCCAGCCGGTTGAGCCGGTTGTCGATGTCGCCCCGCTGATCGCCACGATCGATTTTGCGCATTTTGGCCGCGCGCCTGCCCGCTTTGATGAGGCGGAACTGGCCCAGCTGAATGCCAAGATTTTGCACCAGACCGATTTTGCAGCCGTTGCCGCGCGTCTGCCGGCAGATATGGATGCAAACGCCTGGCAGGCCATTCGTCCCAATATCGAAACCCTGGCCGATGTCGCGGATTGGTGGGCGGTGGTAACGGGGGATGTCCATGCTGTCATCGCCGATGCCGATAAGGATTATCTGGCGCAGGCTGTGCTGCTTGCCGAACAGCTCGACTGGACAGCCGATGTCTGGCCGATGCTGACCGAGGCGCTCAAGGCGGCCACAGAGCGCAAGGGCAAGGCGCTGTTCCTGCCATTGCGTCAGGCGCTGACCGGGCATGACCATGGCCCGGATATGAAGGCGCTGTTGCCGCTGATTGGCAAAGATCGGGCGGTGGCGCGGCTGCGGGCGGCGGCGCGATAGGCCATGTCGCGCCCTAGGCTGGCATAACGGACGCCAAGGCCCTATCTAGCCGCCATGCGTGTATTTCCTCGCCCCGTCAGCCCCAAGGCCGCGTGGAGGGACCTTCGGTCTTTTCTCGGCTCTCGCACACCGCACCAGCTTGGCTTTGCGGTGCTGTCGCTTGTGATCCCGTTCTTTTTCCTGGCGCTTTTCTATCTGGATCAGGTGCCGATGGAATATCGGCCGCCCAAGATCGTCTATGTGCAAAAGCTGGATCCCAATCGCAGCGATGCCGACATCATCGCCCAGCAGAAAATTGATGCCGAACGGCGCGATGCCGAGGAAAAGGAACGGCAACGGATTCTTGAGGAAAATCGGCGTCCGTTTAAGGAACTTGATAAGAAGCTGGATGAATGGGGTCTGTAACGTCCCTGTCTGATCAGCGGCTAATGGCCGCAGCGCTCGCCTTGTCAGATCGCGGGCGCGCCCGCACCGGCACCAATCCCAATGTCGGTTGCCTGATTGTCAAAAATGGCCGGATCATCGGGCGCGGCTGGACCCAGGCCGGCGGCCGGCCGCATGCCGAGGCCATGGCCCTGGCCGAAGCCGGCGCCGCAGCACAGGGCGCCACCGCCTATGTCACGCTGGAACCCTGTGCGCATAACAGCCCGCGTGGCCCGGCCTGTGCCGATTCTTTGATTGCCGCAGGCCTGACCCATGTCGTCGTGGCGCTGACGGACCCGGATCCGCGGACCAATGGCCAGGGCATTGCCCGGATGCGCGCCGCGGGTCTGGTCGTTGAAACGGGGTTGATGGCGGCCGAGGCCCGCCGGGCGATGGCCGGCTGGCTGATGCAGCAGCATCAGGGGCGGCCGCTCATCACGCTGAAGCTGGCGACATCGCTCGACGGCTGCATCGCGACCGCCACGGGCGAAAGCCGCTGGATCACGGGGGATGCCGCGCGCGCCCATGGCCATCTGGAACGGGCGCGCAGCACGATGATCCTGGTTGGCGGACAAACGCTGCGCACCGACGACCCGGCATTGACGGTGCGTCTGGCCGGGCTGGAGGCGCGATCCCCAGCCAAGGCGGTCCTGACGCGCGGGGCCGCGCCCGATGGCTGGCAGGCGCTGGCCACGCCGCAGGCAGTCCACGGGTTGGCAGGCGTGCCGTATCTGTTGATTGAAGGCGGCGCTGGCGCGGCCGCTGCCTTTGTGTCGGCGGGCCTGGTGGATCGGCTGCTTTTATACCGGGCGCCTGTGCTATTGGGCGGCGGGCAGCCCTGCCTTGGCGATATTGGCCTTGCGCATCTGGCGGCCGCGCATGACCAGTGGCACCTCATCGACACGCGGCTGCTTGGCAAGGATCGGCTAGAGCTTTACGAGCGAGCCTGAAAAGAGGCGTATTTATGTTTACAGGCATCATCACCGATATCGGCACCATCGTTCAGGCGGACCAGCGCGGCGACCTGCGGTTGGTCATTCGCTGCGGCTATGACATGGCCGGGGTTGATCTGGGCGCGTCCATTGCCTGTTCAGGCGTCTGCCTGACGGTTGTCGATAAGGGCCCGGATTGGTTCGCCATTGATGCATCGGCGGAAACCCTTTCTAAAACCGCATCCGGAATGTGGGCAGAGGGGCGCCGGCTCAATCTGGAACGTGCGCTGAAAATCGGGGATGAACTGGGCGGTCATATCGTGACGGGCCATGTCGATGGCGTTGGCACGATTGCAGGCATCGCCCCGGAAGGCGATTCGCACCGTGTTCTTGTTACCATCGGCGCGGACATTGCCCCCTTTATCGCGGCCAAGGGCTCTGTCACCGTGGATGGCGTGTCGCTGACCGTGAACAGCGTCGCCGATAATGCCGATGGCACAGCGACCTTTGGGCTGAACATCATTCCGCACACCTGGGCGGTCACCGCGCTGGGGGATCTGGTGACGGGCCAGCACGTCAATATCGAGATTGATGTCCTTGCCCGCTATCTGGCGCGCATGCAGGATCGGATTGCCGCGACGCGGTGACCCTGCGGCATTGCATGGCGATGTGATCTTGCGGCCTTGACGATCACATTATGATGTGATCTACAGGCCTCATGTCGACTCAACTCATCGAAAAGCTGCGCAAGCTTGTGACCGAGGGCGGGCTGTCCCGCTCTGGTCTCGCCCGGGCCGCCGGTCTGCACGCCAATACGTTGCGCGATCTGGACCAACCCGACTGGAACCCCACGGCTGAAACGCTGCGCAAGCTGGAAGCCTTTTTGTTCGCGAATGACGATGGCCCCGCGCTGGTGCCGATTGAAGAGATCATCGAAGAAGCGCGCAATGGCCGCATGTTCATTCTGGTCGATGATGAAGACCGCGAAAATGAAGGTGATCTGGTTATTCCCGCGCAAATGGCCACGCCCGATGCGATCAATTTCATGGCCACCCATGGCCGCGGGCTGATCTGCCTGACATTGACCAAGAAGCGCGTCGATGAACTGGGGCTGGAATTGATGAGCCGGGCCAATGGCACGCGCCATGAAACCGCCTTCACCACATCGATTGAGGCGCGCGAAGGCGTGACCACCGGCATTTCCGCAGGTGACCGCGCACGCACCGTGTCTGTCGCCATTGATGCCGCCAAGGGCCGCGACGATATTGTGACGCCCGGCCACGTCTTTCCGCTGATTGCGCGCAATGGCGGCGTGCTGGTCCGTGCCGGACATACGGAGGCCGCGGTCGATATTTCGCGGCTCGCCGGCCTTAATCCATCGGGCGTGATCTGCGAGATCATGAAGGATGATGGCACCATGGCGCGCATGGATGACCTTATCTCCTTTGCGCGGATGCACAATCTGAAGATCGGCACGATCCGCGATCTGATCGAATATCGGCGCAAGCATGACCATTTGGTCGAATGCGTTGCCGAAGCCCCCTTTGTTTCAGACTATGGGGGGGAATGGACCGCCAAAACCTATCGCAACAAGGTGGACGGCTCGGTCAATGTGGTCCTGCAAAAGGGCAAGATCAGCCCGGATGAGCCGACATTGGTGCGGATGCACGGCATGTCGATTTTCTCTGATGTGCTGGGCGCCCCGGGGCCGCGCAAGCGCACCTTGCAGCGCGCGATGGTTGAAATTGGCAAGGTGGGCGCGGGCGTGATCGTCCTTTTGATGCCCAGCGAGCCGGACCAGCTGACGCGTGAAATTGGTGCAGCGACCGGCAAGCCGCCGGAAATGGACCTGCGCAACTATGGCATTGGCGCCCAAATCCTCGCCGATCTTGGCATTCACGACATGGTTTTGTTGACCAACGCGCATCGCAATGTGGTCGGCATTGAAGGCTATGGCATCAACATCGTGGGCGAACGCCCCATTCCGGAGGCGTAACCATGGCCAAATTTCTGATCGTCGAAGCCCGTTTTTATGATCATCTGAACGACATGCTGGTCGCCGGTGCCAAGGCGGCGCTGGAAGATGCCGGGCATAAGGCAGAGGTGATCACCGTCCCCGGTGCGCTTGAAATCCCCGGTGCCATCGCGCTGGCGGCGGAAAGCGGCCGTTATGACGGCTTTGTCGCCATTGGGGTCGTCATTCGCGGCGAAACCTATCATTTTGAGATTGTGGCGGGTGAAAGCGCGCGTGGCATCATGGCGCTGACCATGGATGGGCTGGCCATCGGCAACGGCATCCTGACGGTTGAGAATGAGGCGCAGGCCCTGGTGCGGGCGGATCCCAGCCAAAAGGACAAGGGCGGGGAAGCAGCCAAGGCCGCCATCGCCTTGCTTGACCTGAAGATGCAGTTCGACAGCTAAAACGCGGCCGCGACGGCTGTGTCTCCCCCGTCCACAATCGGGACGGGGGGAAAGATACGTCGCGGCGGCACTATCCGGCGATCAGGCGGCGCTGGGATAGTCGGTATAACCTTCCGGTCCCGCCGAATACCATGTCCGCATGTCATTTTCCGTCCAGTCTTTGCCATCGCGGATGCGCGCGACAAGATCGGGGTTGGAAATGAATGGCCGGCCATAGCTGACAGCATCAGCCTGGCCTGAGGCGACCAGATCAGCCCCGCTTTGGGCGGTCAGATCTGAATTCAGCACCAGCGGATTGGTAAAGACGCGGCGAATGGCCGGTGATTGCTTGGGCACATCCGTTCGACCGAACGTACCATCGGGTCCGGGTTCACGCAGTTCCAGAAAGCCGATGCCAATGGCCTGCAAGGCCGCCGCCGCGGCGGTGAACAGCGCTTCGGGCTGACTGTCATCCACGCCTTGGGAATCGCCATTGGGCGACAGGCGCACCGACACGCGATCTGCACCCCAGACGCTGGCAACGGCGGCCGTCACCTCGGTTGTCAGGCGGATGCGATTTTCAATCGGCCCGCCATAGGCATCATCCCGCAGGTTGGAATTGTCGCGCAGGAACTGGTCCAGCAAATAGCCATTGGCGCTGTGGATCTGGACCCCGTCAAACCCGGCCTTTTTCGCGTTTTCAGCGGCCTTGACGTAATCCGCGATCACACGCGGCATTTCATCAAGCCGCAAGGCGCGGGCCTGTTCCAGCGGCTGTTTGCCGGTTGCGGTATAGGCATGGCCGGGGCCTGTCGTGGCGGATGCAGATACGCCCGGCTGGCCATTGTTAAAGCTGGAATGGACCAGCCGGCCCATATGCCAAAGCTGCAGGATGATGCGCCCGCCCGCTTTATGAACGGCTTCGGTCACGGGCTTCCAGCCTTCGGTCTGTGCGTCCGTCCAGATGCCGGGGGCCGACGGCCAGCCAAGACCTTCTTGGGAGATGCCCGTGGCTTCGGAAATGATGAGCCCTGCCGAGGCGCGCTGTTCATAATATAGGCGCATCATATCATTGGGGATGTGTCCGGGGCTGGCGCGACCCCGTGTCAGGGGGGCCATAAGAATCCGGTTCGGACAATGGATGGCGCCCAGATCAATGGGATCGAAAAGATTTGGCATATGCTCCCCTGTTGCTTTGTCAGTCGCCGTCCCGGATATGGAGGCGATGGGCAACACGCAACAGCAACCTTTGCACGGGGCGCATGAAACAGGCGGGCGGCTGGCGGTTCTTGCCGCGCTTTTCCTTGGGAACTTCGCGCTTGCCTTTGGGCCTTGGCTGGTGCGGCTGGCCGATGTTGGCCCCAGCGCATCGGCCATGTGGCGCATGGCCCTGGCCGCGCCCTTTTTGTTTCTGATTGCCGGGGTGCGGCGCCAGCCGCTGCTGTTGCCGACGGCTGGCCTTTATTGGATCATGGCCTTGTCGGGCCTGTTCTTTGCGATTGACCTGGCGGCCTGGCATATCGGCATTCTTAAAACCAAGCTGGCGAACGCCACGCTGTTTGCCAATGCGGCCAGCCTGTTTTTCCCGATTTGGGGATTTCTTGTGGCGCGCAGCCTGCCCAGCCGACGCGAGGGCATGGCCTTTGCCATTGCAGCGGCGGGCGCTGTGCTGTTGGTCGGGCGTTCGGCGGAGTTGAGCCGCGATAATCTTTTGGGCGATATGCTCTGTTTGGCAGCGGGGATTTTTTACACCGCCTATCTCGTCGTTATTGCCCAGGCGCGGCAGAGCCTGCCCAGCTGGACCTTGTTGGCCTCGTCCACGGTGGCGACAATCCCGCCCTTGCTTTTGATCGCGGTTCTGCTGGGCGAACAGATCATGCCAAGCAACTGGACGCCGGTGATCGCGCTGGCCGTTGTCAGCCAGTTGATCGGGCAGGGTATGATGGTGTTTGCGCTGGGCCGGGTGACCCCGCTGGTCTTTGGTCTGGCCCTGCTCACCCAACCGGTCGTCTCAGCAACCATGGGGTGGATCACATATGGCGAGACCTTGGCCGCGCCCGACCTTGTCGGGGCAGCGATGATCGGGCTGGCGCTGATCCTTGTGCGCCAGCCCGACCGATCAAAGGATCAATAGCCGCTTTCGGCAGCGATCATGCAATACAGCATGGCGATGGACAGCAGCGTGTTGGTGCGGCTGAACATCATGGCTGTTGAGGCTGCCTTGGCCTTGGTGGCGTCATCCGCCTCGACCAGGCCCAGCGCCTTTTTCTGGTTCGGCCAGATCACAAACCACACGTTAAAGCCCATGATCAGCGCCAGCCACATGCCGATGCCGATCGTGCGGAACGGCGGCTGCAGCGTAAAGGCCTGATGCGCATAGCCGGCCTGGATCGCAACGACGAAGCCGGTTGCGATGGTGGCCAAAGCGCCATAGCGGAACCAGAACAATGCGGCCGGTGCAATATGCTTTGACACGCCCGGTTTCAGTTCAGCCGGAATCTTCGGCATGGTCGGGATCTGGGTGAAGTTGAAATAATAAAGATGGCCGATCCACATGATGCCCGAAATCACGTGCGCCCAGCGCCACAAGAAATTGCCATCGACATTGCCCTGCACGCCGAACATGATTGCCAGCATGAGAACAAGGCCCGCAATCAGGACCGCGTTCAGGTTTCCGAAAAATTTCGCCATAGAGACGACCCCCAATAGAGTTGATGCAAAGATTGACGCAGCCTACCTATCACTCCATCTCATGGCTGTCACCTGATTGCGAGGAAGGCCTTTTGCCCGTGTCGATGGATTTCAAGGATATGACGCTGGATGAGCTGCGGGCCGCCTTGGCGGCTGAGCTGCCATCCGATGCAGCGTTTGACGGCTGGACGCCGACCGCGCTGCGCGCAACGGCGGCGCGCATGGGCGTTGATCCCGATGTGGCAGACCTCGCCTTTCCTGACGGCGCGGTGCAGATGGTTGAGGCCTGGTTTGCCCATGTTGATGCGCAAATGGCCGCAGCGCTGCCGACGGATCATCTGGCCGGCCTGAAAATCCGGGCGCGGATCACCGCCTTGGTGGAAGCGCGCCTTGCCGTCCTTGCCCCGCATCGCGAAGCGTTGCGTCGTGCGCAGGCGGTGCTGGCCCATCCGCGCCATGCCGCCGCCGCGGCCCGGCTGGGTTGGCATGCGGCGGACCAGATGTGGCGCGCCGCAGGCGACCAGGCAACGGACTATAACCACTATACCAAGCGCGCGATTTTGGGCTCTGTCTATGCCGCGACCCTGCTGGTTTTCGTCAATGATGACAGCGAAGATTGGGCCGATAGCCGCGCGTTTCTGGCACGGCGGATCGCCGGGATCATGCGGTTTGAACAGGCCAAGGCCAAATGGACCGCCGGGGGCAATCGACATTTCAGCATGGCCCGGTTTTTGGGCCGCTTGCGCTACCCTGCCCATTAATTTGTCTGGTAATTCAGCGGCGTAAATGATAATCAATTGCAACTAGATCAGGCAAAGATGGAGCCGAGGTGCAACTCGACAAACTGCCGCTGAACAAGATCGCGCGGATTACGCGGATCGATTGGGCTCTGCTTGGCGAAACCGAGGGGCATCGCCTGCGGTGTCTGGGCTTTGACGCAGGTGTGGAGGTTGAACCGCTGCACCGCGGCTGGTTTCTGTTTAAGGATCCGCTGTCGGTGCGGGTTGGCCGGATGACCGTGGCCATTCGGGCCGCCCATGCCCGTGCGGTTCAGGTGGACCCGGCATGACCGCGCTGCCGCTGATTGCGCTGGTCGGCAATCCCAATGCCGGTAAAAGCGCCCTGTTCAACGCGCTGACCGGCGCACGCCAGAAAACCGGCAATTATCCCGGCGTGACGGTTGAACGGCACTCCGGCCGCTTTGCACTGGACGATGGTCGCCCGGTGGAACTGGTCGATCTGCCGGGAACCTACAGCCTGACGCCCACCAGTCCCGATGAAGTGGTGACGCGCGATGTTGTGCTGGGTCGCCAGACGGGGGAGCGGCGGCCGGATGCGCTGATCATCGTGGTGGATGCCGGTAACCTCGACAATCATCTGTGCTTTGCGCTGGAATTAATTGCGCTTGGCCTGCCCTGCATCGTTGCGCTCAACATGGTTGATCTGGCCGAACGCGATGGCCTGACGCTTGATGCCGCGCGACTGGCGGCAGACCTTGGCGTTCCGGTGATCCCCACCGTTGCGGTGCGCAAACGGGGTCTGGAGGATCTGCGCAGTGCGGTCACGCAGGCCGTGCAGGCCGACCGGCCCGAACAGGGCGATGCAGCGCCAGCGGCAGACCCGGCGCGCCTGCGCGATGATGCCCGGCGGATTGCGGCACAGGCCATTCTGGCCGAACGCCCTGCCCGGCGCATGACGCGGCGGATTGATGGCGTTGTTCTGCATCCGATTTTCGGCCCGATCATCCTGTTTGCGACGCTGTTTGCGATGTTTCAGCTGGTCTATGCCGCGGCGGAGGCGCCGGTTGATCTGATTGAAGGCTGGCTTGGTCAGCTGTCAGATTTCGTCCGCGCGGCCTTGCCCGATACACTGCTGCGATCGGCGCTGATCGATGGTGTGATTGCCGGTGTGGGCGCAGTTATCGTGTTCCTGCCGCAAATCCTGGTGCTTTTTGCGTTCATCCTGATCCTTGAGGCATCGGGTTATATGGTCCGCGCCGCGTTCATCATGGATCGGCTGATGGCCAGTGTCGGCCTGTCCGGCCGGGCCTTCATCCCGCTTTTGTCGTCTTTTGCCTGCGCAGTGCCGGGGATCATGGCCACGCGCACGGTTGAGGATCCGCGCGACCGGTTGACGACCATCCTGATTGCCCCGTTGATGACCTGTTCGGCACGTTTGCCGGTTTATGCCGTGATCATCGGCGCCTTCATTCCCAATCGCGCGGTTGTGCCGGGCGTTGGCCTGCAAGGTTTGGTGCTCTTTGGTCTTTACGTCAGCGGGATTGCCGGGGCGATGATCGCGGCACTGTTGATCCGTCGCACCATCCTGCCGGGGCGCAGCCTTGGGTTCATGATGGAAATGCCGCGCTATCAATTGCCCAATATCAAGGATGTGGCGCTTGGCCTGTGGCAGCGTGCCTTTGCCTTTCTGAAACGTGCCGGCTCTATCATCGCTGTGACGACACTGGTGCTGTGGGCGTTGTTGACCTTCCCGCAAGTGCCCTCTGATTCGGCGAAGAGCCAGATCGACTATTCGATTGCCGGCCGCATCGCCAATGGCCTTGAAACAGTGGTGGCCCCGATTGGCTTTAACCGCGACATGGCGTTGTCATTAATCCCCGCCATGGCCGCCCGCGAAGTCGCCGTGTCGGCGCTGGCCACGACCTATGCCATTGATGCCCAAGACGAAGCGGCCACCGAACAGACGTTGAGAGAGCGTCTGCGCGCGGGCTGGACGCTGCCGATGGCGCTCGCTTTCCTTGCCTGGTTCGTCTTTGCCCCCCAATGTATTTCCACAATTGCTGTGGTTCGGCGGGAAACAAATGGCTGGAAATGGCCGGGCATCATGGTCGGCTATCTGTTCGCGCTGGCATATGTAGCCGCAGGCGTTACATACTGGTCCGCAACAGCTTTGGGATTGTGAGGGAAAGAGAATGGCGGGCAGCGTCAACAAGGTGATTTTGGTCGGCAATCTGGGCAAGGACCCGGAAGCGCGCAGCATGAACAATGGCGGCGAAGTCGTCAGCTTCACGCTTGCGACGTCGGAAACATGGAATGATCGCGACGGCAACCGTCAGGAAAAGACAGAGTGGCACAATGTCGTGATCTTCAATGAAAATCTGGGCCGCGTGGCCAAGAATTATCTGCGCAAGGGCCAAAAGGCCTATATTGAGGGCCAGTTGCAGACGCGCAAATGGACCGATCAGAACGGCAATGATCGCTATACGACCGAAGTCGTTCTGCAACGCTTCCGCGGGGAACTTGTCCTTCTGTCGGGCCGCGAGGGCGGATCCGGCGGTGGTGGCATGGGCGGCGGCCAATTTGGCGGCAATGCCCCGGCTGGCAGCCTGGGCGGTGGCGGTCAGGGTGGCGGCGGCAGTGCCTTTGGCAGCAGCGCATCGCCGAGCCCGTTTGACAGCGATCTGGACGACGACGTTCCTTTTTGATCGGCCCTAGCGGCTAAGCCCGTGTCTTGAACGGCGTGAAATCTGTTCCTTCATCAAACAGATCCACGCCTTCATGGCGCTTCAACCGATTGACGACGATATAGGTCACGGGGGTCAACACGACTTCCCAGCTGACCTTCAGCAGCCAATTGGTGACGAGCACGGTCAGCACCTGTTCGGTTTCCCAGACGCCCCAAAAGGCAAGCGGGTAGAAAATCAGGCTATCCACGCCCTGACCGAAAATGGTCGAACCGATCGTCCGGCTCCACAGATGCTTGCCCTGCGTCCAGACTTTCATGCGCGCCAGCACATAAGAATTGACGAACTCCCCCGCCCAAAAGGCGATGATGGACGCAAAAACGATCCGGGGAACCTGCCCAAAGACGCTTTCATAGGCGGCCTGCCCGGTCCAGCCGGGTGCCGGTGGTAAAGACACGACCACCCAGCTCATAAACGCCATGAACAGCAGCGCGGAAAAGCCAACCCAGATGCAGCGCCGGGCGCGCGCATAGCCATAGACTTCGGTCAGCACATCGCCGATCACATAGCCCAGCGGGAAGAACAGGATGCCGGCCCCAAATTCCCAGCCGTCAAGCGTGGCCACTTTGGCGGCGCCGATGACATTTGA
>JBJOJQ010000033.1:0-7227 GCA_046046525.1 Pseudomonadota bacterium
CGCATCTGGACTTTGCCTTTGAATGCCGCCTGATGTTCACACGCGTCTTCTCTGTGCCCAATGTCCCCAATGGCGGCTTTCGTTCGGCCGTGCTGGTCGATGACGGATATTTTGAAGGGCCGCGCCTGCGGGGCCGGGCCATCCCCAATTCGGGCGGGGATTATGCCCATTTCCGCGATGATGACACCGCCATTTTCGATGCCCGCTATCTGCTGGAGGTCGATGACGGGACGATCATCTATATGCAGAACAAGGGCTATTTATGGGGGCGCACGCCCGATGCCATGGCCCGCCTGCGCGCCTGGGCCTTTGAAGGCGGCCCGCCGGTCGATCATGGCGATTATTATCTGCGCGCCCAGCCGAGCTTTGAAACACCCAAAGGCAAGCATGATTGGATGACCCGCCATGTCTTTGTGGGCGTGGGTGAACGCAAGCCCGATGGCAATTTGGTGCGCTATTACGCGCTGACTTAGGGGCAGTGGCGCCGCTCCGGCCCCGATGGGGCGGGACTGTCGCTTGACTTTTTGCAATTCGTGCGCATTATACACACGATGAAAAGCGCCGACCTGATCCGGGATCTGACCGCTGCGGGCTGGGTTCTGGACCGGGTGCGGGGTTCGCATCATGTTTTTAGGCATCCCGCACGCGGCGGGCATATCACCCTTCCCCATCCTAAAAAGGATTTGGGCAAAGGCCTGGTCGCCGCGATCCGCAAGCAAGCAGGGCTATGAGGCAAGAGATGATCCGCTATCCAATTGCCATTGAACTGGGTGATGAACAGACGGCCTTTGGCGTGGTCGTGCCGGATCTGCCGGGCTGTTATTCGGCAGGCGATACGCTTGATGAGGCCATGCGCGGCGCTGAGGAAGCAGCGGCGGCATGGATTGATGCCAGGCTGGATGCTGGCGGTGCGATCCCCGCGCCCTCTTCGCTGGAGCATGTGCGCGCCAACCCCGATTTTGCCGGGTGGAGCATCGGCATCATCTCGCTTGATCCGGCCTTGTTTGACGACAGCGTGGAACGGGTCAACATCACCCTGCCCCGGCGCGTGCTGAAACGCCTTGATGCGCTTGCAACCGCCGCCGGGGAAAGCCGGTCCGCCTATATCGCGCAGATGACACTGGAAGATCGCGACGCCGCCTGATCAGCCCCAGGGCAGGCATTAAAGGGGATCAGGCCGTGGCAGCGGCCCTGAGCATTTCCACATTTTCTGCAATCATCTGGCGCACGCTGCGCGCCCGGCGGCCGGTGAGGCGGTGGACATCATCGGTGCAGATATCCAGAAATCCCTCGCGAATGGCCCGGCCAAAGCTCACCATATCGTCGCTGTTCCAGGGGATGCCGTTAACCGATTGATCATCAACCGGGCGGCGCGGGATGCCCATGGCATCGAACATCGCATATTGGGCCGCATCCTCCAGCGGCACATAGGTCAGCTTGATGCCCGTTATGTCCGCCATGATTGCCGTCACCTCGGCAAAGCTCTGCCGATCAGGGCCGGTGATGTTATAAATCTGCCCCTCATGTCCGGTGCCGGTCAGCACTGCCACGGCGCAGTCCACGCAATCCTCGCGCCAGACCATCGCCTCAACGCCGTCCCCCGCATTGCTGAACCATTGGCCCGTCTGCATCACGCCGGGGCCCGCCATCAGGATCATGGCATCGGCATAATGGGCATCGCGCAGCATCGTCCAGCTGAGGCCAGAGGCGCGGATCAGCCTTTCGGTTTCAATATGGTCATGGCGGACCTCGGCCGGGTTGGCCGGGTCATCAATGCCGATAAAGCTGGTGTAAAGCAGGTGCGCCACCCCGGCGGCCACCGCGGCCTCAATCGCCGCCTTATGCTGCACAACACGGGCGCCAACGCGCGTGCCGGAAATCAGCAGCAGCTTATCCGCCCCAGCCAGGGCCGGGCCAAGCGTCTCTGGCCGATCATAATCGCCATAGCGCACCGTGCAGCCCGCCGCTGATCGATGCGAAAGCTTATCCGGCGTCCGGGTCATCAGGATCAGATCCTGCGCCCGGCCCATGGCGATCAGCTTATCCGTGGCCAGCTGGCCATATTGGCCAGAGGCACCGGTGATGGCGATGCGGGTCACGCCGCCGCCGCAAGCTGCGCACTGGGCACCCACCAGCCATGGACTTGCGGGCGCAAACGGCGGGGAATGGCGATTTTTGCGACCGGCCCTGCCCCAATATCGCCAGCATTGATGATCCAGCAGGCATGGGTGAAGTCATTTGGGCCGACCTGCGTGTCGACAATCGTCACCAACCAGCCGTCATGGCCGGGCGCGGATGCGGGCACATGGACCGGCTCGTTAAAACTCATCCCCGGATCAAGCGGCAGCGCCTGCATTGGCCCGCCCTTGAAATCCAGACGGATCAGCATGTTGAACATCGCCCCCACCGGGCCACCGGCCACGGGCGGGCCCTTCATGTCGGGGTTCATGGTCAACATCCAGCCATGGTCATAAGGGCGCCCCTGCCGCGCGGCGGGGATCACCGGGAAATCGCCGGGCGGGCCGATCACCGTTTCGGTCACCTCTGTCGCGGCGCCCTTGGGATCCACCGTCCAGCGCGTCAGCGCGCCCTGCACCTCCCAGGGCTGCATATGGATGCCTGATGCCTCACGGATGAAGGGAAAGGCGTTCACATTTGACAGGCATTGGTCGAAATTGATGCGCCCTTGCCCATCCTCAAAAGCGCCCATCATGTGGTAACAGGACACGCCCTTTGGCCCTTTGAACCACCGGACCTGCGCTGCATCGCCATAGCGGGGCATGACGCCCAGCCAGCTGTCCTTTTCCATATCATGGATCCAGTGATCGCCGCCCTGTTTCAGCCGATCCAGATCGCAGATGGTTGGGTAAATCGGGAACAGCGCATAGTTTTCGGTGATCGCAAAATCGTGCATCATCGCGCAATAGGGCGCATCAAACCAGTGTTCGTGAACCAGATTGCCATCCTTATCGGCAATCATATAGGCGATTTTCGGCGATGCGAGGCCATCGGCCTCATACCCGAAAAAGAACAGCTCTCCCGTCACGGGATCGACCCGGACATGCGCCGTCACCGTTTGGGATTTCAGCGCCCCACCAAAATCATAAGAACCCAATGTTTCAAGGCTTTGCGGATCAACCCGATAGGGCCGGCCATCCTCCTTCGTCATCAGCAGGCGCCCGGCATGCCAGACGGGCGTCGTATTGGCGACGGTCCGGTCAACGCCCTGCACATCCGCATCATCGGTAAATGGGTTGCGATAGCGGCCAAAGCGCGCGCGCCCAGCCTCTTTCTCCGCCAGATAGCGCGCCGTCTTCACATAGCGCATCGACATGCTGGCCGCCCCGGATTGCAGGCGCACGGCCGAAATCATGCCATCATGCGACAAAAGATTATCGTCATCAAATTTGGGCGGAAAGGCCGGGTCCGGGACCGCCCTAAAGAAAACGCCATCCACATCCGCCGGGATCTGCCCTTCAACCGCCAGGGACGCGATGTCATATTCCTCGCCAATCGGCGCATTCAGGCCGACAAAATGGACGGTCTGCGGATAGGCTTTCACACTCTCTCTCCCTCTTATCGAGTCTGGGCAGAGAGATTGCTAACATTTGTTACAAATGCAAGAGGGCAGATCCAGACCGCTGATTTTCAAGGCAGATCGGCGGGGCCGCCCGTGCTTAGGCAAACCAATAGGCCACAGCCCGCATCTCGATACTGGCCCGCGGCGCAACATGGGCGGGCACCTGCGGATCATCAAAGGCCACATGCGGGATCGGGTTGTTGAAGCGGCTGTCACTGGTTTTAAAGATCAACGCCTCATCGCGCGTCATATTGGGGAACCAGTGCCAGCGATGCGCCGGATTATGCGCGATAATATAGCTGGCAAATGACCATTCCGGCTTGCCCGCCTCATCAAAAATGGCGTCCGCCTCAATCAGATCCGCGGGCGCGACCGAACGGGCGTCGCAAACCGCCAGCGGCACATCCTGCGGCGGCGCAGAAAACGCCCGCCAGATGTTATAATGGGCATAGCGCGCAATGGTCTGGCCGGCGGGGGCGCCCCGTTCTGCAAAGGCTTTGGAGGTTTCAAAACTGGTGTCGATATGGGCAAAGCGCGCGGGCATGGAATTGTTCAACTGCCCGGCCAACTGCGATTTCTCACCAAAGCGCAAAATGCCCGGGCTGGTGCAGAACACGGCATCAGCACCCGTCTGCGCGGTCACCAGCGCGATGATTTCGGCAGGATGCCGTGCGGCGACCTGATCGCGATCGGTAAAGTCGGCGATGGCGCTGTGGTGCGGGACAAGGCAAAATCCCTCACGGTCAAGATCGGTGGCCAGCCCGCGGGCATTGGTCACGTCCATCGGCTGACCGTCGATGACGACCGTATCCCGGCTATGATCATTGGCATAATAACGCTGGCGATGGTCGGTGCGCGCGACGTAATTGATTACGGCCTTGGTCATCCCCAGCTCCCGCGTCGCGCTCAGGCGAACTCCTCGGTATCAATGGTGCGCTGCATGGCGGCGGGATAGCGCGGCCCAGCGACCGTTTTTTCGTTGATCAGATCATCCAGACGCGCCAGGACCGCGGCATCGGGCTGCCAATCCCAGCGCGCGATATTTTCTTCCAGATGCGCAACAGAGGCGGTCCCCGGAATGGTCACGATATGCGGCCCGCGCGATAAGACCCAGGCCAGCGACAATTGCGCCGGGGTCACACCCTGCGCGGCCGCAATGGCGTTAAAGGCTTCAATCAGCTTAAGATTTGTGGGCCAATTCTCTGCGTTAAAGCGGGGATGTGTGCGGCGCAGGTCCTGTTCGGTCAACGTCGCAGGGTCCCGCAGACCATTGGCAAGGACACCGCGCCCAACCGGCGAAAAGGCAACAAAAGTCGTCCCCGTCTCGCGGCAGGCGTCCAGCACCGCGATTTCCGGGTTGCGGGTCCACAGCGAATATTCGGTCTGCATGGCAGCAATCGGGTGAACAGCTGTGGCTTTGCGCAGCGTATCCGCCGACATTTCGGACAAGCCGATGGCGCCGATTTTGCCCGCCTTGACCAGATCGGCCAGCGCGCCGACCGACTCTTCAATTGGCGTTTCAAAATCGCGGCGGTGGAGATAGTAAAGATCAATATGGTCGGTCTGGAGCAGCCGCAGGCTTTCCTCACAGGCCGCGCGGATCGTGTCGGGCCGACAATCAATCCGGCGCTTGTCACCATCAACGATGATGCCGGTTTTTGACGCAAGAAAGAATTTGTCGCGATTATCCTTCAGCGTCTTGCCGATCAGCGTTTCGTTATGGCCCAGGCCATAGATGCGGGCTGTGTCGAGATGGTCATAGCCCAGGTCGAGCGCGCGATGCAGCAGCTTGGCCCCGTCTTCATCCGATGGCGGCACGCCATAGGCCCAGCTGAGCGACATACAGCCAAGGCCAACGGGATTTGTAAGGCGGCCATTGATCGGGCGGGAAGTGATGGTCATCAGGCGTCCTTGGCAAGCGGTTGTGCAGCGTTGAGCAATGCCACATGCGCGGGGGATAGCGTCAGATTTGCCCCGGCGACAAGATCCGCCACCTGATCCGGGCGCGAGGCGCTGGCAATGGGCGCCGCGATGCCCGGCTGGGCATTGATCCAGGCCAGCGCAATATGCGCCAGCTTGGCACCCGTTTCCGCCGCGACCTGATCCATGGCCGCCAAAATGGGCTGGCCGATTGTCAGATAATCTTTGACCCGATAGCCGCGCGATGCGCCCTCCAGATCAGCGGCTGTCCGATATTTGCCGGTCAAAAAGCCCGAACACAGCCCGAAATAGGGAAAAGAGGCGATCCCCGCCTGCTGACACAGCGCCTGCAACGGGCCTTCAAACTGACCCCGGACGATCAGATTATATTCATTCTGGATCGCCGCAAAGCCCGCCTGCCCGGCGGCGTTGGCAATGTCACGTGCGGCGGAAAGCCGGTCTGCGGTATAATTGGACGCGCCCACCGCCCGCACCTTGCCCGCCCGGACCAGCGCATCAAAGCCCGCAACCATTTCGGCCAATGGCGTCTCTGCCTCATCCCGATGGGCGTAATACAGGTCGATATAATCGGTCTGAAGCCGCCGCAAAGAGCCTTCAATGGCTGCCGCCACCTTGGCCGGGGCAAGATCACCGGGCTTGCCATACATGCCCGTCTTGGTCGCGATATGCATATCGGCACGATTGCCGCGCGCCGCCATCCACTGGCCCAGCACGGTTTCAGACTCGCCGCCCTTATGGCCGGGGATCCAGTCTGAATAGCCTTCGGCCGTGTCGATCATCCGCCCACCGGCGGCATAAAAGGCGTCAAGCACGGCAAAACTGGTGTCCGGATCCGCCGTCCAGCCAAAAACATTGCCACCCAGCACCAGCCGCAGGCCAACCGGCGTGATCATTTGCTGCGTTGCCGACATCCTCTTGCCCCTTATGCTCTGTCTTTAGCGCCAGATACCATGATATCGGGCAGAAACGCAGCGATCATCGCGACAAAAGAGCTTGCGTCCATCGTCTGCACTGCCGCGGCGTCTCTGCACGACCCAAATGCTTAGAATTGCTGTTCCAGATCGTGGAGCACCTTATAGCATGGCAGCACCTGCGCCACCGAGCTATTGGGTTCCCGCCCTTCGCGAATGGCGGCGATGAATTCCCGGTCCTGCAATTCGATGCCGTTCATCGAGACATCAACCTGGGACACATCGATCACCTCTTCCTTGCCGGTGACCAGATCATCATAGCGCGCAATATATGTGCCGGTATCCCCGATATAGCGGAAAAATGTACCAAGCGGCCCATCATTGTTGAACGACAAGGACAATGTGCAGATCGCACCAGACGCCGCCTTGAGCTGGATCGACATATCCATGGCAATGCCAAGTTCGGGGTGATGCGGCCCTTCAATCGCATTGGCCTTCACAATCGGCCCGGCCTGATAGGCAAACAGATCGACCGTATGGGCCGCGTGGTGCCACAGCAGATGGTCCGTCCAGCTGCGCGGCTGCCCCTTGGCATTCATATTCTTCCGGCGGAAGAAATAGGTTTGTACATCCATTTGCTGAATGTTGAATTCACCCGCCTTGATCTTGTTATGCACCCATTGGTGCGACGGGTTGAACCGGCGGGTATGGCCGACCATGCAGACAAGGCCCGTTTCCTGCTGTTTTTTCAGGACCGCCTCGGAATCGGCCCAGCTGTCGGCCAGCGGGATTTCC
>JBJOJQ010000059.1:0-4343 GCA_046046525.1 Pseudomonadota bacterium
AAAGCGGCATATGCCAGCAGGGATCCTGAACCGCGCTGGCCGCTGCTGTCAGATCGGCGGCCAGAGCATCGTCATTTGCAAACATGGCTGGCAAATCCGGGCCCAGCGCCACGCGCGCCGCGCCCGTCAAGGTTGCAAAATCGATCATCAGGGCCGGGTGATCTTCTGCGGCCTTGGCAATCGCATCGCCCAGGATCAGGCGGCCTTCCGCATCGGTATTGTCGATTTCAACGGTGATGCCTTTGCGGCTGCGCAAAATGTCACCCGGCCGAAGCGCGTTGGCCGCAATCGCATTTTCCACCGCGGGAATAAGGAGGTGCAGGCGGACCGGCAACCGCGCCTCGATGACCAGCCGGGCGAGCGCAATCGCATGGGCTGCGCCGCCCATATCCTTTTTCATCAGCCGCATGAACGACCCGGTCTTGATATTCAGCCCGCCGGTATCGAACACCACACCCTTGCCGATAATGGCGAGGCGGGGATTGGCCGGATTGCCCCATTCCATTTCAATGAGCCGGGGCGCGCGGGCCCGTTCGGCGGCTTGGCCGACGGCATGGATCATCGGATAGCCGCGGGCCAGATCATCGCCGCGCGTCACCGTGATCTTGCCATCGCACTCTGCGGCCAGATTTTCGACAATGTCCTGAAGTTCGGCAGGGCCAAGGTCCGCCGCGGGCAGGTTCACAAAATCGCGCACCATGGCCGTCGCTTCGGCCAGCCGGGCCTGTTCTGCAATCAACCCGGGCTCGCTGGTCAACAGAATGCGATCACCCAACGCCTCTGCCTTGGATAAAAAGCGGTCAAAGCGATAATGCGCCAGCATCCAGCCAAGACCCGCCGCGCCGGGCGTGCCATTGGTCAGGCGATACACGCCCTCTGGCAGTTTCTGTGCCGCCGCTGCAAGATCCCAGACGCCAAGCATGGCGCCCATGCCAATGGCAGCAGACCAGTCACTTGGCTTGTCGCCGGGCAAAAGGATCACCTCGCCGGGCTTTGCGCTATAGCGCGCGGCCTGCGCCGCCGTCCGTTCGCGTTCTGGCAGGGATTTCAGCCAGCCTTCCAGCCCCTCTTTGGTCACCAGCGTGATCGCGATTGCCGGTTGGCCCTGATCTGGCTGGATAAGGTGGGCAAAGCGGCTCATCTTCGTCTCCTGTCAGGCTGCCGTCGCGGCGGGCTGTGTCGGCACCCCGTAAAGATCATGCTCCTCGGCATCTTCAATCAGCACGGGAATGATATCTCCCGGCTGCAAATGCCCGGCATCGCGCAGGAAGACATGACCATCGATTTCGGGCGCATCGGCCTGTGACCGGGCATTGGCGCCGCCATCTTCATCAACGATATCGACGATGACATCGAGCGTCCGGCCAATTTTGGCTGCAAGTTTTTGCGCCGAAATGGCCGCTGTCTTTTCCATGATGCGGGCGTAGCGCTCTTCCTTGACCGCTTCGGGAACGGCGCCCGGCAGATCATTGGCGGCCGCCCCTTCGACGGGTTCAAAACGGAAGGCACCGACCCGATCCAGTTGGGCTTCATCCAGCCAGTCGAGCAGATATTGAAAATCAGCCTCTGTCTCACCGGGAAAGCCGACAACAAAGCTCGATCGGATGGCGATGTCGGGCACAATGTTGCGCCATGCGCGAATACGTTCCAGAACCTTGGCCTCATTGGCCGGCCGCTTCATCGCCTTCAGAACAGATGGCGCGGCATGCTGAAACGGAATGTCGAGATAGGGGACAACAAGCCCCTCCGCCATCAGCGGGATGACCTGATCGACATGGGGGTAGGGGTAGACATAATGGAGCCGCACCCAGGCGCCCAATTTGCCGAGCTCACGCGCCAGATCTGTCATATGGGCGCGGACCTCGCCCCCTTTCCAGGGTTTGGCTTCATGGCGGATATCCACGCCATAGGCCGATGTGTCCTGGCTGATGACCAGCAATTCGCGTGTGCCCGCCGCAATCAGCTTTTCCGCTTCCCGCAGGATCGCATCCGGCCGCCGCGACACAAGATCGCCGCGAATGGACGGGATGATGCAGAAACTGCACCGGTGGTTGCAGCCCTCTGAAATCTTTAAATAGCTGTAATGACGCGGCGTCAGCTTAAGGCCCGCCTCGGGGACAAGGTCCACAAAGGCATTGGGCACAGGCGGCGCAGCGTCATGCACCGCTTCCACCACCGCTTCATATTGATGCGGGCCAGAAATCGCGAGCACTTCTGGAAAGCGGGCACGGATGGTGTCCGCCTCATTGCCCATGCAGCCCGTGACAATCACCCGGCCATTTTCGGCAATCGCTTCGCCAATGGCTTCAAGGCTTTCTTCCTTTGCACTGTCAAGAAAGCCGCAGGTGTTGACCAGCACGACATCTGCGCCCGCATAATCGGCCGACAGGCCATAGCCATCGGCGCGCAATTTGGTGAGAATACGTTCGCTATCGACCAGCGCTTTCGGGCAGCCGAGGGAGACCATGCCCACTTTGGGCGGATTTGGGATCTTGGTAAGCGTCATGATTGGCGCGGCCCATAAGGCAAGGCCAGCGGAAAGTCACGCAGAACCAAGGGGCAGGGTGCGGCGGTCGTCAGGGGCGCAGCACGTCCAGCCCACCCAGATAGGGCTGCAAGGCTGTGGGAATGGCAATGCTGCCATCGGCCTGCTGGTAATTTTCCAGCACAGCCACCAATGTCCGGCCAACAGCCAGGCCTGATCCGTTGAGCGTATGCACAAAGCGCGTGCCCTTTTCACCGTCCGGTCGGAAGCGGGCATTCATGCGCCGGGCCTGAAAATCGCCACAATTCGAACAGCTTGAGATTTCGCGATAAGCCTTTTGTCCGGGCAGCCAGACTTCCAGGTCATAGGTTTTGCGCGCGGTAAAGCCCATATCGCCCGAACAGAGCAGCATCCGGCGGAAATGCAGGCCCAGCCGCGACAACACGGTTTCTGCCGCCTGCGTCATCCGTTCATGTTCGGCATCCGACATATCGGGCGTGGTGATGGAGACAAGCTCCACCTTTTCAAACTGATGCTGCCGAATAAAGCCGCGCGTATCGCGTCCGGCCGATCCGGCTTCCGACCTGAAACATTGGGTCAGCGCGGTCAGCCGCAGGGGCAATTCCCCCTCTGTCAGGATCTTTTCGCGCACCATATTGGTCAACGAGACTTCGGCTGTCGGGATCAGCCAGCGATGATCGGTCGTGCGAAACAGGTCCTCGGCGAATTTGGGCAGCTGCCCGGTGCCGAAAACGGCATCATCGCGGACCAGCAAGGGCGGCGCCACTTCTTCATAGCCAAATTCACGGCTGTGGAGGTCGAGCATGAATTGACCAAGCGCCCGGTTGAGCTTGGCAATGCCGCCACGCAAATAGGCAAAGCGGGCGCCGGCGACGCCAGCGGCTGTTTCAAAATCAAGGCCCAGCGCCGGATCAAGCCGATCATGTTCTTTGGGGTCAAAGGCAAAATCGGGCTTTGCGCCATGCGCAGCCTGAAAGGCATTGTCGGTTTCATCCGCGCCGGTCGGCACATCCGCCGCCGGCAGATTGGGCAATGCCGCAAGCCGGGCGCGCAGATCCGCCGAAAGATCGCGGACGCGGGCTTCCAAATCTGGCAGGCGGGTCTTGATGCCAGTGACTTCGGCTTTCAACCGGTCTGCCTCTGCCGCGTCGCCTTTGCCCATGGCCGCGCCAATCGCCTTGGCCGCGGCGTTGGATTGCGCCTGCAGGGCTTCGCTTTCCTGAATGGCGGCCCGAACGCGCTCATCCTGGGCGAGAAGATCGGCAGCCTGCGGATCTAGCCCACGACGGGCAAGGCCGGCATCAAAGGCGTCGGGATTGTCGCGGATCAATCGAATATCATGCATGGAGCGCCTATGCCGTCCATGCCGCGCCTTGCCAAGCGTTAAGACGTTTTTGGCCGCCGCCGCCGCGGCTGTTGCCACCAGACCAGCAGCGCAGAGGCGAGCGCAAATAACCAGAGCATGGGCGGCGCTGGCACGTCCACAACGGGGGGACCGCCGGGGTCTCCACCACCGCCCGCAGCGCCAGAGGCTGCGGTCGCCTGGCTGGCGCTGGAACTGCTCGCGCCGCTGGTGCTTGAGGATCCACTGCCGCTTTCGGTTTCAGTGGAGTTGCTGGTGCTGGTGCCCGTGCTTGTCGTGGTTCCCGGTGGTGGGGTGCTGGACCCACTCGTGCTGGTCCCCGAACCCGTACCGGCCCCGGACGAGGCTGCCGCCGACGCGGATGAAGATGCGGATGCGGACGATGCGCTGCTGCTTGACGCGCTGGCCACACCAACAACAGGGCCACCGCCATAGCCCCCACAACCGGTGCCGATCCCGCCACCAATGTACACC
>JBJOJQ010000063.1:0-4475 GCA_046046525.1 Pseudomonadota bacterium
AACCAGGCGGCCGCGCCATACACCGAAGCACCGCCAGACTTGTTGGGATAAAGGCCCGCAATCTCAGCGTAGACGAAAGACTGGATAAAGCCCATCAGGATCGAGGCAATCCAGATGACCCAGCTTGGCTGGCCGATCATGGTGGCAATGCCGCCCATCGTCAGCAACACGCCGGCCGGCACCCCGCTTGATGCCCAGAACGCGTCCTTCCAATCAAGCTGCCGCCGAAGCTGCAACGCCTCAATCGCGCGCATATCTGCGGTTGGTGCTGCCTTGCTCGCCACGCCTGCCCCTTTTCGCAGTTGCGGAGCTGATGATCGTTCGACCTAACGACCCATCAGCCCCTTCCCCTTGCCCTCGGTTTTATTGGCCGAAATTATACCGCGCCGTCAGGCCCCAAGTCCGGGGCTTTGCATAGACGCCAAGGGAGTCCCCCCAATAAAGCGATCCATCAAACGCATAGACCCGATATGCCTTGTTGAAGATGTTGTTGACGAACAGGGCAACATCAATCTTTTCATCGGCGGTCGTGAAGCCAATGCGCGCATTGGCAACACCATAGCCACCTTCTTTTTCAACCGGCGCGCACATAACGGTAAAGCACATTTTGCTTTGAACAATGGCGTCCGCCTGAACAGAGGCTGTGCCCCCGGCCAGTGCAAATTCATAACGCGCCATGGCACTTCCCGAAAAGGACGGCGCCTGAGGCAGGTCGTGGTTCACCAGCGTCACACCGTCGGGCAACAGCACATTTTTGACATTGCTGCTTTGCAACGCGGCCGCCACTTGCAGCGTCAGCCCGGGTGCCGGACGGGTCGTCAGATCAGCCTCAATCCCTTTGACGGTTGCCGGCAAATTCCGGACGACTTGCGTATAGCCAACCTGAACAAAGGCCTGATAATTCTTATAGTCATAGTAAAAGCCGGCAAGGTTGAACGTTGTTCCGGGCGCCAAGGTCGTCTTCAGGCCCAACTCATAATCGTTGAGCGTCTCAGGCCGATAGGCAAGGTTGTTAAGGGTATCAACCAATTGGGTCGGAAACGGCGTCCCGGTGGAGAAGGTAAAGCCACCCGACTTTGAACCGCGGTTATAGCTTGCATAGACAAGCACCTGATCGCTTGGCTTGTAATCAAGCTGTGCCCGCATGGTCACCCCGTTAAAGCTGGGCGAGGCGGCCGCCGGGGTAATCGTGACACCGGAAGTGCCGCTGCCATATGTCCAGGATGCCGGGCTATTGGTTCCGGTCAGGTCCGTATAAGACACACCATTAGGCCCGAACCGAAGCGACAAGGCATAGGATGGCAGCGTGTGGACGGCCGTGTAATCACCAATCTTCTTGTCATGCCAATATCGCAGCCCGCCAATCAGCTTGATCTGATCCGTCAACTTGAACTCATCCTGCGCAAAGAACGCATAGGATTTTGTTTTCTGGCTAAACTGAACGCGCGGATCATAGTTGGCAAAAGGTGTGGCATATTTTGCCTTATACTGACCGTCGATGATCATCCCGAACGCGCCGAAGGTCAGGAAGTTACGATCTGTTGAGGTCGAAAAGCGCAGCTCCTGCGAGTATTGATCAACCGACGCATCCTGGAAAAACACCGTACCAGAGGCATAACATGTGATCGCGCTATTCGGGGCCGGGCACGGCGCTGTCGCCGGCGGGGTCACATTTTCAACATAGGGAATTTCGGGCGGCCCATTGCCGCTTTCGATATAGAATTTGTTAAGGCTCTGATAATCCGAGATTGAGGTCAGCTCAAAACCGCCCAGTTCGGCATCGACGCGGAGCGTGCTGCCAAACATCTTGCGATCAACATAGGCATCACCTGTGCCCGCTGTTTTCCAGGGACTGCCGCCCTGCGATGCGGCGATTTCGGGGTTGAAATAGCCATTGCCTGCCGTTCCTGTCACGCCCCAATAGCCGCATGTTGCCGTTGGGGCCAAAAATTCGCCCTGAAATTGGGCATTCGGACAGGCCGGCGCATAATTATAGACGCCCGCCTGGCGTTCTTTGTCGGCCTGCGCGTAACGCAGGGTCAGCCGCGCTTTGAAGGTCGAGCTGGGTTCATATGCAAAAATGCCGCGCAGCGCCCAATGGTTGTTCGCCCCCCGATCCTTCTCGCCGGGCGTGATGTTTTGCATATAGCCATCATCCCGATTGAAGACCCCTGAAATGCGCGCGCTCAGGCTGTCGCTCAGCGGCCCAGAAACCGCTCCTTCCACGATCGTCTGGTTAAATCGACCATAGGTCAGACGCACATAGCCATCGAGCGCGTCGGTCGGCTGGTTTGAGATGAACTGGACGGCCCCGCCGGTCGCATTACGGCCAAAAAGCGTGCCTTGCGGACCGCGCAAGGCTTCGACACGGGCAAGATCGAAGATCGGAAAGCTCGCAGTGGTGATGGAGCTTGCGTAGGAATCATCCTGATAAACAGCAACGGGCGGTTCCTGCTGATCACCATAGTCGTTTTGAGAGACACCGCGGACGTTGAAAACAACCTGCGACGATGAATAGGCATTATACTTCAAATTGGGGATCGCCGAGACAATATCGGTGGCACTGGCGATATTACGCCGCTCAAGCTCATCCTTGCTTAATACCGAAATCGCAATACCAACATCTTGCAGCTTTTGTTCGCGCTTTTGCGCGGTCACAACAATCTCACCCGCATCCAGATCTGCCGTGGCTGGCGCCTGTGCATGGGCGGCCTGCGCTGCCGCAAGGCCAAAGGCCAGCGCTGTGCCAGCCCGCAGCATCGTTCCCAGCTTTGATACACGAAATCCTATTGCCATGTTGCCCCCCCCTGTTGCGACGCATCCATTGATACCCTTTGGGCCGTACGCCGCTCTCCACGGTGGATGATGATACACATTGAACGCGCGTGCAAGGCTGGCCCTGCCCTCCATTTTCTGGCCAAAGCACCATGACGATCGGCGTACCAAGCATGAAAAATGGCGCATAGGCGGCGGAGAAACATGCTTTTTCCGGGTTTTTGGGTGACCGTTGGAAACATAAAGCCCAGCCTTATGGTTTGGATAAGAACGACTAATTCAGAAGAGTCCCAACAAATTCGCTGTCGGCACTGCCATGCGAAAGACGCTATTGAACGTTGATTCAATTCAAGAGAGTGGCGCCCGAAAGCGCTGCGGGTTTCGCTATAGTTTGAAATGAAACGATCCACGTCCCCGCCCTTGTCTGCTTATGGCGGCATGGGTATTGTTTAGGCGCAGCCATTGCAGGTTGGCTCTGGCCCGGTTCGTTCCAAAGATATGATCTGACACTCCATTTCTGCGAAAGACACACTCATGGACTTCACCCGCCTGAACCCCATTACCGGAGATGTGGCGTCGACTGCGCCGGCCATGACGGCAGGCGATGTGCCCGCCATTGCGGCGCGGGCGGCAGCCGCCTTTCCCGCCTGGGCGGCGATGGGCCCCAATGCCCGGCGTGCTGTCCTGATGAAGGCCGCCGTCGCGCTGGAGGCGCGGGCCGACGCCTTTGTGGACGCGATGATGGGGGAGATTGGCGCCACCAAGGGCTGGGCGCTGTTCAACCTGGGCCTTGCCGCCTCGATGGTGCGCGAAGCCGCCGCGCTGACCACCCAGATCTCGGGTGAAGTCATCCCCAGTGATAAGCCGGGTTGTTTGGCGATGGGCCTGAAAGAACCCGTCGGCGTGATCCTGGGCATCGCGCCGTGGAACGCGCCCATTATCTTGGGCGTACGCGCCATTGCGGTGCCTTTGGCCTGTGGCAACAGCGTGATCCTGAAAGCGAGCGAGACCTGCCCGCGCACGCATCAGCTGATCATCGAAGCCTTTGCCGACGCAGGCTTTCCCGAAGGCGTGGTGAACGTCGTCACCAATGCACCCGCCGATGCGGGAGAGGTCGTCGGCGCCCTCATCGACGCGCCTGAGGTGAAGCGGATCAACTTTACCGGCTCCACCCATGTCGGGCGGATCATCGCCAAGCGTGCGGCGGAACATCTCAAGCCCTGCTTGCTCGAACTGGGTGGCAAGGCCCCGCTCATCGTGCTCGACGATGCCGACCTTGATGAAGCGGTGAAGGCGGCGGCCTTTGGCGCCTTTATGAACCAGGGCCAGATCTGCATGTCGACCGAGCGGATCATCGTGGTCGATGCCGTGGCTGATGCCTTTGCCGAGAAGTTCGCGGCGAAGGCCAAGACGCTGGTCGCTGGCGACCCGCGTGAGGGCACAACCCCCTTGGGCGCGGTGGTCGATCAAAAGACGGTGACCCATGTCAACGCCCTGATCACCGACGCCGTGGCAAAGGGGGCCAAGGTCCTGACTGGCGGCACGGCGGACAGCGTCGTCATGCCGGCAACCGTTGTTGATGGCGTGACCGCCAGCATGAACCTGTATCGCGATGAAAGCTTCGGACCCGTCGTCGCGATGATCCGTGCGCGCGATACCGAACATGCGATCGCACTGGCGAACGACACCCAATATGGCCT
>JBJOJQ010000105.1:0-13794 GCA_046046525.1 Pseudomonadota bacterium
CGAGCTTGCGGGCTTTCTTGCCCAGCATCCGGCAATCGCATTCCTCGATGTGTTCTACACCAACCTCGCCGGCGTGCCGCGCGGCAAGCGGCTGCGCGCGCATGAGGTGCTGGGTGTTTACAAGGAGGGCCGCTTCCTCCCCGGCTCTGCCGTCATCGTCGACATTACCGGCCGCGACACCGAAGAAACCGGCCTTGTCTGGGAAGATGGCGATGCGGATCGGCGCATCCACCCCATACCCTGCACGCTGGTGCCGACCCCATGGGCCGGACCGAACGCCGCGCAATTCCTGACCGGATTCTATGAACTAGACGGCACGCCCAATGATCTTGACCCGCGCCATGTTCTGGGGCGCGTCATCGATCGCTTGGCGGGCCATGGCCTGACGCCCGATGTCGCGGTGGAGCTGGAATTTTATCTGGTCGATGCGCAGCGGGGCCCAGATGGACGGCCCGTGCCCGCCCGGTCCCCCATATCGGGCCAGACACCGCATGATATTCAGGTCTATGGATTGGCGGAAATGGAAGAATTCCGCCCATTTTTCGATGATCTTTATGCCTGTGCAGAGGCGCAGGGCCTGCCGCTGGAGGCGGCGATTTCTGAATATGCGCCCGGCCAGTTTGAAATGACCCTGGCCCATAAGGCCGATGCCCTGCGCGCCTGCGACGATGCGATCATGCACAAGCGCATGGTGAAGGCGGTGGCCCAGAAGCACGGCATGGAAGCCACGTTCATGGCCAAGCCCTTTGAACATAGCGCGGGCAATGGCATGCATCTGCACGCCTCGCTTTTGGGCGTGGATGGCAAAAACGCCTTTGCCAGCACCGATCCTGAAGGCACGCCCCTGCTCCGCCATGCCATTGCCGGGATGCAAGCCACAATTGGCGAGGCCTTTTTGATCTTTGCGCCCAATGCCAACAGCTATCGCCGGTTCAAGGCCAACAGCTATGCCCCGGTTGCCCCAACTTGGGGCGTCAACAACCGCACGGTCAGCTTCCGCGTGACCGCCGGGGCGCCCGCCAGCCGCCATGTTGAACACCGGATCGGCGGCGCCGATGCCAACCCCTATCTTGCCATGGCCGCCATGCTCGCCGGCATGTGCTATGGCATTGAACATAAACTGGATCCCGGCGCCCCGGTGGTCGGCAATGGCTATGTTGCGGAAACAACCGCCCCACCCATGCCAACCAACTGGTTTGCCGCGCTCGACCGGTTTGCCGGTTCTGAGATCATGAAGGACTATCTCGGCGCGCGCTTTGTTGAGATGTACGGCATCGTCAAACGGACGGAGCAGGAACGCTTTTTCGGAGCTGTCCCTGATCTTGATTATGCCTGGTATCTGCGCACGGCCTAACACCACCTGCCCCATGGCGGGCCATCTGCCTGCCTAAATTTTAGGCACATTCGATACACTGCCCCGGAATCAGGCAGAGACGCGCCTCTGCCGGGGCAGCGCGTGGGCATGACACACCCTATTTTCCCCTGATTTTCGGGGGTTGGCGCAAACTGGCACAGCCTTTGCAGAGTATCCCCTGACCAAAGCGAAGGGGGTCCAATGAAACTGATCATCGCCATCATCAAACCGTTCAAGCTGGACGATGTCCGCGAAGCGCTGACCGCGCTGGGGGTCTCCGGCATGACGATTACCGAAGTCAAAGGCTTCGGCCGCCAAAAAGGCCAAACCGAAATTTATCGCGGGGCCGAATATTCCACCAACATGGTGCCCAAGGTGAAGGTGGAAGTCGCATGCGACGATGCCGTTGCCGATCGGGCGCTGGAAGCGATTCAGCAAGCCGCAAACACCGGATCCATCGGTGACGGCAAGATTTTCATGCTCGATCTCGGCGCTGCGGTCCGCATCCGCACCGGGGAAACGGGCGCGGTCGCACTCTAACGAAAAGCAGGGGACATATGACCAAATTCACATCATGGATTGCCGGGGCGGCGACGATGCTCGCAACCGCCCCCGCTTTTGCAGCCGATGGGCCCATCAAGGCGCCAACGGCCGAACAAATGGCCACGATGGTCGACAAGGGCGATACGACCTGGATGCTGATTTCATCCGCGCTCGTGCTGCTGATGTCGATCCCGGCACTGGCGCTGTTTTATGGCGGGCTGGTGCGGACCAAGAATATGCTGAGCCTGTTGATGCAGGTGTTCATGATCGTTTCGATCGCAGCGCTCGTCTGGGTCAGCTGGGGCTATAGCCTCGCCTTTACCAGCGGCTCGCCATATATTGGCGGCCTGTCGAAAATGTTCCTGCAGGGCGTGGATGCGACCACGCTGGCAGCGACCTTCTCAAACAATGTCTATATTCCCGAATATGCCTTCGTGGCATTCCAGATGACCTTTGCCTGCATTACGCCGGCGCTGATCGTCGGGGCCTTTGCAGAGCGGGTGAAGTTCACGCCGCTGATGCTGTTCGTGGTGGCATGGTTGACGGTCGTCTATTTCCCGATCGCGCACATGGTGTGGTACTGGTCTGGTCCGGACTTCCTGCCCGACAATCCGACGGATACCGGTCTGTTGTGGGGCATGGGCGCGCTGGACTTTGCGGGCGGCACGGTTGTGCACATCAACGCCGGCATTGCAGGTCTGGTCGGCTGTCTGATGATCGGCAAGCGTCTGGGCTATGGCCGCGAAGCCACCCCGCCGCACTCTTTGACGATGACCATGATCGGGGCCTCCTTGCTCTGGGTGGGCTGGTTCGGCTTTAACGCCGGGTCAAACCTTGAAGCCAATGGCCTGGCGGCACTCGCCTTCATCAACACCTTTGTTGCCACCGCTGCTGCCGCTGTCAGCTGGGCCATCATTGAACAATTGCACCATGGCCGGCCCTCGTTGTTGGGCGCGGTGACGGGCGCGGTTGCTGGTCTGGTTGCGATCACCCCGGCATCGGGCTTTGCAGCCCCCATGACCGCGATCGTGCTGGGTCTGGCTGTCTCGCCCATCTGCTACGCCTTTGTCGCGGTGGTGAAGAACAAGCTGAAATATGATGACACGCTGGACGTCTTTGGCGTCCACTGCATCGGCGGCATTGTTGGCGCCATCGGCACGGCGATTGTGGCTGATCCGGCCCTCGGCGGTCAGGGCTTCCTTGACTATACCGTCTTCCCGGCAGGCGTTGGCGCCTATGACATGGGCGCGCAGCTGATCACCCAGATCAAGGCTGTCGCGATCACCTTGCTCTGGTCGGGTGTGGCCACGGCCGTCCTGTTCTTCATCCTCGACAAGACCCTGGGTCTGCGGCCGAGCGAAGATGCCGAACGCGAAGGGCTGGACCTCTCCAGCCATGGGGAACGCGCCTATAACTATTAAGCGTTCCAGATATCAGCTTGGGAGGTCGCGCTCCTCTCCCACATGATGCGGCCTCCCTCACCAGGTTCCACCTGCGAACCACACTCGGCCGGCAAGGTGACTTGCCGGCCGCTCTTTTTGCGCAAATGACCGGGATTAGTTGAGCCGCAGGCCAAGCCAAAGCGTGCGCGGCGTTGCCCGTTCGAGAATGCCCGTCCCACTGAGCGCGGTGTCCACCCGGGCGTCGGTGATATTCTCCCCCCGGACAAAGACCGACAGGCGTGGCGACAGGGGAAGGCTTGCCACCGCATCCAGCGTGACGGCATCGCGCAGCCGCCGGCTATTGGCATCATCTTCAAATTGCGCCGCGACATAGCGGCCGGTGAGCGACAGGGTTTTCCAGCCCAAGGTGGCGCTGGCCATATGCGCGGGCACTTGTGCCGGGCGCAGGCCGTTCAGCACCGCCGCCGGGCCGGTGCCCTTCGCCCGCGCATCGGTATAGGCATAGCTTGCCGAAAGCGCCCATGGCCCCAGATCATAACGGGCATCCAGTTCCAGCCCCGTGCTTTTGACCGCATCCAGATTGAGCCGCTGGCGATAGGCGCCTGTGACCTGCCCGACGCCCGGGAATATGCCCGGGCCATTGGCCAGCGTGACATTGCCGATCGCATCTTTCAGGCGGTTGTCAAAGGCCGTCGCCCGCACCAGCAGCCCGGGTGCCGGGCGCAGATCCAGCCCGATTTCAGCCCCACGCATCCGTTCTGGCTTCAGGTCAGGATTGGCAGCGGTGGCATCTGCCCCGACACGAAACGGGCGGTAAAGTTCATTCAATGTCGGCAATCGCCAGCCGAGATAGGCTGCGCTGCGCAACGTGACCGGCCCCGCTGCCCAGGACAGGCCCGCCCGCGCCGTGGGCGCCCAATCCTGACGATTGGCCGCGCGATCATTGCGGGTTGTGGCCCGCGTGGCGATCAGGCTTTCCACAAGCCGGCCATTGCGGATCCACCAATGATCAGCCCGAACGCCGCCTGTCAGCGTCAGCGCGCCGGTGCGGGCCGACAGTTCGGCAAAAATGCCCATGGTGTCGCTGGTGCCACCGGCTTCGCGCAAGCGGGTCGGCAGGCCGTTGACATAGCTGTAAAATTCATTGGTCTCACCCGTGGTGCGGCGCCAATCCCCGCCCAGCCGCAGCTCAACCGCATCCCCCACCGGCGGGCGCAATTCCACCCGCGCACCCAGGCCAGTCGAGGGCACATTATATTGCGCGACCGATTGGGTCACAATGGAGCGGGCGGCGTTGACCGACACCGCATTGCTGGTGAATTTGCGCAGCTGAACATAGCCCAGCGCCTGGACGCCCCATGCCCCGCGATGGACGATCCGCAGGCTCGCATCCGCGCCATCGCCGCCATTGTCGGACAAGATGGTCCCCCGTTCCCGCCGATCGACAAAGCCCAGCACCGACGCCTGAAGCTCTGTTTCAGGCCCAATGGGGGCAACCCCGCGCGCGGCGAGCGTCAGCTGTTCATAGGGCGCTGCGATATCCGCGCTGCCCCGTTGGCGGGCAATGATCGGGATGAAGCCATCGCCCCGCGCGGCATTGATGTTCACAAAGCCAAAGCCCCCGCCCAAGGCCCCGGCGATCATGCCATTGGCCTCCACCGACTGGCGGCTGCCATAGGCCAGACTGCCCGTCAGCCCCGACCCGGAGCCAATGCTGTCGAGTTCAATCGTCCCCGCCAGCGCGCCAGAGCCATAGACGCCCGATCCCCCGCCGCGGGTGATGCGCACCTGCCCCAGCCGGTCGGGCGCATAGGCCGGCCAGGTGATCCAGCCGCCAAAGGGGTCGCTTTGCGGTACGCCATCCAGAACCAGCAGCGCCCGGCTAGAGGCATTGCCGCCCAGTCCGCGCAACGTTGCCCCCTGGCTTGTCGCATTGGCAGAGCGGGCATCGCTGCGGCGAAACTGGCTGAGCCCGGCCACATCGCGCAGCACATCTTCGATGCGCCCGGACGCTGTGGCCACAATCCGGTCCCGGTTGATCGTCGCGACATCATAGGCCGCATCGCCAATTGACGGCGGCAGGGGCTGGCCCGTGACAATGATGTCTCCGCTATCGGCCGATGCCGCAGCAGATGTGACTAACAGGGCGGCGGGCAGGAGCGAGCGTTTCATGCCAGCGCATGTGGCAGTCCTGACCGGAACAAAAAAGGGGTAAGTATCGGGAAATCTTATCCCGGCCAGCGATCATGCACCGGAATGTCACTGGGCAGGCGATGCCAGGGCTCTGCATCGCAGCCAAAGGCCGCAAAGTCTGCACCGCCAAAATCATCCGGATTGTCGAGGCTGCCAGCCTTCACGATCACACCCTGGGGAAAGCCGGGCGCGCGGGTGAACAGATGCGTTCCGCATCGTGGACAGAACTGGCGCGTCACCGCCCCTTTCAGATCAGACCGGGTAAAGTCCTTGACCGCGCCCTGGGTGATTTCAAACCCGTCATTCAGCACAGCCATGCCGATCACCGGCCCACCGCCCGAAATATAACGGCATTCGCGGCAATAACATTCAAACTTCATAAAGCCGGGGCCTTGAGCCTGATATTTCACATCTCCGCAATAACAGCGACCTGTGATCGACATGGCTTTATCCTTTTTCTCCAGAGTGAGGGTCAGGCCGGACGGCATCGGGCCGCGCCTTGGCAAAGGCATCCAGCGCGGTGGCCCGCGCATCGATCGCAACCAGCTTTGGAAAGGCATCCAGAGGCGTTGCCACGCGCCGCGCATTGGCCATTTGCGGGATCAGGAAGATATCGGCAAGGCCGGGTGCTGCGCCCGACAGATAGGGGGCATCGGGATCTGCCATCGCCTCCAGCGCGGCAAAGCCCTGCGCAATCCAGTGGCGCGCCCAGCGGTCAATGTCCTCCTGATGATGGCCAAGCTCTGCCTTGAGATATGTCAGGACGCGCAGATTGTTGATCGGATGAATATCCGCCGCGATCACCATCGCCTTGGCGCGTTCGGCCGCCCGCGCGGCCGGGTCTGCCGGCATAAAAGGCGGGTCAGGATAGGTCGCGTCCAGCCAGTCGATAATCGCCATGCTTTGCGTCAGGCGCACATCACCCGCCTCCAGCATCGGCACAAAGCCTTGCGGGTTCTTGGCGATATAGGCCGGATCGCGCTGCGCCCCATCAACGAGGCTAACCGGCACCGCGTCATAAGCAACGCCTTTCAGATTCAGCGCAATCCGCACCCGATAGGCCGCCGAGGACCGCCAATAATCATAAAGCCGCAGGGTCACTTCATCTCTCCGATCCACTGGCGGATCAGGGCCAGGCCCTCCTCATGGACCGTCGCCCGGCCCAGTTCGGGCATGGCAATGCCCGGTTCCAGACTGGCCATACGCGCCACCAGATAGGACTGATCCGGGGCGCCGGGCGCAATCGCAAACGCCAGGCCGGCGCTTCCCCGACCAGCAGCGGTGGGTCGTTTGCCGATGCCCAGATTGGCATTGGCCGGTTGGTCCCAATGGAGCCAAAGGCCCGACGTATCGGCGGGGCCCTTGGGATTGTGGCAATGGCCGCAATTGACATCAAGATAGGCCCGCGCCCGTGCCGCCACAGTGGCAGAGGCGGGCGCCGTCCAGATGGGCAGCGCCGCCAGGCCATGCAGCGATCCGCGCAGGACCCCGGCCTTGCGCAACGCCTGCAACTGCACCCCATCATTCAGATTGCGGGCCTTGGGGCCAATGGGCGTCACCGCATCGCCCGTGGCATGGCAGCCCTTGCACTGATTGGCATTGGGGACGGCATAGCTGATCGTGCGGGGCGTTCCGTCCAGATGCGTCCAGCGGACGGTCATGCGCTGCCCTGCGCGCTTGAGCACCGCTTCGCGCCCATCTGCGGACCAGACATAGGGCAGCGCCACCCAGCCCGAGGCCCGGTGGATCAACAAACGGGTTTCCAGAATGCGGACATCGCGATCCGGCTGGCGCAGATCGGCGGGATAGCCAAAGCTTTTGATAAGGACGCTGCCCACCGGCAGATCAATCAGGCCATCGCCTTGAACACGGGCGACCTTGCCCGCCGGCACGTATAAAAAGCGGTATTTTTCTGCATAGTCGCTGAACAGGGGCGTGTTGAGATGATAGGGCCGCACCCCGGCCACCGGCGTTTTGCCGTCTATCAACAGCCCGAAATCCTGAAGCCGCAGCGGCAGCGTATCCCCCAAGATCAAGGCATCATTGACGACAGGCGCCGGACGGGCGCTGACCAGCGCGACGGATAAGGCCGCCAGCACCAGCCCCCGCAGACCCCGGCTCACTGTGCCGCAGCCTCCATGGCCGCCGGCATCAGGATGGCGGGCAAAGCGGCAGGTGGCGGCGTGGTGGGCGCCATATAGAGCGCCGGGCGCGCCGCTGTGACGGGCGCGGCCTGCGCCGGCAGGTTGAGCGAAACGGACGGCACAGCATCGGTCAAATGCACATTGGCCGCAGATCCGCCCACGCCATCCCAAAAGATTGCCGGGAAGCTGCCGCCCATCGCCTGAGCAAGCTCTGCCCCGCCCGGAAAGGCCGGGGCCCAGCCGGCACGGCCATGGCGATTGTTGCGCACCACGACATCGCGGGCCAGCGGGTTATAATTGGGATCGGTAAATGGCGTTTGATAGGCCACGATCATGACATTGGTCGTGCCATGATCCGCAATCTCATTTTCAAAGACATGGACATTGCGGTTGGCCATCACCATCACACCTGTCCCCGTGGGGACACTGGCCACGATATTGCCCTTGGGCGCGAAATTTGGCGTGTCATTGGCGATGACGCGGTTGTTGAAGACGCGGATATTATGCCCGCCTTGTTGCGGCAGATTGGGCAGATCAAAAATCAGGATGCCCCCGGTATTACGCGTTGCCAGATTGTCATAAACATCAGCGTCATAGCTGTTTTCAATCTCAATCCCGGCAACGTTGAACATCGCGGTTGACCGGCGCACGATGATGTTGCGCGACTGGCCGACATAAATGCCGGCATCCGACGCGCCTTTGACAACCGCGCCGTCGATCAACACATCACGCGATTCCACGGGGTAAAGGCCATAGGCCCCGTTGCTTTCCTTGGGCCCACCCGTCCATTCAACGCGGATATTGCGATACACGATGCGATCCGCACCCTTGGACTTGATGCCGTCACCCCGGGCATCCTCAACCGCAAAGTCCCGCAGAACCACGTCATCCGATGTGACCAGCAGCCCTTCACCGGCCGCCTGCTGCCCCTTGAATGACAAGATGGTCTTGTCCGGCCCGGCGCCGCGCACCGTGACCCCAGACACATCCAGCGACAAACCATCGGTCAGATCAAAACGTCCCGCCGCGATATCAATGACATCACCGGGCTTGGCATCGATCAGCGCGGACTGAATCCGTTCCTGCGCATCCGGGCCGGGCGCGACCGGCCATGTGGCAGCTGAGGCGGGGGCTGTGACCATCATGGCCACAGCGGCGGCTTGCATCAAAGTCCATTTCATGGCCTATTCATTGCATCAACCGATGTTCAAGCCAAGAACCAATTGACTGAGGAGACTTCCCGATGCGTCACGCCGTGATCGGCCTTTTTCTGGTGGCGTCTGCCGCCCCTGCGCTGGCCGCTGTGCCGGTCACAGGCCGCTGGTATACCGAAGAACGCGACAGCATCGTCCAGATTGGCGCCTGTGGCCCCGTTGTCTGCGGCAAGGTGGCCAAGGTGCTGAAGGCGCCGCCGGGGGGCGGCAAGGCCCTTGATACCAACAATCCGGATCCGGCCCTGCGGTCCCGGCCCATTGAAGGCATCACCCTGTTGTCGGGATTCCGGGAATCAGGCAATGAATGGGAAGGGCAGATCTATGATCCGCGCGCCGGCAAGACCTATAAATCCTATCTTCAAAAACAGCCGGACGGCACGCTGAAGGTCAAGGGCTGTGTTGGCCCCTTCTGCCGCTCTGTCACCTTTACGCCCGCGCCCTGAACGGGCGCCGGCAGCCGCTTAGCCCGCCTTTTTCAGACCGATTTCGATCAGCCGTTCGACCAGAAAGTCGTTCGCGCTGATCGGTGTCGGGTACCGGTTGGGCGCATCCGGCGTGATGCAGCCCGGCAGCGTCTCGATCATGAAATCGGATGCAAGGTGCAGTAAAAAGGGCATGGAATATCGCGGGATATGGCGTCGTTCCGGCGGCGGGTTCAGCACGCGATGGATGGTCGATGGCAGATAATGGTTGGTCAGCCGTTCCAGCATATCGCCCACATTGATGACCATCGCACCTTCGGGCGGGGTGATGGATAGCCAGTCGCCATCGCGGGTCAGCAATTGCAGGCCACCTTCTTCGGCGCCCAGCAACAGGGTGATGAGGTTGATATCGCCATGCGCCCCGGCCCGGATGCCGGGGGCATCCTGCGGGATCGGCGGATAATGGAGCAGCCGCATCACGGAATTGCCATCGCGCACGGCCGGGGCGAACCAATTGGGCGCCAACCCCAGATAGCGCGCAATCGCCGCCAAAAGCCGGTTTCCGGCATCGTCAAAGGCGGCATACATCGCCTTGAACACAGGTTCGAAATCAGGCAGCTCTGCTGGCCAGATATTGTCGGGCATATGATCGCGAAAACGATGCCCGGCCGGCAAATCGCGCCCGATATGCCAAAATTCCTTCAGATCGACGTGCTGGGCGTCTTTCGCAATCTCTGTACCAAAGGGCGTATAACCGCGCTGTCCGGCAAGGTCTGCGGCGTAATAATGCCGCTTAACCGCTTCGGGCAGATCGAAAAATTGCCGGGTGAGCGCCCAGGCATTTTCAATAAGGCCGGCGTCAATGCCGTGATTGGCCACAATGGCAAAGCCAAAGCGGCGGAACGAATCGCCAAAGGCCTGCGCAAATCCATCCGGATCATGCGCCTGATCAGCCAGAGACAGCGTGGGGATTTGTGCAAGAATATCGGTCATGGGCGCCATTTAGGCGCAGTTGATCAGTCGCGCACCTGCAAAATGCAGGTCATGCAGACGCCGACAGATCCTCAAGACCTGAATTGACCAGTTTCAATTCATTATGCGCGGGCGCCTTTTGCGACAGGCGGCCGTCAACGCGGGCGCCAGTTTCAATCGAAATGCTTTCATAGGCAACATCACCCAGAATCTGGGCCGTTTTCTCAACAACCAGGTCGGTTGCGACCACCGTGCCTTCAACGGTCCCGGCCAAGGTGGCCCGCTGCGCCGTCACATTGCCTTTGACGCGGCCCGTTGCCCCCATGGTGAAGGTGGCGCAGCTGACATCCCCCACGACAGCGCCATCAAGATAAAGGTCACCGCTGGCCGTCAGGTTCCCGGCAACGGCAACGTCTGCACCGATCACGGAACGCCCGTTCGATTGCTGGCTGATCTCTACCGTCTTGCCCCATGCCATGACCGCATCTCCCCAAAATTCAACGCCGTAACACAGGTTAAGCGCGCAAGAGCGATTCGCCAAATCTGGCGAAAAACCACCCCTTGCAGCGTCGATTAAAAGAGGCCGCCGCCCATCATAAGGCGCAGCAGGCCAATGGCGATGACGATCATGTTGAGATTGCGCCCCGCCGTCTTGTCGGATGTGGCGCCAATCCCCAGCCCAAGAATGGCAAAGGGAATGATCAGCCAATTCGCCCAGCCAAGCAACGGGATGAACGCGATCGCGACCATCAGCAGGGCCAGAAAGCCGATCAGCAAAGAGATCATGTTGCGCATGGCGCAAGAGTGACGACCTTTTGCTGGCATTGCAAGCAGCCCGGTTGCTTCCTACCTATCAGGCCAAATTAACAACAATGTCAGCGACCTCCCCAGTGTCGCCCAGCCGAGAGGAAACGCCATGGCCTATGCCCATACGCACGCCGCCAACCCCCATTGGCTTCCCCGCCTGCCCCGCGCGGCCACCGATGCCATTCCGGGAACCGATGGCCTGCCGCTTGTCGGCACGACCTTTGAACAGTTGAAAGATCCGCACGCCTTTACCCGCAAAATGGCGGCCACCTATGGCCCGATCTACCGGGTCCGCAGCTTTGGCGGCCGCACGGTTCAGCTGCTGGGCCCGGATGCCAATGAACTTGTGTTGTTTGATCGGGACAAGGTCTTTTCATCGGAACAGGGCTGGGGCCCGGTCCTCAACCTGTTGTTTCCCCGCGGGCTGATGCTGATGGATTTTGAACAGCACCGCGTGCATCGCCGGACCTTGTCGATCGCGTTCAAGCCAGAGCCGATGAAACTTTATTCGGACGCGATCAATGAAGGGATGCGGGATCGGATTGCGAGCTGGTCCGGCCAGAGCATCGGCTTTTACGCCGCGATCAAGGATCTGACGCTGGATCTTGCCGCAACCGCCTTTCTGGGCATTCCCTGGGGTCCAGAGGCCGACCGGATCAACCAGGCCTTTGTGGATATGGTGCAAGCCTCGGTCGGGGTGGTGCGCATTCCCATTCCGGGCACAAAAATGGCCAAGGGCGTCGCCGGGCGCGCTTATCTGAAAAGCTATTTCGGGCGCGAAGTGCCCAAGCGGCGCGCCTCTGATGCGCAAGACATGTTCAGCCAGATCTGCCGCGCCACCAATGAGGATGGCGCTGTGTTGAGCGATGATGAAATCATCGATCACATGAACTTCCTGATGATGGCCGCCCATGACACCATCACCTCTTCGGCCACATCTATGGTGATGCTGCTGGGCCAAAACCCGGATTGGCAAGACCGGCTGCGCGATGAAATGATGGGGCTGGGCATTGCCGGGCAGGATCTGCCCTATGATCGACTGAACGATCTTGTGCTGACCGATTATGCGTTCAAGGAATCGCTGCGGATCATGCCGCCTGTCCCGTCACTGCCGCGGCGTGCGGTTAAGGATTTTGACTTTGGCGGCCATCATTTCAAAGCCGGGACCTATGTGGGCATCAGCCCGGCCTATACGCATAAAATGGCCGAATATTGGCCCGATCCCGACCGGTTTGATCCGATGCGCTTCACGCCCGATCAGGTCAAGGCGCGGCACAAATATGCCTGGGTGCCCTTTGGCGGTGGCGCGCATATGTGCCTGGGGCTTCACTTTGCCTATATGCAGATCAAGATCCTGATGTGGCACATGTTGCGCGATTATCGCATTGAGCTGCCCGAAGGCAGCGGCGCCCAATGGCAGGCCTGGCCGATCCCCAAGCCGCGCGATGGCCTGCCTGTGCGGATCGTCCCGCGCGCCGCTTGACCCAGGGGGCCATGAACTGTATTATTTAAATAATACAGTTTGGAGAATGATGATGCGTGCCCTGATCCTGTGCCTGCCGCTGTGCCTTGGCCTTGCTGCCTGCGGCCTTGATACCGATTCAGAAACGCCGAAAACCGATGAAAAGGGGACATCGCTTTCTGTCTTGGCCAAGGATGACAGCGGGCAGGATGTGGGTATCAAGACAGATGCCAATTCGGGCGAGGTCTCTGTAAACCTGCCCGGCGTGGATGCCCGCGTGGCGCTGCCCAAAATTGTGCTGAAAGACAGTAATTTCGACCTGGATGGCGTGCGCCTTTACCCCGGATCCTCGATTTCAGCGATCAATGTTGTTGCCAATTCCGCGGCAACGGCAGGCCAATCGCAGGTGAAAGTTGTCTTTGCGGCGCCCGCAAGTCCCGACACGGTGCGCGCCTGGTTTGCCAAGGCCTTTGCAGATCATGGCCTGACCGCGACCGCCAAGGGCACCGGGTTGACGGGCACAACGCGCGATGGCGATGGCTTCACCATGGCCTTTGCCCCGGCAGAAGCGGGCACGACGACCGGCACCATCCTGATCGCCGATCGCAATTAACCGGCATTAGCCTGTCACTAACCTCTCGCTGCTAAGCGGGTGGGATGCACCGTTATGTTGCCCTCTGCCTCGCGAGCCTTGGCCTTGCGCCGCTGCTGAGCTGTTCTGCGGCACCCGATACGCCCATGGCGGATCAGCCGGGCAAGGATGCAACCACACAGGCGCTTGCCGCCCAGATCAGCGTTGAAGCCACGCGATCTGATCCCGCCAATCGGGCGGCGCTGTTGCCCGATACTGCCCCGCCCAATGGCCTGACCCTGGGGCAGTTGGCGGCGCAGCAAGCCCGGCAACAGGCCTTTGGCGGCTGCGCCCGGCAGATCAGCTATGCCCTGCGCTGGTCGCTGCGCCTGCCGGCGCATCTCCCGCTTTATCCGCGCAGCCGCGTTGACGAAGCGGCGGGCGTCAACACGCCGGCCTGTCGCCTGCGGGCCGTGACCATGACCAGTGCGGCATCGGTGCAGGACGTCAAGGATTTCTACCTCCATAGCGCCCGCCGGGCGGGCTATGCGACCAGCACCGATGTGGATGAAGGCCAAAGCCTGATCAGCGGCACGCGCCGCGATGGCGCGGCCTTTTTCATCGTCCTGACGCCTGTGCAAAGCGGCGGGACCAGCATCGACCTTGTCGTCAATAATGGCGTGTGATCGGCAAAGGCGGCGCTGGCCCA
>JBJOJQ010000118.1:0-6052 GCA_046046525.1 Pseudomonadota bacterium
CCATGGTCCGCCAAAAAGCGGGCCACATCCTCGGGCTTATCGCGAATGGCAATGGCGTGGATCTCCACTCCGCGCTTTTTCAGTTCCAGCAGGATCGGCGCTTCGGTGATGCAGGGCAGACACCAGCTCGCAAAGATGTTGAGCAGAACGGGCTTGCCGCTCTTTAAATCCGCGCTCGACAACGCAGGATGGCTGTCAACCGCCGCCGGCAGCGTGAATTCCGGCACCGGCTGGCCGACCAATTTGGACGCAACCTGCGTTTCTTCGGGCACAACCAGGCCGCGGATCATGATGCCAACAAACAGGCCAAAGATCATCAACGGGGCCCAAAGCAGAAATTTACGCATGTTCGGTCCCTCCCGCGGTCAGGCGCCGTTCGCGCCACAAGCGACCGATGAGCGACAACAGACCGCCCAGAGCGATCAGGCCGCCGCCCAGCCAGATCAGCGTCACCCAGGGTTTCCACCACAGGCGCAGCTGCCAGCTGCCATCGCCATTCGCCTTGCCCAGCACGGCATAAAGCTGCCCATCGAGCCGCGTTGCAATGGCGGCTTCGCTGGTATCGGTTGGCGGATCGCTGTAATTGCGGGCCTGCGGCTTGAGCGTGAATGCTGGCCCGTCGCGGCGCGCCTCCAGCTGGGCCTCTAGCGCGGTCCAATTGGGGCCGATGACGGGTTCTACACGGATAAGCTTGACCGCAAATGGGCCAACTTCGGTTGTCTCCCCTTCTGCAACGGCGACCAGCCGTTCCTTCATAAAGGCGGTGTCTGCCGCCATCCCGGCCAGCGCCACCGCCACGCCAAGATGGGACACAACCATGCCCCAGGTGAACAGGGGCGTGCGGCGCAAATTGCGCTTCCACAACGGGGCAATGCTGCCCGCTGCCGCCAAGGCCGCAGCGGCGAGGCCCAGCCAGGGCAAGACCCCGATATCAGGTGCGGCCATGCGCACTGCGACCAGCACGACCAGCCCCAGCGCCAGTGGCAAGGCCAGCCGACGCGCCACGGCCGCCGCACCATCGCGCCGCCACCGCAGCAACGGGCCTGCGGCCATCGCCACGACCAACAACAGCGCGACTGACCCGGCGGCTGGGTTGAAATAAGGCGGGCCGATGGAAATTTGCTGCCCCAGCGCCTGCGCGACAATGGGGTAAAGTGTGCCGATCAACACCACGCCCAAAATGACCGTAAGGAACAGGTTGTTAAGGACCAGCGCCGCCTCTCGGCTGACGGGATCAAACTGCGCGCCTTCGCGGACGGTGCCGATGCGCAGCGCAAAAAGGGTCAGCGCCGCACCAATATAAAGCAGCAACAGGACAAGGATGAAGGAGCCACGTTCCGGATCCACGGCAAAGGCATGCACGCTTGTCAAAATGCCCGACCGGACAAGGAATGTCCCGACCATCGACATGGAAAAGGCAACCACGGCGAGCATCACGGTCCAGGCGCGCAAGCTGTCCCGCGTCGCCAATACGGTCACGGAATGGAGCAATGCCGTCGACGCTAGCCACGGCATCAGCGAGGCATTTTCAACCGGGTCCCAAAACCACCAGCCGCCCCAGCCCAATTCATAATAGGCCCAATAGCTGCCCGCGGTAATGCCCAGTGTCAGGAAGATCCACGCCGCCAATACCCAAGGCCGCATCGCCCGCGCAAAAGCCGGGCCAACGTCGCGCGTCAGCAAGGCGCCAACCGCAAAGCTGAACGCAACCGACATCCCGACATAGCCAAGGTAAAGCGTGGGCGGGTGAAAGGCGAGGCCCGGATCCTGCAACAAGGGATTAAGGCCCAGACCTTCGGGCGGTGCCGGTGTCAGCCGCTCAAACGGATTTGAGGAAAACAGCAGAAATGCATAAAAGCCCAGCGCAATCAGGCCTTGCGCCATCAGGGTTGCGATCAGGGTATCGCGGCGCACGCGCCGTTCAATCAGCGCAATACCGCTGCCCGCCAGCGCCAAAATGGCGACCCAAAGCAGCATGGAGCCTTCATGATTGCCCCAAGATCCCGCAAATTTGTAAAGCCATGGCTTTTCGGAATGGCTGTTCGCGGCCACCAGCTTGACCGACATGTCCGAAACCATGAACAGATAGACGAGGACGCGAAAGGACAAGGCCCCCAGCACGCCCTGCGCGACCGCCACGGGGCGAACGGCATCCCCCAGATCCGGCCGATGGCTCAGGCGCAGCGACAGGCCGCCCAGAACCGCCTGCAAAACCGCCAGTCCGGCCGCCAGCCACAATAAACCCAGTCCGATTTCTGCGATCATGATTGCAGACTGCCCGTCTTGTGCATCTTGCCCTCTAGCTCTGGCGGCATGTACCGCTCATCATGCTTGGCCAACAAATTGGTCGCGATAAAGCTGCCATCGGGCTGAAACCGGCCTTCGGCGACAACGCCCGAATTTTCCTTGAACAAATCTGGCGCGATGCCTTTGAAGGTCACCGGCACTTCGGCTTTGCCGTCTTCCACAACAAAATGGATGGTGATGCCATCGGGATCGTGGCGGATCGACTTATCCTTAACCATCCCGCCTAAGCGCACCGCGCGGTCCAGCGGCGGCGCCTCTTGCTGCACATCACCCGGCGCAAAGAAAAAAGATGCCTCTTGCCGCAGGCCGGATACCGCCAAAAGGCCCGCACCGATCACTGCGGCCAGAGCCAGAAGCGCGAGGATAAGGCGCTGATTTTTGGCTTTCATGGTCGCTCGATCTTCTCCAGCGCACGTTCCGCACGCCGCATGGTTACAAAGCTCCATATGGTGACGGCAAGCGTCCCAAAAAAGGTCAGGCCATAAGCCGCGATGATGAACGGCCAGTGGTTCATGCCGCAGCCATCCGGCGCAGGCGCGCCTCCAGCTTGGCTTCGGCCAAATTGGCGCGCATCCGCATCAGGACCACGGCCCCGAATAACAGCGAAAACCCAAGGACGGTGAGCCCCAGCGGCCACAGCAATTCCGGCGCGATGCTTGATCCACGCAGCGTGATCGACGGGCCTTGATGCAGCGAATTCCACCACACGACAGACCGGTTGATGATCGGAATATTGACGGCGCCGACAATCCCAAAAATCGCGGTGGCACGGCTCACGCTGGTCCGGTCCTCCCCCGCATTGGCAAGCGCCATATAGCCGAAATAAAGGAATAAAAGGACCAACATAGAGGTCATCCGGCCATCCCATTCCCACCAGGTGCCCCATGTTGGCCGCCCCCAGATGGATCCGGTGACAAGGCAGATGGCCGTAAACAAGGCGCCGGGCACGGCAATGGCGCGCGCCGCGACACCCGCCAGCGGATGCCGCCAGACAAGCTGCGTCAGGCTTGCCAAGGCAAGGGCAGACCAGCCGCCCATGCCTAGCCAGGCTGCAGGCACATGAATGTAGAGAATGCGGACGCTTTCGCCTTGCAGATAATCTGGCGGGGTCAGCACAAGCCCTGCGTAGCAGCCTGCCAGAATAAGCAGACTCCCGACGATAAGGAGGATCGGCGTCAGCGGACGGGCGATCTTCAGGAATCGAGCCGGATTGGCGTAGACGTGCATTGCGGAAGGCCCTTTAGTGGACAAGCTGCGCTTGCGAAAGGGGCTTTGTGATGGACCAACCCGCTTTTGGGTATTGCAAGCCCGGGCCTCTTCTGGCCTTGAGAGACGCAGACCAGCGGACTCGACGCCAAAGCGCGATCATTGTCCGCACGAACGGGGATGAGGGAGTGAACACGGCTTATGGGCATGCTGGAAGGCAAGGTGGTGGCCGTCACGGGTGCAGGCCGGGGTGTCGGGCGTGAAATCGCCCTGCTGTGCGCCAAAGAAGGCGCTGCGGTCGTCGTTAATGATCTGGGCACATCCGGCGAAGGGGAAGGTACAGACTTGTCCCCGGCGCAGGAAACGGTGAATGATATTCGCGCCGCCGGTGGCAAGGCGCTGGTCAATGGCGCAAGCGTGGCAGACCCGGCGGGCGCAGCCTCGATTATCGACGATGCGGTCAAGGCCTTTGGGCGGATTGATGCCGTGGTGAATAATGCCGGCATTTTGCGCGACCGGATTTGGCATAAGATGAGCCATGAAGATTGGCAGGCCGTTATCGATGTGCATCTGAACGGCTGCTTCAACGTCTCAAAAGCAGCCACCCCTTATTTCAAGGATCAGGGATCCGGCAGTTTTATTCACTTCACCTCGACCTCTGGCCTGATCGGGAATTTTGGGCAGGCGAACTATTCTGCGGCGAAACTCGGCATTGTTGGGCTGTCGCAGTCGATCGCGCTTGATATGGCGCGGGCGGGTGTGCGTTCAAATTGCATTGCCCCCTTTGCGTGGAGCCGGATGACCGCCTCTATCCCCGCCACGACCGAGGAAGAACAGGCCCGCGTAGAACGTCTGAAAACGATGAGTGCGGACAAAATCGCCCCGCTCGTCGTCTTTCTGGCATCGGACGCATCGCGCGATGTGACCAACCAGATTTTTGCCGTCCGCAAGAATGAGATTTTTCTGTTTTCCAAGCCACGCCCCATCCGGTCGATGCACCGCAGCGATGGCTGGACGGCCGAAACCATCGCGTCGGAGCTGCTGCCGGCCTTTCGACCCAGCTTTGCCGATCCAGCAGAGCGGTCGGGCGATGTATTCCCTTATGATCCCGTGTGATGGAGACTGTGATGTCCGGCATGGACCCCGAAATTTTTGATGCCTTTATTGATCAGTTGAAGCGCTATGTGCGCGAACGCCTGATCCCCGCTGAACCTGATGTCATCGCGCAGGACCGCATCCCAGAGGATATTCTTCAGGAAATGCGCGACATGGGCCTGTTCGGGATCACCATTCCTGAGGAATTTGGCGGCGCTGGCATGAATGTCAGCCAATATATCGAAACGGTCAAACAGCTGGCTTATGCGGCGCCGGCCTATCGATCGACGATTTCGATCAACATCGGGATGACCGGCAGCGCGATCAAGAATTTCGGCACGCCAGAACAAAAGGCCGCCTGGTTGCCGCGCATCGCCGCTGGCGAAATTGCGTGCTTTGGCCTGACCGAACCGGGCAGCGGATCAGATTCTGCGGCTATGCAGACCAGTGCTGTGCGCGACGGCAATGGCTATAAGCTCAATGGGACAAAGCGGTATATCACCAACAGTCCGCACGCGAAAATCGGGCTGATCATGGCACGCACCCATAAGGACGCCCTGCCCAAGAACGCGCATGTCTCTGCCTTCATTGTCGATATGACAAGTCCGGGCATCAGCATTGGCAGCCCGGACAAGAAAATGGGCCAATCGGGCGCGCATATCGCCGATATCATCATGGATGATGTCTATATTCCCGGCGATGCCCTGGTTGGTGGTGTGGAAGGACGTGGCTTTCAGATTGCCATGCAAAGCCTTGATAATGGCCGCCTGTCCGTCGCCGGCATGGCCGTTGGCATGGGCCGGCGCGCCCTCGACACCGCCGTGCGCTATGCCACGGAACGCAAGGCCTTTGGTGAAGCCATTAGCAATTTTCAGCTGATCCAGGCCATGCTGGCCGACAGCGATGCTGAACTTTATGCCGCTGAATGCATGATCGCCGATGCCTGTGCCCGCGCCGATCGCGGCGAAAACATCGTACGCAAGGCAGCGGCGGCCAAGATGTTTGCGTCGGAAACCTGCGGCCGTGTCGTTGACCGTTGCGTGCAGGTCTATGGCGGCGCCGGCTATCTGGCGGAATATGAGGCCGAACGCTTTTTCCGCGATGCACGCATCCTGCGCATTTACGAAGGCACAACGCAGATCATGCAATTGCAGATCGCCAAGCATATGCTGCGGGATTTTAACGCCAATGGCCATGTTTGGTCCTGATCGGCACCCGCCATGTACAGCCTTCTCCCCGGTCTAAGCGTCATCGAGGCGTCTTCCTTTGTCGCCTCCCCGACGGCGGGCCTGTATCTGGCGCAGATGGGCGCAGAGGTGATCCGCGTCGATCAGATTGGCGGCGGACCGGATTTCAACCGCTGGCCCAAGGCGGAAAATGGACGCAGCCTCTATTGGGAAAATCTGAACCGCGCGAAAAAATCGGTGGCGCTGGATCTCAGCAA
>JBJOJQ010000200.1:0-14450 GCA_046046525.1 Pseudomonadota bacterium
CATAGCCATAGACTTCGGTCAGCACATCGCCGATCACATAGCCCAGCGGGAAGAACAGGATGCCGGCCCCAAATTCCCAGCCGTCAAGCGTGGCCACTTTGGCGGCGCCGATGACATTTGATAGCAGCAGGATCGCGACAAAGGCCGCCATCACCACATCAAAGCTGCGGACCTGGTGAACGGTTTCCGCCTTGACGGCGCGCAGATCAGAAATGCTCATGCGCTTAGTTTAGCTGCGCATGGTGATTTGGCAAATGGCCCGGCGCGCTGCGCCTAATTGCGCTGCGGACCGCAGGCCAGCGTCCCGACCCAGGCCCCATGATCATGCACGCACGCGCGGCCTGGCCAAAGCGCCGGGGCAGGGCCGTGGCGCCGCGCCGCACTGTTGCGTGCCCGGTTATAGATCCAGATGATGCCGTCTTGTGGGGCGGCGGCCTGTTGCAGGCGCAGATTGCCATTATCGCTCGGGTTCAGGATGATGGGCCGCACAGGAACCGTCTGGCCCGCGCGATGCAGGAAAAACCCGCCCAGCTTTGCCAGCGATCCGTGATCCAGAATGTGCGATGCCGGATGATCCCAGACAAAAACCAGCCCGCTTATGCCCTGCGTGGCAAGCGCCACACTTGCGGTTTCAAATTCATAACTTGTCTTCATCACCAGCCGCTGTTTGAGCGCCATGGGTTGCAGTTGCAGCCCAAAAACAAGGATCAGCGCCGCCATGGTTACCCCCGGCCGCGCCATGCGCTGGGCGGCGAGGATCAGGCCCAGCAACAGGCCGGGGACAAGTGGGACAAGATACCGATCCGTCAGCATCGGGCGCAGGCTGCCCAGGATCAGTTCGATCGCCAGTCCGGCAAGGCTTGCCAGCACCAGCCAGCGTAAACCGGCGGATGGGGCGGGCCAAAGTTTCGCCGTCGCTGGGGATTGCCGCACCCGGGCGCGTGTCGCCAGCGCGGCAACGGCCAGAACGCCCGCCAAAAGTGCTGCGTGCAGCCCGCTTGTGCCCCCCAGCGCATAACGGACAAAGCTGCCCGCCAAGGCCGGGGTCATCGGCTCATACCAGGCAATGTCGGGCCGCGCATAATCGGCCAGCCGTGGGGCGTGCCAGGCCAGCCAGCCAAAAGTGGGCACAAAGGCCAGTGCGGCGGGCCAAAGCGCCACGGCCCTTGCCCGATGCTGCCACAACAGGGCCAGACCCTGCAGCCCGCCCACCAGCAATGCGTGATAATGTGTCAGCCCGGCCAGACTGGCGAGGATGGCCCAAAGGATGGCCGGCCCCAGATGCGGGGCGGCCATCATCCGCACAAAGGCCATGGCTTGCGCCACCGACAGCAGGAACAGCAGCGCATAGCCGCGCGCATCCACCGCCAATTCCATGCCGGGCCACCACAGGCAAATCAGCATTGCCCAGCCCAGCGCGGCCCGCCGGGGCAGGCCGGGCGTCTGGATGATCAGCGGCAAAAGCGCTGCACCCGTCATGAAGATCAGGCTCGGCAGGCGCAGGGCACCATCTGATGCACCCGCCAGCCCCGTCCAAAGCGCCATCAGCGCATAATAAAGTGGTGGATTGCAATCGAGCCAGACTTCCCGCCAAAAACGGGTCCAGCCCGGCTGGGTGGCGATCATCCCTGTCCAGCTTTCATCCAGCCAGAGCGGCAGGCCATGGGCCAGCCAAAGGCGCAGACCGATGATCCCGATCAGCACAGCCCCCGCCAAAGCGGCGATGGCCAGCCCGGCATGGCCATATCTGCCAGATGAAGATATTTGTGGCGCGGTCATGCTGGGCATGTGGCCTGAAAATGCCCGTGTGTCACGCCTTGCATGAAGTGGTTCCGCTGCGGCACTTTTCACGCTATCTGCACGCCATCGCGCGCCCGTAGCTCAGTTGGATAGAGCACGAGCCTTCTAAGCTTGGGGCCGCAGGTTCGAATCCTGCCGGGCGCGCCATTTTTCTCTCCGGCCAAAGACATGGGGCGCGCACGCCGCGCTTGATCCGTGCGCGGTGCCGGGCCAGTGTTGCCCCCGGGACTTTGGGAGAGGGCATCATGGCACGAGTTTGGGCATATGGAGCGGCCTTGCTGGCAATGGCGATCGCCCCGGGTGCGGCGGCCGCCGCCGGTTTTCCCATGCGCGAGACAGAGGAGGCCGCGCCGGCCCTGCCCCCCATTTTGTCCGCGCGGGACCGGGCGGACATTGAAAACCGGATCTTGGCCGAACGGCTCGACACGCTTGTCCCCGCCCTGATGCGGGAACAGGGCATCGACCTGTGGCTGTTGATGGCGCGCGAATATTTTGAAGAGCCGGTCCTGGCCTCGATGCTGGATGCCCAAAGCATGCATGCCCGGCGCACAACCATTTTGATCTTTCATGATCCGGGCGACGGTAAGCCTGTCGAGCGCCTGACCGTCAGCCGCTATGGGCTGGGCGGATTGTTCGCCCCGGCCTGGGACCCTGCGCAACAGCCCGATCAATGGCGCGCCGTGGCAGAGATTATCGCCGCGCGCCAACCGGCCAAGATTGCGATCAACACGTCTGATCTGTCGGCCTTTGCGGACGGCATGACCTTCAGCCAATATCGCAAATTCAACCAAGCCTTGCCGCGCGGATTGCGCAAACGGGTGGTCAGTGGCGAAGCCCTTGCCCTGCGCTGGCTTGAAACGCGCACCCCGACTGAAATGGCGCTCTACCCCCAGATTGTGCGCACCGCCCATGCGCTGATCGGCGAGGCTTTTTCCCGTGCGGTGATCACGCCCGGCGTGACCACGGCTGAACAGGTGCAATGGTGGTATCGGGATCGGCTGAATCAGCTGGGCCTTGATCCCTGGTTCCACCCATCGGTCGCGATTCAGCGCCAAGGCGTGGCCGGCATGATCGAAGGGGCAGAGATCATCCGGCCGGGCGATCTGCTTTGGACCGATTTTGGCATAACCTATCTGCGGCTCAACACCGATACGCAGCATCTGGCCTATGTCTTAAAGCCGGGGGAAAACGCCGCACCGGCGGGGCTGCGCCAAGGGCTGGCGAACAGCAATCGCGTGCAGGATATTGTAAAGCGGCACTTTGCCGTGGGACGCACGGGCAATGAAGTGCTGGCGCTGGCGCGTGCCGAGGCTGTGGCGGCTGGGCTCGATCCATCGATCTATAGCCATCCGATCGGCCTGCATGGCCATGGTGCTGGCCCAGCCATCGGCTTTTGGGACAATCAGGCGGCTGATCCGCGCGGCGCCGGGACGATCCACGCCCAGACCGCCTGGTCGATTGAGCTGACAAACTATACCGCTGTGCCGGAATGGGGTGGCCAGCGCGTTGATTTTCGCACCGAAGAAAATGCCTTTTTTGACGGCCAAAGCGTCCGCTACATTGATGGCCGCCAGACCGACCTCACCCTTATCCCGTCGGACCCCTAGGGCTGTTGTCCTGGTGTCGCCGCCCTTGTGCGGGCTGTTCCATCCGCTTCATCCAGACGTTGAAAGAAAAGCGATTTCGCCATGACTTTTACCCTCCAGCAGTTATCCGACATCGAAGAAATTCGTCAGCTTAAGCATCGTTATTTCCGGTGCATCGATACGGGCAATGAAGCGGAATTGGCCGATGTGCTCGCCGACGATGTGACGATTGACTATCGCGGCGGGGGCTATCGGGTGCAGGTTTCTGGCAAGGCCAATATGATCAACTTCATCGCCTCCAGCTTCAATTCTGATGTGATCGCCATGCATCACGGCCATTCGCCGGAAATCCGCTTTACCGGGCCGGATACGGCCGAGGGGACCTGGTATCTGGAAGACCGTTTCATCAGTCTGGAACGCATGGATGATACGGTCGGCTCTGCACTTTATTACGATAAATACACCCGCACATCTGCGGGCTGGAAGCTGCAGCACAGCGAATATGACCGGGTTTATGAAATCGTCCGGCCGATCGATTCCAGGGAAGAAATCCGCGCCCATCTGCTGGCGAAAACGGGGCGTCCCCCTGCCGCGCGGGTGGATACGACGCAGTGGCTGGATTGGTTTGACTGACGCGATGGGCGGGGCCGTGTGGCGCCGCTGCTGCGTCTATCGGCATTGACGGCGGGCCACGCCGTGGCCCATCCTTGGGTTTATAACATATGAGAGGATGCCCATGAACTTCGACCATAGCGACAAGGTCAAAGCCCTTTTGGCCCGGCTTGAGGCGTTCATGGATGCCCATGTCTATCCCCATGAGGCGGATTATTATCATTGGGTCCATGATCCAGCCCATCTGTGGCAGGAATGGCCCAAGATGGAGGCGCTGAAAGACAAGGCGCGGGCAGACGGGCTGTGGAACCTGTTTTTGCCCCATGATTATGGCGCCTTGAGCCCGGGGCTGACCAATTTGGAATATGCGCCGCTGGCAGAGGTGATGGGGCGCGTCCCCTTTTCCTCGCAGATCTTTAACTGCTCAGCGCCCGATACCGGCAATATGGAGGTGCTCGCCAAATTCGGATCGCCGGCCCAGCAGGCGCGCTGGCTTCAGCCGCTGCTCAACGGTGAAATTCGCTCGGCTTATGTGATGACGGAGCCACAAGTGGCGTCATCTGATGCCACCAATCTTGAGCTTTCGATCCTGCCGGATGGCGATGATTATGTGATCAATGGCCGTAAATGGTGGATTTCAAACGCCATGCATCCGCGGTGCGATCTGTTCATCGTGATGGGCAAGACGCTGTTCGACAATCCCCGCCACAGCCAGCATTCGCAGATCATCGTGCCGCGTGACACGCCCGGCGTGCGCATTGTGCGCCACTTAACCGTGTTCGGATCACTGAACAGTCCGGGGGGAGAGGTTGAGCTGGCCTTTGACAATGTCCGGGTGCCCGAGGAGAATCTGATTTTGGGCGAAGGCCGTGGCTTTGAAATTGCCCAAGGTCGGCTTGGTCCGGGGCGGATTCACCATTGCATGCGCTCCATCGGGCAGGCGCAGCGCGCGCTGGAATATATGGCACGTCGTGCCGACACCCGGGTCGCCTTTGGCAAGAAATTGTCGGATCAATCAAGCATCCGGCAGGATATTGCCCGGTCCTTTTGCGAGGTCGAAATGGCCCGTCTTTTGACCCTGAAGGCGGCGGACCAAATGGACAAATATGGCAATAAGGTCGCCAAGGATTTGATCGCAGCCATCAAGGTCGTGGCGCCCAGCATGGCGCAGACCGTGGCTGACCGGGCCATTCAGGTGCATGGCGGCATGGGCGTTGGCGACGATACACCCCTTGCATATTTCTTCACGCTCAATCGCTATGTGCGCATCACCGATGGGCCGGAAGAAGTGCATATGGCGCAACTCGCCAAGCAAAAAATCGCTGAATATCTGGCCGCCCCGGTGCGCTGAAGGAGACCGACGGGATGAAGGCGCTGCGTTATTTTGGGCCGCGGGATATTCGCTTTGACAGCATGGATGATCCCGTCCTGCACAGTCCCGGCGACGCCATTATCAAGGTGGATCGCTGCGCCATATGCGGGTCAGACCTTCATATTTTTCACGGCCATGGCTTTTCCGAGGATATCGGCTTTTGCGTCGGGCATGAGGCGGTGGGCGAGGTGGTTGAGTTGGGCAGCGCCGTCTCGCGCCTGAAAATCGGGGACAAGGTGATGTTGCCGGCTGCGGTTGGCTGTGGCGCGTGCCAGGCCTGTTTGTCGGGCAATGTCATCAAATGCGCGACGAATAGCGGGCGCTGCTATGGCCTGTCTGCCAGCCTGCAAGGCTGCCAGGCTGAGGCGGTGCGCGTGCCGGCGGCGGATTGCAACGCCGTGCCAATACCCGAGGGGATATCGGCGGATCAGGCCCTGATGATGACGGATAGTCTGGCGACAGCCTGGTTTGGGGCGCGGCAGGCGGATATTGCGCCTGGGTGCTCTGTTGCGGTGGTCGGGCTCGGTCCCATTGGCTTGATGGCGGTTGAAAGCGCCTTTGCCATGGGGGCATCGCAGGTCTTTGCGATTGATCTGGTGCCCGAACGACGGGCGCTTGCCCAAGCCGTGGGTGCAATCCCGCTTTCTCCCGAAGATGCAGAGGCACATATCGCCGAGGCGACCCATGGGCGCATGATCGATGGCGTTATCGAAGCGGTCGGGCTGGATGCGACGATCAGCCTTGCCTTGCGGCTGGCCGCACGGCGCGGCACAGTGTCGGTTATCGGCGTTGCGCAAAGCCGCAAATTCACCTTTCCGATCAGCCGGGCCTTTGGCCAGGGGTTAACCTTTCGGATCGGCACATGTTCTGTGCCAGAGGAATGGCCGGCGCTGATCCCGCTGGTCCAATCTGGCCGGCTGCGCCCGGAACGCTATATCAGCCATGTCTTGCCCTTAAGCGCAGGAGCGCAAGCCTATGATCTTTTTGATGCACGGGCGGATGGCGCGTTGAAAATGGTGCTGACGGCCTAGGCAAAGACGAACGGCATAGCCGCTTCGACAGAGGCGCTTTACCTGCGGCGCATGTCCTTTAATGTCCGCGCATTCATGATCAGGGGGTGCAGGGATGCAGACATTTATTCGCTGGGGTTCGGCCATGGCCGCACCTGTGATGCTGGCCAGTGCTGCGCTGGCGCAAACCGCGCCGGCGGCGGACAAAAAGGACGCAACGGCAACGGCAGCAGCCACGCCTGCCGCACCGACAACGCCCAATCGTGCTGTGACCCGGCATGTCGGCACATTTAACGGCCAGAAAATCAGCTATACCGCCATCACGGGCGAGACATTTCTGCCTGGCCCCGATGGCAAGCCACAGGCCGCCATTTTCTCCACCAGCTATATCAAGGATGGCAAGGATCCCAATCGGCCCGTGACCTTCCTGTTCAATGGCGGTCCTGGCTCTGGCTCTGTGTGGCTCCATATGGGCGCATTCGGGCCGGTGCGGGTCGCCATACCGTCGGATGCGCGCGATGATGGCGCGCCGCCTTATCCCCTTGTCGCCAACCCGGACAGTCTGCTCGATGTCACCGATATTGTCTTTATCGATCCGGTGGGGACGGGCTTTTCTTATGCCATGCCGGGCGTTGATCCGCAGGACTTCTGGGGTGTGACGCAGGATGCCAAGTCGGTGGCGCAGTTTATCCGTCTCTGGCTCAATGAACATGGCCGCTGGAACGCACCTAAATATCTGGGCGGTGAAAGCTATGGCACAACCCGCTCGGCAGCCGTGCTCAACCAGCTGGAAGGCCAGTATAATGATGTCTCGCTCAACGGCGTGATCCTGATTTCAACGGTGCTGGATTTCGGCGCTGGCGCCGATACGCAGGGCAATGAAATTGCCTATGCGCTCAACATCCCGACAATGGCGGCCACGGCGCTTTATCATGGCAAGGTCAGTCATCCGGGCGGGGCGGCTGGCATTTCCGCCGATGCGCGCGCCTGGGCGGCGGGGCCTTATCTGGCAGCGTTGCTCAAGGGCAATGGCCTGGCGGCTGATGAACGCGCCGTGGTCCGTAAAGATCTTGCCCGCTTTACCGGTCTGAGCGAGGCCTTTTTGGATCGCGCGGATCTGCGCGTTACGCCGGCACGTTTTTACAAGGAATTGCTGCGCGATCGCGGCCTGACCGTTGGCCGGCTTGATTCCCGATATACGGGCAAGGATGCGGATGCCGCCGGATCAGAGCCTGATAATGACCCCAGCTTTTATGGCATTGATGGCGGCTATACCGCAGCGATCAATCATCATGCGCGCACCACGCTCGGTTATAAAACGGATCGCAGCTATGTGACGATTGGCGGCGTTGGCAAATGGGACTGGCGTCTCAACGCCGGGCGCGACAGCGACACATATATGAATGTCGCCCCCTATATTTCGCGTGCGCTGCGCGAAAATGCCGGCCTTAAGATCTTTGTCGGCCAGGGTTATTATGATTTCGCCACGCCCTTTTTTGCAGCCGAATATGCGCTGACCCGGGCGGATTTCCCCAAGGCGCGGATCGAGTTCCAATATTATGACTCAGGCCATATGATGTATGTCCGTGATGAAGACCGCGCGAAGTTGTCGCGCGATGTCCGGGCGTTCATCAAAAGCCGTTAAGGGATCGCCGCGAACAAGGGCCGATGCTGCGACAAGCGCAGCAGATACGGGTTGGGGATGGTGAGACCATCCGCAACCCGTTCGGCCTGAACGTGTCAAAGGCCTGTTCTTCCTTGCCCTTTTAGGGTCAGGAGCAACGCATCCGATCAGCGGGGCAGTTCGGTCGTGCCCATCAGGTGCAGGTCGACTGCGCGGGCGCATTGCCGCCCTTCGCGAATGGCCCAGACAACAAGGCTTTGGCCGCGACGCATATCGCCACAGGCAAAAACGCCGTCATTGCTGGTCGCATAGCTTTCGGTATCCGCCTGCACATTGCCGCGCGCATCCAGCTGCACCTCAGACTGTTCGACCAGCCCGGCCTTGCGCGGGCCGACAAAGCCCATGGCGAGCAGGATCAGATCAGCCTTCAGCGTGAATTCGCTGCCGGGAACTTCAACCATCTTGCCATCCACCCAGTCAACGCGGACGCATTCCAGGCCTTCAACCACGCCATTGGCACCCACGACGCGCTTGGTCAGCACGGCCCAATCGCGTTCGCAGCCTTCTTCATGGCTGGACGAGGTGCGCAGCTTCATCGGCCAGTTCGGCCAATTGAGGGCCTTGTCTTCCTTGACCGGCGGCTTGGGCATGATTTCGATCTGCGTCACAGATGCAGCGCCCTGCCGGTTCGATGTGCCAACGCAGTCCGACCCGGTGTCGCCGCCGCCGATCACAATGACGTGCTTGCCCGTGGCGGTCAGCGTGCCGCGCGGCGCGGCGCGCAGTTCATCATCACCGGCATTGCGCTTATTCTGCTGGGTCAGGAATTCCATGGCGAGGCGGACGCCCGCCATTTCGGCACCCGGGATGTTGAGCCGCCGGGCATCTTCTGAACCACCGGCCATCACCACGGCATCGTAATTCTGCTTCAGGCTTTCAAACGACACCTGCACCCCGACTTCCATCGATGTGCGGAACTGCACGCCCTCAGCCTCCATCTGGACGAGGCGGCGGTTGATCAGGTGCTTTTCCATTTTGAAGTCGGGGATGCCATAACGCAGCAGGCCGCCCACCCGATCGCTCTTTTCAAACACCGTGACGCTATGGCCCGCACGCGCCAATTGCTGGGCGCAGGCCAGCCCGGCCGGACCAGAGCCGACAACGGCAACCGATTTGCCCGTCTTGCGCGACGGGACAAGCGGCGTGATCCAGCCTTCGGCCCAGCCGCGATCAACGATTTGGCATTCAATTGATTTGATCGTCACCGGGGCGTCATCAATGTTGAGCGTGCAGCTCGCCTCGCACGGGGCGGGGCAGATGCGGCCGGTGAATTCCGGGAAATTATTCGTCGAATGCAGCACTTCCAGCGCGGTGCGCCAGTCGTTTTCATAAACCAGATGGTTCCAGTCCGGGATGATGTTGTTCACCGGACAGCCATTGTGACAATAAGGGATGCCGCAATTCATGCAGCGCGACGCCTGGCCGCGGATCTGATCTTCCGACATCGGAATCACAAATTCGCGATAATGCGTCAGACGCTCCTTCGGGTCCGCATAGCGGCGGTCGGTGCGGTCGAGTTCGAGGAAGCCAGTGGCCTTGCCCACGGTCAGTCTCCAGTGTGAGGTTATTCAGCAGCGACGTTTGCAGCGGCGAGGCGTTCAGCCTCGATCTGCTTCAAGGCCCGGCGGTAATCCCGCGGCATGACCTTGACGAAGCGCTTCAGGCTATTGTCCCAATCATCAAGCAGCGCGCGCGCACGCTTGCTGCCCGTGTAGAGGTGATGGCGTTCCAGCAGGATGCGCAGGCGATCCTGCGAATGATACAGCATGTCACCCATGCCATAATCATGCACATTGACCGCGCGTTGATGCGGTGCACCGCTGGAGGCGTCGGCCTCAGGGCCATCGGCCTCGATCGCTTCGACATCGACCATCGCCTGATTGCAGCGATCGCGGAACAGGCCGTCTTCGTCATAGACATAGGCGACCCCGCCCGACATGCCGGCGGCAAAGTTCCGGCCGGTTTTGCCAAGCACCACAACCACGCCGCCCGTCATATATTCGCAGCCATGATCGCCTGTGCCTTCGACAACGCACAGCGCGCCGGAATTGCGCACGGCAAAACGTTCCCCGGCAACCCCGTTGAAATAGGCTTCCCCGGCAATGGCGCCATAAAGCACCGTATTGCCAACGATGATATTTTCGGTCGGCTCGCGCTTCACATGGGCCGGCTGGCGCACGATGATGCGGCCACCGGACAGGCCCTTGCCAACATAGTCATTGGCATCGCCCGTCAGTTCCAGCGTCACGCCATGGGCCAGGAAGGCGCCAAAGCTTTGTCCGGCAACGCCCGTAAAGGCGATCTGGATCGTGTTCGATGGCAGCCCTTCATGGCCATAGAGCCGTGCGACTTCGCCCGACAACATGGCCCCGACGGTGCGGTTGACGTTCTTGATCTCGCGTTCAATGCGGACGGCCTCGCCCGTGTCGAGCGCAGGCTTGGCAGCGGCGATCAGATCCTTGTCGAGCGCCTTGTCGAGCCCATGGTCCTGCGTTTCCACCCAGCGCAAGGGCGCGCCTTCGGGCAGATCGACCTTGTGGAGCAGGCGCGACAGATCAACGCCATGCGCCTTCCAATGGTCCAGCGCCTTGTTCATGTCGAGCCGATCGACACGGCCAACCATCTCTTCCACCGTGCGGAAGCCCATCTCCGCCATGATCTGGCGCAGCTCTTCGGCCACAAAGAAGAAATAATTGATCACATGTTCTGGCTGACCCGTGAAGCGCGCGCGCAGCACCGGGTCTTGCGTGGCGACGCCAACCGGGCAGGTGTTCAAATGGCATTTGCGCATCATGATGCAGCCCGCCGCGATCAGCGGAGCGGTGGCAAAGCCAAATTCATCAGCACCCAAAAGGGCGCCAATCGCAACATCGCGGCCGGTGCGCAGGCCGCCATCGACCTGCACCGCAATGCGCGACCGCAGACCGTTGAGCAGCAGCGTCTGCTGAGTTTCCGCCAGACCGATTTCCCAGGGGCTACCGGCATGGGTCAGCGAGGTGAGCGGCGATGCGCCCGTGCCGCCTTCATAGCCGGCGATGGTCACATGGTCGGCCCGCGCCTTGGCAACGCCCGCAGCGACGGTGCCAACGCCCACTTCCGACACGAGCTTGACCGAAATCCGGGCGCCCGTGTTCACATTTTTGAGGTCGTGGATCAGCTGGGCGAGATCCTCGATCGAATAAATGTCATGGTGCGGCGGCGGTGAGATCAGGCCTACGCCCGGCGTGGAATGCCGGACGCGGGCAATATTCTTGTCCACCTTGTCGCCGGGCAGCTGACCGCCTTCGCCAGGCTTTGCGCCCTGCGCCATCTTGATCTGGATATCATCAGCGTTGACGAGATATTCCGCCGTGACGCCAAAGCGGCCAGAGGCCACCTGCTTGATCGCAGAGCGCATCGAATCGCCATTGGGGAGCGGCTTGAACCGATCGGCCTCTTCCCCGCCTTCGCCGGTGTTCGACTTGCCACCGATGCGGTTCATGGCGACCGCCAGCGTGGTATGCGCTTCCCGGCTGATGGAGCCAAAGCTCATCGCGCCAGTCGCAAAGCGCTTCACAATTTCGCTCGCCGGTTCAACTTCAGAAATGTCGATCGGCGTGTCCGCTTTTTTCAGCGTCATCAGGCCGCGGATCGTCAGCAGGCGTTCGCTCTGTTCGTTGATCGACCGGGCGAATTCCGCATAACGCTCTTGGCTGTTGCCGCGCACGGCATGCTGCAGGTTCGCAACATTGGTTGGCGTCCAGGCATGGTCTTCGCCGCGCACGCGATAGCCATAAATGCCCCCGACATCGAGCATGTTCCGGTAAATCGGGTTGTCGCTATAGGCAGCGGCATGGCGGCGCACGGTTTCTTCAGCGATTTCGCTCAGGCCAACGCCCTCGATCGTCGTCGCCGTGCCGGTGAAATAGCTGTCGATAAAGCTGGATGACAGGCCCACCGCATCAAAGATCTGCGCGCCGCAATAGGATTGATAGGTCGAAATGCCCATTTTGGACATGACCTTCAAAATGCCTTTGCCGACCGCCTTGATATAGTTTTTCTGGACCTGCTCTGTGCTCAGCTCAAGGCCCTGACGCACGCGGATTTCTTCCAGCGTTTCAAAGGCGAGATAGGGGTTCACCGCCTCTGCGCCATAGCCGGCCAGGACGCAGAAATGGTGCACTTCGCGGGCTTCGCCGGTTTCAACGACAAGGCCGGTCTGCATCCTGAGGCCCTGGCGGACCAGATGATGATGGACAGCCGCCGTCGCCAAGAGCGAGGGCATGGCAATTCGATCAGGCCCTTGAGCCCGGTCAGACAGGATCAGGATGTTCTTGTCGGCCAGCACCGCTTCGGTTGCGACCCAGCACATTTCCTTCAACGCCTGTTCCAGGCCCGCCGCGCCCGACTTGGCATCCCAGGTCATGTCGATGGTTTCCGTGCGGAATGCGCCGTCCAGCGATTCCTCAACCGATCGGATCTTGGCCAGATCAGCATTGGTCAGCACGGGCTGATCGACTTCCAGGCGCTTGTGCGTGCCTGCGACGCGGCCCAGCAAATTGGGACGCGGGCCGATCATCGACACCAGGCTCATCACCAATTCTTCGCGGATGGGATCAATCGGCGGATTGGTGACCTGCGCAAAATTCTGCTTGAAATAATCATAGAGCAGACGCGGCTTGGCCGACAGCACGGCAATTGGCGTGTCGGTGCCCATTGAGCCGATCGGATCATCGCCATTGCGCGCCATCGGCTCCAGGAATTTCGCGGTGTCTTCCTGTGTATAGCCAAAGGCTTGCTGGCGATCGAGCAGGACGGACGGATCATTGGCAAGCACGGGCTCTGCCACTTCGACTTCGTCCAGATCCTTCAGCTTATACTGCGCGGCATCCAGCCATTCGTCATAGGGCTGCGACGCAGCGAGCTGTGCCTTGATTTCTTCGTCCTCAATAATCCGGCCTTCTTCCAGATCGATGAGCAGCATCTTGCCCGGCTGGAGGCGCCATTTGCGGACGATATTGTCTTCCTTGACCGGCAGGACGCCCGATTCCGAGGCCATGATGACATGATCATCATCGGTCACGAGGAAGCGTGCGGGGCGCAGGCCATTGCGGTCCAGCGTGGCGCCAATCTGGCGGCCATCGGTAAAGGCGATCGCCGCCGGGCCGTCCCACGGCTCCATCAAAGCGGCATGATATTCATAAAAGGCCCGGCGCTTGGCATCCATCATCGGGTTGCCGGCCCAGGCTTCGGGAACCAGCATCATGACCGCATGGGCCAGCGAATAGCCACCAGCCAAGAGCAGCTCGAGCGCATTGTCGAGACAGGCCGTATCCGACTGACCATGCGGGATCAGCGGCCACATCTTGTCGAGATCTGCACCCAGCAGGTCCGATTCCATCGTGCGGCGGCGCGCATTCATCCAGTTCACATTGCCGCGAACCGTGTTGATTTCGCCATTATGCGCGATGAAGCGATACGGGTGGGCAAGCTTCCAGGACGGGAATGTGTTGGTCGAAAAACGCTGGTGGACAAGGGCCAGCGCCGACGTGACGATCGGGTTCTGCAAGTCCTTGTAAAAGGTGCCAACCTGATCGGCGAGCAGCAGGCCCTTATAGACGATCGTGCGCGTCGAGAGCGACGGCATGTAGAAGCGCGGCAGATCGGGCAGATTATGCTTTTCAGCCAGAGCAACCAGCGGGTTCTGCGCCTGCTTGCGAATGGCGAGCAGCTTGCGTTCAAAGGCATCCTGATCGGCGCAATTGTCGCCGCGCCCGATGATCAGCTGCCGAATGACCGGCATCTGTTCAATCACGGCCTTGCCCAGCCCGGTCGGGTCGGTCGGTACATCGCGCCAGCCGATGATCGTCTGGCCTTCCTTGATGCAGAAGCTTTCGAAATTCTTGACGCCAAAATCGCGCGCGCGCTCATCCTGCGGCAGGAAGCACATCGCGACGGCATAATCACCCGGCGCCGGAAGTGTGACGCCCGCGCCCTGGGCCCATTCACGGAACAGCGCATCGGGGATCTGGATGAGGATGCCTGCGCCATCGCCCAGCAGCGGATCCGCACCGACGGCGCCGCGATGGTCAATGTTCACAAGGATTTCCAGGCCACGTTTAATGGTTTCGTGCGATTTCACGCCTTTAATATTGGCCACAAAGCCGACACCGCACGCATCATGTTCGTTGCGCGCGTCATAAAGACCCTGATTCGCTGGAAACCCGAGATCGCCCAAATAACCCTCCAAGACATAAAAATCGCAAATATAGCGATTCGCACGGTCGCTATAGGGATGCGCGGCCCGCTGTGAACCCTTGAAATCGTATGCCGGGGTTTAGCTTAGCTTTTTCGGGCGTTACAGCGCAAAAAATGGAATAAAATTTCACGCTGGCAGGGATTTGGTG
>JBJOJQ010000106.1:0-3557 GCA_046046525.1 Pseudomonadota bacterium
TCTTCATCAATGACGACTTCTAACGGTATTTTTTGCGGCTTTTACCGGCAGGTGGCCAGCCGACTTTGGAGCCGCTGTCCCTGGCAGAAAAGCATGCCGCCTCTTTGGAAAGCGTCACAACTAGATAAATGGGCGAATTCAGATGTTCGGATCGTGTTCGGATTTTTCAGGCGCTTTATAAGTATACGATTTAAAACGATAAATTCATCGACCTGAATATTGCCAAGGTTGGGGTCGAGGGTTCGAATCCCTTCGCCCGCTCCAGTTTTTTCACATTATTGGAACACGCCTATCTATGCGCGGATACGGCTGTCCGTCGTCTTTTGCGGCTGGGTCTGCGCCATCTCTGCCTGCCTGCGCCAGGCCTGAGGCGGCAGATCGTGCTGGGCCGCAAACCACGCGGTGAACGCAGCAGAGCTCGCAAAGCCCAGCAATTCGGCGATCTCCGCATTGCTGCGGCTTGTCCCCGAGAGCTGGCCCCGCGCCACCTCTGCGCGCACGTCATCGAGCAAGGTGTGAAACGTCGTGCCTTCGGCGGCCAGGCGCCGTTCCATTGTCCGCCGCGACAGGCCAAGGCGCGCCGCGACCAGTGGTGCGTTGCAGCGCCTGCCCGCCAGCATCGCGCGCAGCAGGCGGCGGATCCGTTCCGTCAACGACAGGTCGGCAAGCCCCGGAAGCGAGGCGCGCAGTTGCGCCGTATAGGGCCGCAAAGCCGCTTCGGCGAGGAGGTTGGGACGGTCCAGATCGGCAACTGGAAAGGCGATCCCGCTGAAATCTTGAGCAAAATAGACCCGCGCATTGAACGCTCGCTCAAAAGGGCCGAGCCGGACCGGGCGTTGTCGTTCCAGATATACGCCCTGTGCGCACCAGCCGGTGCCAAGCAATTGTCGCAAAATTCGGTGCAGCATGGCGACGGCCACGTCGGTCGCCTGCACTTTCGGTCCGTCCCCGGCGACAACGCAGGCGAGGATTGCCAGGCCGTCATGCTCGGCCAGATCAATGACCAGGGCTTCGTTGTGCAACGGCAGATAGGATATGAAGATTGCCAGTGCGCTGCGGATGTCGGGTTCATCACGCGCCAACAGGGTCACCGGCCCAAGGTTGGAAAAGCCGCGCAGTTCGCTGAGCCGCAATCCGAAATCGTCGGCTCCGGCCAGGTCTGCCGTCCGTTCAAACATCGCGTTAATCGCGCGCGAGGGCAGGCGCCGATCCGGGTCCTGTTCTGCATCGGCGGGCAGCCCAGCCGCGCGCAGTAGCGCAGCCGGGTCCAGCCCATAGGACCGGGCCAGGGCGCTGAACCCAGTGAGGGCGGCAGCGCGAACAGTGGGCGTTTGGCGCATTTCCATAATTGAATGGCGCAAATTCTAAATCAAATCCACGGTTAAATGCTATCTTGGCGGCATAAACCGGAGAGAGAGATGTCCGCCGCCACACCGATTAGCGATGCTGCACGCGCCAGCGGGGCATGGAACCAGGCCTGGGACCAGGCTGCTGCCTTCGATGCCGAATGGATGGAAAAGTTCCTCGATATGGGGACGCATTCCGTCCGCAAGGGGATCATCGATCCCAAGACCTATGAGTTTCTGGCGATCGCCGTCGATGCCAGCTGCACGCACATGTATTCGCCGGGGGTTAAGCGACATATCGCCAAGGCGCTCGATTTAGGTGCGACCCCGGAAGAGATTATGGCCGTGCTGCAACTGGTTGCCGTGCTGGGCATCCATTCGGTGGCGCTCGGCACCCCCCATTTGGTTGATGAGATGAAAGCCCGCGGGATGCCGATTCCCGCGTCCACGGAGGACTGAACATGCATTTCCTTGACGATAGCCTGCTGCCCGAAAACCAGGAAAAGCTGGTGATCCAAGTCGCGCCCTATGGCCCCCAATGGCTGCCGGGCGACTTCCCCGAAGACATTCCCGTCACGATGGCCGATCAGGTGCAGAAGGCGGTCGATTGCTATAATGCCGGGGCAACCGTGCTGCATCTGCACTGCCGCGAGGCTGATGGCTCTGGCTCAAAGCGCCTGTCGATGTTCAACGAAATGATCGACCGCATCCGGACCGCCTGCCCGGACATGCTGATCCAGGTCGGTGGCTCGATTAGCTTTGCCCCGGAAGGCGAAGGGGCTAACGCCAAGTGGCTGTCCGACGACACGCGCCACATGCTTGCGGAACTGACGCCAAAGCCTGATCAGGTGACGATCGCGGTCAACACCAACCAGATGGATATCTCTGCGCTGATGAGCGCAGATGATATCGCCGGGACCTGCTTGACCAACCCGGCCATGTTCGAAGCCTATCGCAACATGTATTTCGAATGCGGCCCGGTGTTCATGGAAGAACATCTGAAGCGCCTCGTTGCCAATGGCATTCAGCCGCATTTCATGGTTGGCGACCTCAGCCAGCTGGAAACGGTTGAGCGGCTGATCCGCAAGGGACATTATAACGGCCCCTTGGTGCTGAACTATGTCGCCATTGGGAGCGGGGCCGCCGGCACCCATCCTGCCGACCTGATCGAATTTGCCCGCCGCGTACCTGATGGTGCCGTGCTGACGATTGAGTCGGTTATGCGTCATGTCGCGCCGTTTAACGCGATCGCCATTGCGCTGGGCCTGCACGTCCGCGTCGGGATCGAAGACAATCTGTGGAGCCGCAAGGGCGAGCGGATGACCTCGGTCCAGCAGGTTGAGCAGATGGTGCGGCTGGCGAACGAACTGCATCGCGATGTCGCGACCGGGCCGGAAGCCAAGGCGATCTACCAGATTGGCACCTTCTATCAGTCAACTGACGAGACGCTGCGTAAGCTGGGATATTCCCCAAATCGCCAGCCGGGCCAGCGCGGGGTGCCGCGTTGGGAATATGCGTGACGTCGATGAAGGGGCGAGTCTGCGTCGTCACGGGAGGCGCACGCGGACTTGGACGGGCGATCGCCACTGCGCTGGGCGCGGCCGGCGGTCGGCTCGCTTTGTGCGACGTTCTGGCGGAGGAACTGGAGCAGACGGCGGCTGACCTGCGTGCCGCCGGGTATGAGGTGTTTGCCGCGCTTTGTGATGTCAGCGACAGCGCCAGCGTCGATGCCTTCTTCGCCCGCGTGGAGCGGACTCTTGGTCCGGTTGATGTCCTGATCAACAACGCCGCCCTGGTCCCCGGCGGGCCAGCGGATGAAACACGCCGCGGCCGCCATTATGCCTATCTGACCACACCAGAGCCACGCACCTCGCTGGGCTTTACCAGCGCAATGCAAGATGCAGAATGGCTGAAGTACTGGGGCGTCAATGTCCACGGCGTGTTCTTCTGCACCCGCGCTGCGCTGCGCCAGATGGAACCGCGCCGCTTTGGCCGGATCGTCAACATCGCCTCGATCGCGGGGATTTCGGCGCTGAGCGCGCATAGCCCACATTATTCGGCCACCAAGGGCGCCGTGATCGCCTTCACCCGCTCCGTCGGGGCAGAGGTGGCTGGTGCAAATATCTTTGTGAACGCCATCGCGCCGGGCGGGGTCGCGACGCCCATGTTCGACGATTACCTTGCGCGGCTAGATCCCGAGGCGCGCGGCCG
>JBJOJQ010000163.1:0-3295 GCA_046046525.1 Pseudomonadota bacterium
CCGGACGCTCATTGATCGACACGATCCGATCGCCGACCTGCAAGCCGGCTTTGTCCGCGGGAGAGCCCGGCTGCACCGTTGCAATCACCGGCGGGCGCGACACTTCGCCATAGACAAAGGCAAAGCTTGCAAGAATCGCAATGGCCGCCAGAAAATTCGCCAACGGCCCGGCCAGAACGATCAAGGCCCGCTGACCAACGGGTTTGGCGTGGAAAATCCCCGCCCGTTCTGATGCTGGCAAATCCCGCCATTTGGGATCTTCCATGCTGGCGCCATTCATGTCGCCGGCAAAGCGCACATAGCCGCCCAAAGGCAGCCAACCGACCTTCCAGCGCGTGCCATGCTTATCCGTCCAGCCCGTCACTTCGCGCCCAAAGCCGATGGAAAACACCTCAACTTTGACGCCAAAATAGCGCGCGACGAGGAAATGCCCCATCTCGTGAATGAACACGAGCGGACCAATCACCAGAATGAAACAGGCGACCGTCCACAGAAAGCCGGGCGAACTCAACATGCGGCGATGGACTCCAGCTTCAAACCTGCAAGGCGACGCGCCTCGGCATCAATGGCCAGCACATCGCTGATGCTGGCGGGTGTGGGCGCGTCATACTGATCGAGCACGGATTCCACAACGGCCGGAATATCTGCAAAGCCAATATGTTGATCCAGAAATGCGGCGACCGCAATTTCATTGGCGGCATTCAGGATGGCGGGGCGAGCGCCGCCCATGGCCAGCGCCTCTTTGGCAAGGCGCAAGCACGGAAAACGATCAAAATCAGGCGCCTCAAACTCCAAGCGCGCAATTTGTGTCAGATCGAGCCGTTCAACCGGTGCGGCCATCCGCTCTGGCCAAGCCAGACAATAGGCGATCGGCGTACGCATATCGGGGGACCCCAGCTGCGCCAGCACCGACCCGTCTTCATATTCCACCATCGAATGGATCACCGATTGCGGATGGACGATCACGTCCAGCTGATCCGCCGACACTGGAAAAAGGTGATAGGCCTCAATCAGTTCAAGCCCCTTGTTCATCAAGGTTGCGGAATCCACCGAGATTTTGGCGCCCATCGACCAATTGGGATGTTTCACAGCCTGGGCTGGCGTCACCATTGCCAGGTCATGGGCCGCCAGTGTTCGGAATGGGCCGCCGCTTGCCGTCAAGATAATGCGCCGCACCTGACGCAGATTATGCGGCTCAAAGCATTGGAAAACGGCGTTATGCTCAGAATCGACCGGCAATAAAGTTGCGCCCGTGTCCTTCACAGCGGACATCAGCAGATCGCCCGATGAAACCAGCGCTTCCTTATTGGCAAGGGCAACAACACCCCCCTGCCCGATCGCCGCCATCACCGGCTCCAGCCCGGCACAGCCCACGATGGAGGCCATGGTCCAGTCCGCACCGGATGCCGCCGCCTCGATAACCGCTGCGCGCCCGGCAGCAACCTCTGTCCCCGTCCCTGCCAAGGCGTCCTTCAGGGCGGCATAATGCTGCGGATCGCCAATGACAGCCCGGCGGGCCTGCGTTGCCCGCGCGGCCTGTGCCAGCGCCTCCACATTTGACTGGGCGGTCAATGCCTCAACCCGAAACACATCGGGTTGACGGCAGATCAGATCCAGCGTGGACTGCCCGATAGAGCCGGTTGCGCCCAGGATCGATACGGATTTCATACGGCCTTAAATCCCCGCTGCGACAAGCAAGGCGGCAACAGGCAAAGCGGTGACAACGCCGTCCAGCCGGTCAAGCGCGCCGCCATGGCCGGGGATCAGCGTACCGCTGTCCTTGACGCCGGCCCGGCGCTTCATCCAGCTTTCAAAGAAATCGCCAGCCTGCGCCAGAATCGCCAAAAACGGGCTCGCCAAGGCAAGATGCACCGGCAGATCATAATAGCTTGCCAGCACCCAGCCCAGGACCAACGCGCCGAACATCCCGCCAAGCAGGCCCGACCAGGTTTTATTCGGGCTGATGCGGGGCGCAACCTTTGGCCCGCCAAAGGATCGGCCCACGAAATAGGCGCCGATATCGGTCGCCCAAACGAGCGCCAGCCCCCAAAAGGCGAACAAAAGCCCGTCATCCTGCATCCGCAGCCACAACAGCGCGGTCACCGGCAAGCCGATATAAAGCGCGCCACTCGCCAGCCACAGGCTGCGCGTGCGCAGCGCCAGGAACAGAACAACGCCCAAAAAGGCGATGGCGGATACCACGCCGGGCCCCGCAGCCAAAGGCGACAACAGGGCCAAAGGCACGCACATCGCATATTGCGCCAAACGGCGGTGCGCCGTCGCGTCCGTCAGGCCGGCCCATTCCCACATCATGATCAGGCCGATAATCGTCGCCAGCGCCCACAGCGCATGGCCGCCCAGCCAAAGCTCTAACCCGGCGACAAGAATGAGGACAGCGCCAGCAAGCGTTCTTTGCACCAGTTCAGGCGTCACAGGCCACCAAAGCGGCGTTCGCGCGCCGCAAAGCTATCGATGGCCGCGGCGAGTTCAGCCTTGCCAAAATCAGGCCACAGCGTGTCAACAAACAGCAGCTCGGCATAGGCTGCCTGCCACAGCAAGAAATTGGACAGCCTTTGTTCGCCAGAGGTCCGGATGATGAGATCAGGATCCGGAATATCGGCCGTCGACAATCGGGCGGCAATGGCCTGTTCATCAATGGCGTCAATTGCGATGCGGCCTTCCTTGGCCTCGGCTGCCAATTGCCGTGCCGCCTCTGCGATTTCAGCCTGCGATCCATAATTCAACGCGATGACCAGCGTGGTGCCGGTATTGGCGGCTGTCCGCGCAATCGCGTCATCGATCAGCGCCACGAGATCCGGCTGCAACGCGCGATACGCACCAATCACCTTTAAGCGCACACCTTTGGCCGCCAATTCATCAATGTCGACACGGATGAAATGCCGCAACAGGCCCATCAGGTCGTTGACCTCGTCCTCTGGCCGCCGCCAATTTTCGGTCGAAAAAGCATAAAGCGTCAAATAGCCAAGGCCAAGATCACCCGCGGCACGCACAACGGCCTTGGCCGCCTCTATGCCTTTGCGATGGCCGGCAATGCGCGGCAACATGCGGCGTTTGGCCCATCGGCCATTGCCGTCCATGATGATCGCGACATGCCGGGGCTGTTTGTCGCCCTGTCCTGCCGCGGCCGCAGGGGCCGAGGCAGCGCTCACTTGCCGAGGATTTCCTTTTCCTTGGCGGCCAGGGCTGCATCAATATCGGCAATGGTCGCATCGGTCATCTTCTGCACATCTGCTTCCATGCGCTTGCGATCGTCCTCGCTGATGTCCTTTTTCTT
>JBJOJQ010000166.1:0-4462 GCA_046046525.1 Pseudomonadota bacterium
GGCGGATCTCGACATGGCGCTCGACATTGTCGGCTTCCCCACGCAGCGCGAAGATGATGGCCTCGCCTTGTCGTCGCGCAATGCCTATCTGACGGATGCGGAACGCGCAGCCGCCATCGCCCTGCCGCGTGCCCTGGGTCACGCGGCACGCGCCTTGGAAGCCGGGCAAGACAGCGCCGCCGTGCTGGCCGCCGTTGCGCCCGCGCTGCTCAAGGCGGGCTTTTCTGCGGTGGATTATGTCGAACTGGTCGATGCCGTGACGCTGGAACCGGTGCAGACCATTGTCCGGCCGGCCCGGCTGCTGGCCGCGGCACGGATTGGTAAGGCCCGGCTCATCGATAATTTGCCTGTAAACCCAGCCGCTTGAGAATTCGCGTCCGACGTTAACCTCTTTTTTAAACCATTTTGGTCCAAGTTTCTCATCGTGATGACGAGAGGAGGACCGGATGGCACATCCAGTGATTGCGGGCAGTTTTGTCCTGAACCGCCATTTCAACGACGCGGCACAAGGCAAGGCGGACGCCTATTTTGAACTTGGTCTGGCCTTTGCCGCCGGCAGCGATGGCGCAGAGGTGGATTTCGTGCAGGCGCATAAATGGTTCAACCTTGCCGCGCTGTCGGGCGATGACCGGGGGCAGCAATGCCGGTCCGATCTGGCCGGCGAAATGTCGGCCCGCGATATTGCAGAGGCGCAGCGTCAGGCGCGGGCCTGGATGCTGCACATCGGCCAGCGGGCGGCCTAACCGCCTTTGCGGAACGGGGTGACCTCATCCAGAAAGGCAATCTCGCGTTCGACGGCACGCCGTTCCCGATCCAGAAAATCGGCAACGGCCGCACGAAAGCCCGGATCCGGGATGTAATGCGCCGACCAGGTTGGCACGGGCACATAACCGCGCGCCAGCTTATGTTCACCCTGCGCGCCCGCCTCAACCCGCGTCAGGCCCAGCTCAATCGCGGTATCGATCGCGCGGTAATAGCATAGCTCAAAATGGAGGAAGGGCACATCCTCGGTGCAGCCCCAATAACGCCCGAACAGCGCATCCGCGCCGACAAAGTTGAGCGCACCGGCAATCGGCACGCCATTGCGTTCCGCCAGATAGAGCAGCACGGCATCGCCCATTGTGGCGGCAACATCGGGGAAGAAGCTGCGGTTCAGATAGGGCCGCCCCCATTTGCGCGCGCCCGTATCCTGATAAAAATGCCAAAAGGCGTCCCAGTGATGCGCCTTGATGTCCGCCCCGCGCAGCGTGCGGATGTCGAGGCCCGCCTGCGCGGCGGCCCGTTCCTTGCGGATGGCCTTGCGCTTGCGCGATGACAAGGCGGCCAGAAACGCGTCAAAGCTGTCATAGCCCTGATTGAACCAGTGATATTGCAGCCCCTCACGGATCAGCCATCCCGCCGCACGAAACAGATCCAGCTGGTCGGCCGCGACAAAAGTGGCATGGGCTGAGGACAGGTTGTTCTGATCGGTCACTGCCTGCACCGCGGCGATCAATTGCCGGGCGGTCGCATCATCGCGGGCCAGCAGCCTGGGCCCGGGCACGGGCGTAAAGGGCGCGGCAATCTGCAATTTGGGATAATAGCTGCCCCCGGCACGATGCCAGGCATCGGCCCAGCCATGATCGAACACATATTCGCCCTGGCTGTGCGTTTTCAGATAGGCCGGGACTGCGCCCGCAATTGCACCATCCCGGTCGACAAGAATGGGCACAGGCTGCCATCCTGTCCCCGGCCCAACACTGCCAGACGCTTCCAGCGCGGCGAGAAACGCATGGCGCACAAAGGGATTATCGGTCGGTAAACAGGCATCCCAATGCGCGGCATCCAGCTGAAGAACGCCATCGGCCACGCGCGCCACAAATGTGTCATCCCCCCGGTCCGGGGAGGTCATGGGCCAGGGATCTCAAAAATCGGGCCGTCGGCATAACGGGCGGCGGTGGCGCGCTCTGCCTCGGTCCGGACGGTCCAGCTGAGGATTGGCAAACCGCGCGCGCGTTGCCGCTGCGGCAGCCGCGCCGGGAAATCCTGCACATCATAGGCCAGAAATTCGGGCTTTGCCCGCCACAAGGCCAGTTGCCGCGTCAGCGCGGCCCAGCTGCGATCGGGCAGCGCGGTCGAGCCTTCCTCGGTCACCACCAGCCCCCGCACGATGCCGGGGGCATGATCATGAAACCAGCGGCAGACATCCGGGTTGAACGACATGATCGCCACTGGCCCATCATAGCCTTCCAGCGCATGGCGCACCGATTTGCACAAAGGCGCGATATCGCGCCGCCCCGTCTTGATTTCGATCAGCAGGGTCGCACGCCCGGCAATCAAGGCCAAAATCTCATGCAGGCGCGGAATTGTTTCATCGGTGCCCGTCAGGCGGATCTGGTCCAGATCGCGGCTGTAACAGGCGCCAACCCGGCCTTCCATGGGCGTCAAGCGATCCAGTTCCTCGTCATGGAAAACAAAGGCGTCGCCATCCCGGCTTGCCTCGACATCCAATTCAATCCCAAAGCCACCATCGATCGCAGCGACAAAGGCGGCGCGGCTGTTTTCAACGATCGCGCCGCCATGCAGGCCGCGATGCGCATAAGCGACACCTTTCAAAAAGGCGACGCGGGCGGGCGCTGGCGCCGGGGCCAGCCAGGGATCAAGAAGGGCGAACAGCGACAATTGCGTCAATCTCCACAGCTGCCCCGCGTGGCAAAGCGGGCACGCCCACGGCAGACCGGGCGTGCCGGCCCTTGTCCCCAAAAACATCGATCATCAGGTTTGACGCACCATTGGCGACACTTGGCTGGTCGGTAAAATCGGGCGCGGATGTGATGAACACGCCCAGCTTCACAATGCGCTCCACCCGATCAAGGCTGCCCAGCGCCGCTTTCATCTGCGCGATCAACATGATGCCACAGGCCCGCGCAGCGGCTTCACCAAAGGCTTGATCGCGGTCATCACCGATCCGTCCGGTCATCACCTGCCCGTCAACAAAGGGCAATTGCCCCGAAATATGCAGCAGGCCACTGGCCTCCACCGTCGGGACATAGGCGGCAATCGGGGCCGCAGGTGCTGGCAGGTCAATGCCCAATTGGGCGAGCCGCGCGTCCGGCGTTTCAGTCGTGTCGGCCATATGATCACTGCCCATTGGGCGCTCCTTCTGCAAATCTGTCGAGAATCCACTGCCGCGCGCTGGCCCAATCGTCAATGCGGGCATGGGCATGGGGATGCGGCTTGATCCGCGACGCAAGCCGGGGTTCCCCCACCATATGCAGCCGCCAGACATCCGGCGCATGTTCCGCCACCGATGCGTGATTATGGCCCAGATCATCGACAAAGACCGTCGATGTCGGCGCATAGTCCGCCACAATATCGCGCAGCAGCGGGCCTTTGCCGCCCTGATTCGTATAAACGGGAAATTCGACCCCGACCGCGCGCAGCTGATGAATGCGGCCCTCGCGTTCGGCATCGGACAAGTTGGTCAGCACCACGATATCGGCATGTTCGGCAAGGGCATGGATCGCCTCAATCGCGCCTTCAATCGGGTATTGGCGGTGCATTTCGGTGGCGAAAAAGCCGCGCAGCAAGGGCCAGATCTCTTCATGGCCCAAGGCAATACCGGTTGCCTTGTGCCGCAGCGCATTGACGAAATCCCCGCTGTCGAGATCGAAATGCACGTGATGCGCCTCATCCACCCACGCGGCAAAGGGGACAACCATGTGCAGCAGCACTTCATCACAATCGGTGATCAAAAGGGGACGGCCGCTCATGCCCAATGCTCCCGCGCGGCCGGCAACAGCGCCGCTGGCGCCACGCCAAGGGCCTGTGCACATGCCAAAAGATCGGGCTGATGCCCTTCCAGAAACAGGCGCACGGCATCGTGCAGCCCCGGATCGGTCAGCCGCGTCCGCAGATCATCCGGCGCAAATCCGGTCAGCGCCAGAAAGCGCTGGGCCCGCGCATCATCCGCCAGCACCCAGCCAAGGGCGGCAATGGCAGCGGTTGTGACGTCTTGTTCATTTGTCTGGGTTAGTTTCATCGGATATGACAGGCTTATCAAATTAGGATGTTGCGGTGACAAAGCGGGTTCTTGTTGTCGAGGACAACGACCTTAACCTCAAGCTTTTTTGCGATCTTTTAAAGGCGCATGGGTTTGAGCCATATCCGGTACGCGATGCCCGCGATGCTTTGGCGCGCGCGCAGGATGCCCGGCCCGACCTGATTATCATGGATATTCAGATGCCGCATATCAACGGCCTGGATCTGATTGCCGCCGTGCGCAGCGACGACGCCCTTGGCGCAACGCCGATTATGGCGGTGACCGCTTATGCGGGCAAAGGTGATGAAGATCGCATCCGCGAAGCTGGCGCAGACGCGTTTGTGTCCAAACCAATCACGCTGGCGCGATTCGTTCAGAGTGTCGAGGATCTGAGTGCCCTCGCGGATCGGCGCATGCCGGGGTGAACCGGCACACGACACC
>JBJOJQ010000169.1:0-3269 GCA_046046525.1 Pseudomonadota bacterium
GCCGCTGTCGCAAAGCAAGGAAAATCTCAATGCCCCGATCGACGTTGTCGCGCGGCAAAACTCTTCTTCTTCTCCCCGTTCTGGTCGCCGTGTCGGCGTGCGGCGTGTTTGGCGGTGGGGATTCCAAAAAGCCCAAAACCCCTATTTTGGGGCAACGCGTGCCGATTTTGACATCTGAAGCCGTGGCACAGGCGGATCCTGCCCTTGCCGGCGTTGATGTCCTGTTGCCGCCTGCGCAGGTCAACGAAAGCTGGAACCAGCCCGGTGGCAGCCCGTCCAAGGTGATGGAACATCCCGCGCTTGGCACCGCCTTGGCCCCGGCATGGCGGGTCAGCATTGCCGGATCCAACAAAAAGGTCCGTCTGGCAGCAGCGCCCGTGGTCGTGGGTGAACGCCTCTACGTCATGGATACGCAGGCGCAAATCCATGCTCTGGACACCAAAACCGGTCGCAAGCTTTGGACCGTGGGCTTTGGCAGCACCGGCAAGGACCGCAAGGCCGCCTGGGGCGGCGGCGTGAGCGCAACGGCAGACGCCGTATATGCGACCAACGGTCTGGGCGATGTCGCGGCGCTCAACGCCACCGACGGCACGGTGCTTTGGAAAAAGCGCCCGTCCGGGCCGTTGCGTGGCGCACCGACCATCGCCTTTGGCAGCCTGTATGTCATGTCGGCGGATAACCAGATTTTTGCGCTGAAGGCCGCCGATGGCTCGGTGGACTGGCAGGAAGCGGGGGCGACCGAATTGACCGGCGTTTTCGGGACCGCTGCCCCGGCCTTTGCGCAAGGCACGGTGGTCACGGGCTTTTCGTCGGGTGAACTCAATGCCTATCGCTATGAAAATGGCCGCGTGCTGTGGGGCGACGCCCTGACGCGGACCAGCACCACGACATCCGTGTCGGCGCTCGCCGATATTGATGCCAGCCCGGTTATTGATCGGGGCCGCGTGTTCGCCGTGGGCAAGGGTGGCCGCATGGTCAGCCTGGAACTGGTGACGGGTCAGCGGCTTTGGGAAATTAATCTGGCCGGCATTTCAACGCCATGGGTGGCCGGTGAATGGATTTTTGTCGTGACCGATGATGCCCGTCTGCTGTGCATTGCGCGGGGCAGCGGCAAGGTGCGCTGGGCCACCCAGTTGCCGCGTTATCGCGTTGAAAAGAAGAAAAAGGATCCGATCAGCTGGGTCGGGCCGATTCTGGCGGGCGACCGGTTGATCCTTGGCAACTCGGAAGGTCAGCTCCTCAACGTATCGCCAACCGATGGGGCGCTGCAAACGCAGACCAAGGCCGGCGGGCCGATCATTTTGTCGCCTATTGTCGCCGGCAATACCCTGTACGTCCTCGATAATGACGGTCGCCTGACCGCCTGGCGTTGAGGAGGCCGGATAGGATGGCCTCCGCGCTCCCCGTGGTCGCCATCATCGGGCGGCCCAATGTCGGCAAATCGACGTTGTTCAACCGTCTGGTCGGGAAACGACTGGCGCTGGTCGATGATCGCCCCGGCGTCACGCGTGACCGGCGCGAAGGCGAAGCCAATCTGCTCGGCCTGGAATTTCGGATCGTCGATACGGCGGGCTTCGAAGAGGAAGAGGCCCAGACGCTGCCCGGCCGGATGCGCGCGCAGACCGAGGCTGCCGCGCAAAGCGCGGATGTCGCGTTGTTTGTCGTCGATGCGCGGGCGGGGATCACACCGCTTGACCGGGAGATTGCAAATTGGCTGCGCAGCCTTTCAACCCCGATCATCCTTCTTGCCAATAAGGCGGAAGGCCGGGCGGGCGAACCCGGCATTTTGGAAGCCTATAGCCTGGGGCTGGGCGATCCCATTCCCTTCAGCGCAGAACATGGCGAAGGCATGGATGACCTGTTCCAAAGCCTTTTGCCGCATGTTGAGCGCGAGGTTGAGGACGAACCCGTCGTCGATGAAGAGGATGAAGAGGCGCAGCGTCGCGCCCCGCTGAAACTGGCGATTGTTGGTCGCCCCAATGCGGGCAAATCGACGCTGGTCAACAAGATGCTGGGCGAAGACCGGATGATCACGGGGCCAGAGGCCGGGATCACGCGGGATTCGATCAGCATCGACTGGTCATGGCATGACCGGCCCGTACGGCTCATCGATACCGCCGGGCTGCGCCGCAAGGCGAAGGTGGATGATAAGCTGGAAAAGCTGTCCGCCGCCGATACGCAGCGCGCCATTGATTTTGCAGAAGTCGTTGTCTTGTTGCTCGACGCCACACGCGGGCTAGAGGCGCAGGATCTGCGCATCGCTGATCAGATCTTTACCGAAGGCCGGGCGATGATCATCGTCCTCAACAAATGGGACACGGTGGATCAGGGCAGCGCGCTTTATCAGGGTGTGCGTGCCGCGCTGGATGAAGGCTTTGCGCAGGTGAAGGGCGTGCCCTTGCTCACCGTATCGGCCTTTACCGGCAAGGGGATCGACCAGATGCTGGAAGTGGCCTTTGAGGTGCGCGAGGCGTGGAGCAAGCGCGTGCCAACGGGGCAGCTCAATCGCTGGTTTGAAGTGGCGATTGACAAAAATCCGCCGCCCGCGCCGGGTGGCAAGCGGATCAAGCTGCGCTACGTCACCCAAATCAAGACGCGTCCGCCAAGTTTTGTCGTGTTCGGCAATCGGGTTGATGATCTGCCCGAAAGCTATCGCCGCTATCTGGTCAACGGCATTCGTAAGGATCTGGGCTTTGGCGCGGTGCCCGTGCGGTTGACGCTGCGCGGCGGCAAAAACCCCTATGACAAGAAATAGCGCGGCTTAGCTGAGCAGTTCGATATCCCAGTACAGCCAGTCCCGCCATGTTTCATGGAGGTAATTGGGCGGATATCCCCGGCCATGGTCCTGTAATTCCCAGCTTGTCGGGCGATGCGGCGTCTGCATCAAATGTAGGCCCGCCTCTTTGGGGGTGCGGCCGCCTTTGCGCAAATTGCACGGCGCGCAGGCCGTGGCGACATTTTCCCATGATGTGCGGCCGCCTTGCGACCGGGGGATGACATGATCGAAGGTCAAGTCCTTGGATGATCCGCAATATTGGCACTGGAATCGATCGCGAAGGAAAAGGTTGAAACGGGTAAAGGCCGGATACTCAGAAGGTTTCACATATTGCTTGAGCGCGATGACGGATGGCAGCCGCAGTCGCGCGGTGGGACTTCGCACCTCGCGCTCATAATGCGCCACCACATCCACCCGTTGCAGGAACATGGCCTTAACGGCCGTTTGCCAGGGCCAAAGCGATAATGGGTAATATGACAGCGGCGTATAATCG
>JBJOJQ010000180.1:0-3220 GCA_046046525.1 Pseudomonadota bacterium
AACCCTATCGGTGGGGTCGGCGAAGACCCCGTTATGCGCCAATTCCGCTGACCACCGATAATCCCCTTCGGCAAAGGCCTTTTGGGCGGCGCGATGCAGCGCCTTTGGACCGCCCATTGCGGCCACCAATTTGCGGGCGCGTGTCGCAGGTGGATGGCGATTAAGGTGCGCAGGCACGCCATCATACCATCCCATATAGCGGTGATAGACCGCCTTGGCGTTGTGGCTGACCGTTCCATAATAGCCGCGGGCGCCCCAATCTGCCTGCAATGCCGGTGGCAAGACCAGCTCCTCCGCAATTTCCTCGGGCGTCTGGCCAAGGTTCATGCGCCGGACCGACTGATCATGGATGAATTTATACACATCGCGCTGATGGCTGAGATGCGTCTTCACCGCCTGATTGCCAAAGCGTGGCCAGTGGTGGGACGTCAGCAAAATCTCAGCCTTGTCGCCCCAAAGCTGCAAGGCCTCTGTCAAATAAAATGCCCAGGCCTTGGCATCGCGCACCTTGGCACCCCGTAATGTCTGCACATTATGGAGGGTTGCGGTTGCGGTTTCAGAATTGAGTATCGCCTTGAGGTGCGGGATCCACAGGTTGAATTCGGCCGGCGCCTCAGTATCCGGCGCCAGCTGAAAAACCAGATCAACGCCATCGATGGTGACCTTTTGGCCGGTGCGCTCTATTTCAAGTGTCGGCGGGATAAACCCCTGTTGCCCGGCGGCAATCGCGGTTCCCATGCCCATGCCGACATGCCCCTTGGGACCGCGCGGCAGGAAATAGCCAAATTGAAAAAAGGCACGGCGGCCCATGGCTGTGCCGGCCAGCACCCATTCGCTCACCACCTCCTCAACAAACCCCTTTGGCGCAATGACTTGGACTTTGCCGGTCTGAACGTCTTGCGCCGTCGTCACACCGGGCGCGCCGGCAAAGTGATCCGTATGCGAATGCGTATACACAACGGCCAAGACAGGCTTGTCCGCAACATGTTGTTTTACAAGGTCAAACGCCGCACGTGCGACTTCGTTAAACGTCAACGGATCGACAATAATCCAGCCATTCGGTGTTTCGATGAATGTCACATTTGAATTGTCGAAGTTGCGGACTTGATAAAGCCCGGGTGCAAGCCGAAACAGACCTTCTGATCGCAAAACCTTGTTTTGCCGCCACAGCGACGGATGCACTGTTTCCGGCGCTTGGCCTTCAATGAAATCATTGCCGGATAGATCAAAGCTGGGCCGGCCATTTTCTTGCCGGATGACGGCGTCCGGCCACGTCGCAATGAACCCGCGTCGGGCGAATTCAAAGTCCTGGTCATCTTCCACCGGAAGATTTTGCGCCGCCTTCTGCAAAGCCTTTCGTGTTTCAGCGGTCGCACTTTTGGGCGACGTGCTTAACGTCGCTTGCTCGGCAGAAAATACCGCTGATGTCAGCAGCATCGATGACATCGCCGCAACACCCATTGTCCTGATCAGCTTCGGCACAGCGCCTCTCCCGTCTAAATCTTTCATCACTGGCACTTTAGAGAAACATCCGGCCGCTGGCAGCAGCGACATCGCTCGATTTGGGCGACACGCCTCATTTGGCAGACCTGCCACCTCTGTTGACCGCGAAAGCGCTTATCATGTCACGTGACATGGGCTCTCAACAGACGGGGTTTGGCTGATGGGCGTCTCGCGCTGTGTGGCCGGATAAACTGGCAGCAGCCAAAGACGCTTTGACCGCCGGCTTTGTCGAATATCGAAAAGGCGACGCCATTGTGCAGGCGCAGACGGATGGAAACAATCCGGCCGTGACCATGATGTTCGTGCCAATCGCGCGCTTGGGGCGCAGCATAATATGGAGATTATGCTGGCGCCGGGCCGAACAGTTTTCCATAGGACGATATCATTGCCCATAAGCTTGAAAAATATGCGAATTAACCAGTTTCTGCCCCGCCATGAAGGAAACCCGATGACCCGCAAACTTGTCTTCGCTGGCCTGATGCTCTCTGCCCTGCCGTCGGCCGCACTGGCCGAAGGCTTTGGCGGCCCCTTTGTTCAGGTCGGGATCGGGGCAACCAAGGCGGGCTCTGACATTGAATTCACCGGCTGGTTCCGAGACAAGGTCAATGAAACGGAACTCAACGGCGCAGTCAAGGCTGGCTATACGCACGATTTCGGGCGTTTTACCTTGGCGGCCAGTGTCAGCCATGCACTGGGCGGGCAGGATGCCGGCACGACGGTGCAGAATTCGCCCTTCGTGGCCGAAGAGCGCGGCGATACCGTTGCTGTGCGGCTTAACAATAGATGGTCCGTGACCGTTGAACCGGGGGTGGCCATCGGGCCGCGCGGTCTGCTCCACGGCAAGATCGGTTGGAGCCGGGCGCAGGGGCGCTGGACATTCTCGCGCCCGTTGTTCGGCGATAGCTTTACTGGCACCATGCGCTTTGACGGGCTGGCTGTCGGCGTCGGCTATAAGCTCCGGCTGAACGCGCGGCTCTATGCCTTCACCGAGGCCCAGCACAATTGGTACGCACGGCGCGACGTCCCTGTGACCGTGACGACGCAAGGCACTACATCAACCTATGTTGATCGCTTCGGCGCCCATAGCAGCACGATCGCCACAGGCCTGGGTGTTCGGTTCTGATGAATATGCGCGCTGGCCTGGGAGCGTTGCTGGCGGGCGCCGTCCTTGCCGCATCCGGCACTGGCGCGGCAGAGCCCGAGGGCCCGGCGCCGGGCTTCGTTGATGCGGCGGCCATCGTGCCGGGCCTTGTCGTTGATATGCGCTATCACGGCCGACACAATTTTGTGGGCCGGCCAATTGCCGGATATGACGCGCCTGTCTGCCTTTTGAGCATGGCTGCCGCCGAAGCGCTTGCACGGGTGCAGGCGCGGCTGCGCCCGCAGGGCCTGGGGCTCAAGGTCTTCGATTGCTATCGCCCTGCCCGTGCCGTTGCCGATTTCGTCCAATGGGCGCGCGATCCGCATGACCAGCGGCGCAAGGCGGCACATTATCCCAAATTGGCCAAGTCTGAGCTGTTCGCCCGCGGTTATATTGCTGAGAAGTCCGGCCATTCGCGCGGATCGACCGTTGATGTGACGCTGGTTGATCTGGCGACAGGCCGCGAACTGGATATGGGTACTGCCTATGACTGGTTTGGGCCCGAGGCCTGGCCGACTGCGCGTTCGCCAAAGGCAGAGGCGCGCGCGCATCGTCTGGCGTTGCAGCTTGCCATGA
>JBJOJQ010000189.1:0-5490 GCA_046046525.1 Pseudomonadota bacterium
CCGCTGAACCAAGCCGCAGAAGCCCATCGCATGATGGAAAGCGGCGATTTTGTCGGGAAAATTATTCTGCTCGTCTGACCCTCTTGCCCGTCGCCCAAATATGGCCTAACGTTGCACTCACATTTCAGGCCGCTCCGGTAAGGGGCGGCCCTATTTATTGGAGAAACAGACATGGCCCAGAATGGACTCGTTCCCCTGATGCCGCACGCGACCGCCGCGTGGCTGGTCGATAACACCGCGCTCAGCTTTCCGCAGATTGCCGAATTTTGCGGACTGCATATTTTGGAAGTGCAGGCGATGGCGGATGATATGACCGGTACGAAATATACCGGCCGTGATCCGGTCCGTGCGGGCGAATTGTCGCAAGAGGAAATCGAAAAGGGCCAGGCCGATCCCGATTATGTGCTGCAAATCAGCAAAGGTCCCGATCAGGTTCGCCGCACAAAGGGTCCGCGCTATACGCCGGTGTCCAAGCGTCAGGATAAGCCCGATGGCGTGGCCTGGCTGATCCGCAACCATCCCGAATTGTCGGATGGCCAGATTGGCAAGTTGATCGGCACAACGCGCAACACGATTCAGGCGATCCGGGAACGGACGCACTGGAACATCGCCGATATCACCCCAAAGGATCCGGTCGCGCTGGGCCTGTGTTCGCAGCGGGAACTGGATGCGACCGTGGCCAAGGCCGCCAAGATGAAGGGCATCAAGGCCGTGGAAGACACGCGCCTTGAAGGGGATCGGGCCGCATTGATCGAAGAATTGCGCGCCGAACGCGAAGCGGCCGCCCGTGCCGCCGAAGCGGCCGCAGCTGACGCCGAGGCAGATCTTGGCCGCCCATCGGACGCCTGAACCCGATACTCCGGATGCCTCGCTGACCGCCGATGAAAGTTTCACGGCCACCAGCAGTGCCGGGCTGACCTATCCCTGGGGCGATTTCGCGCCGGGGGCGGGGACATTGCATCGCATTGCCGATGGCGTGCGCTGGGCGCGCATCCCGATGCCCGGGTCGCTTGGCCATATCAACAGCTGGCTGCTGGATGAGGGCGATGGCGTGGCGGTGGTGGATGCCGGCATGCTGCTGCACGCGTGCAGCGATGCCTGGAAGGCGCTGTTTGCCGGGGATCTGGCCGATACGCCGGTGACCCGCGTCATTGGCACGCATCTTCACCCCGATCATATCGGGCTCGCCGGCTGGCTGTGCAAACGCTTTGGCGCGGATCTGTGGATGACGCGCGGCGAATGGCTGACCGCCCGGATGCTGATTGCCGATGTCCGCGATACGGTGCCCGATGATTTCGTGCGGATGCAGCGCGCCGCCGGATGGGATGAAGACAATATTGCCGATATGGCCAGCAAGGGCTGGGATCGCTTTGCCCGCATGGTCTTTGAAATGCCGATCAGCTATCGCCGGATCAAGGATGGCGATGTGCTGGATCTGGGCGCGCACCGCTGGCGCGTGGTTGTCGGCTCTGGCCACAGCCCGGAACATGCCTGTTTGCTGAACGAAGCCTCTGGCGTGCTGATTTCGGGCGATCAGGTGTTGCCGCGGATCAGCTCTAACGTCTCAGTGAACCTGTCTGAACCCAATTCAGACCCGCTGGGCGAATGGCTTGAGTCGATCGACAAGCTGCTGACCCTGCCCGATGATCTGCTGATCTGCCCGGCCCATGGTGAGCCGTTCCACGGCCTGCACATCCGGCTGAAGGCGCTGCGCGATGAACATCACCGCCGTCTGGATGATGTGCATGCCCGGCTGAAAGAGGTGCCGCTGCGCGCGGTGGATTGTTTCAGCCTGCTCTTCAACCGCCCCATTGGCGGCCATAACCGCGAATTGGCGACGGGAGAGGCGATTGCCCATCTCAACCGGCTGATGGCCGATGGCCGGGCGCGCCGGGATATGGTGGACGGCGTCCACTGGTTCCGCGCCGCCTAACGCGGCCCCAGATCAATATCGAGCACGGCAGACATCGCCATCATCCGCCGCGCGGCCATGCGCGCCAGCCGCAGCGTTTCTGCCTTGCGCCGCGCCGCCGCCAGCGGGCGGGTTTCCGGTTCCCGCAAAATCGCGGCGTCATAGCGATCCGCCACGATCAACCCGGTCACCTCTGGGGCAAGCGTGGTGCGTGCCATCAGGTCAAGATCAAAACCCTGCGGCACAGCCCAGAAGAACCGATCACAATAGTCGAGATAATCCGGCCATTTGCCATCGCCCAGCAGGTCCGCGCGTGAGACCTTCACCTCAACAATGATGACTTCTCCCTTGGGACCAAGGGCCATGATGTCGGCACGCCGGCCATTGCCCAAAGGCACTTCGGGCACGCCCAGATAATCATGCCGATACAGCATGCGGGATACGCCCCGCACGACATCGGCAGCGACAAGAAGGTCAGCGGCATCGCTCATGCCCGCTGTCTAGTCGCTGCCCGAAGGTCAAGAAAGGGCGTTTCGCCGCCCGGTGCGATCACCGATAGAAAACGTGATTGCCAACCGCTGCGATGCGCTGCATCCGCCAGCCCGGATTCACCCGGCGCGCGTGGAAAAACAGCGCGTCATTGACCGTGGAGTCCCACAGGTCATTGGCGGCGATATGCGCAATGGCCAGGGCATTTTCCCAGTGGCGGCCCTTGCGCGCAATCGGCGGAAAGCCATTGCCCCGCACAAAGGAGAATTGGCCCGGCTGGAACACCACGCCACAGGCGGTCGAGGGGAAGCGGCCAGACCGAGTGCGGTTGACGATCGTCTGGGCCACGGCCAGCTGACCATCAAGGCCTTCGGTTTTGGCTTCGAAATAGACCGCGGCGGCCAGACATTCGATGTTGCGGTTTTCGGCGGGCTTGCCGGCAAATTCGGCCACAAGGCCAAATAATGTGGGCGGTGCCTCCATGGAATCTTCCATGGTTTCAGGAATTTGGATCTCGGAAAGAGAGGATCGGGGCGTCCGGGCCTGCTCAACCGACCGTGTCGGGAGCTGCCGCGATTCAATAACGCCAGATGTTTCATTGGCCCAGACCGATTTGGCCGGAGCAAGGGCCGCAAGCGCGCCCAGAATGGGAAGGGACATAACGGCCACGGCCGCTGTCAATCGATTGCTTCGCATGTACGGTTCACACTGTGCAGAGGTCTGCCCCAAGGCCACGCAAAAACCCGTGCGGCTGGATCATTCCCCTGACTGCATTCGCGCCCAAAGCCCAAAAACGCGGGTGGCGGCACGGCGATGCCTGTTTCAACTGCTGTGGGCTTTGACCTTTCCCCCGTTCAAGTCAACCAGTGCCGTCCAAATCCACGGCGAACTGTGCGGCATGTACGATGTCCAGTTCCACCACCCACAGGTCTGGATCCGATTCACGCCGTCGCCTCCAAAGCTCTGTGATTTTCTGTTCATTGTCAATGATTTGGGATGAAACGGGGGTCCAGCGGTAAACCCCATCGGGTGTCCACGCACGCTCCCAAATCCCTGTATTTACGCCATTTTCCAGCGTGATCAGCAGCAGCGCACCCGCCGTCACATCACCCTTGCACAAGACCGCCGCCATGCCCCCAGACTGGTGCACGCGCCGAATCAGTGCGTTGACATAAAGCGATGTGGCGAGCCGGGGCGTCATGCCCGGCCCTGGCGCAGATCAGGCTGCGTCACGCGTCTGCGTGGCCGCGAACAGCGCGTAAATGGCATCCGCCGATCCGGCCCCGCGCAGCTTGGCCACAAAGGCCCGATCGCGCAGCCAGCGGCTGACCTGGGCCAGCGCCTTTAAATGTTCCGACCCGGCATCGGGCGGCGACAACAGGCAAAAGACAAGATCAACGGGCAGGTCATCAATGGCCTTCACATCAACGGGTTGGGCCAGTTGCACGAAGATGCCGACAACATGATCCAACCCATCGATTTTGCCATGCGGAATCGCAACACCGCCGCCAAAGCCGGTCGATCCCAGACGCTCACGTTCGGTCAGCCGGTCCACGACCTCGCCGGACGACAGGCCATATTCCCGCTCTGCGACCTGCCCCAGATGCTGGAACAGCGCCTTTGCGGTTGCAATATTGGCGCCGGCACTTACCGCGCCGGGCGTAAGAAGAGCGCTGATCTCTGTCATAGGGTGTCCAGACCGGATATTCGGTGCGCGCCTTTAGCACATTGCACCGCCATCGCAAGCCGCGCCCCGGGACTCATGCCCCGGACTGCGGCTCAACCCAGCCAATCGTGCCGTCATGGCGTCGATAAACCATGTTATGAACACCTGTGGCGGCATTGCGGAACAACAGCGCATTGGTGTGCCGCAGATCCAGCATCATGACCGCGTCAGATACGCTTGCCTCTGGCACATCCACGCGGGTTTCCGCGATGATGATGGGGTTGTCTTCGGGTTCAACCTCTTCGGTCTGAATCGGTTCAAACACGGTGTAGCTGGCATTGTCCTCGGGCGGGGCAATGGTGGCCGGACCGGAATGATCATCGCGCAGGCGGCGCTTATAGCGGCGCAGCTGCTTTTCAATCTTGTCGGCCGCGCCATCAAAGGCGAGATGCGCCTCATGCGGGCTGTTGCCCGATGCCTTGAGCACAACGCCTTTGACGACATGCATCACAATGTCGCAGACAAAGCCGTGATCATGGGGGCCCTTGCTGAACGTCGCTTGTGCCGAATGCGCGCGCGCGAAATATTTGGTCGCAATCCCTTGCAGCCTGTCCCCCACATGGGAGCGGAGAGCATCCCCCGTATCGACCTGATGACCCGAAACGCGGATTTCCATAATTTCTCTCCTTTCTGGACTCTTAGCTAGGAATGGTTTCCCATTCGTCAACTTAAGCGGCGGCAAGATCCTCCCCGTCACTGCCCAGCGCCCAAAGCGGATCGCTGATCTTGGCCAGGAACGCCTTGTGACGCTCAAGTTCCTCGGGGGTCGCGCCATGGGGCCGCGGTGCCCGCGCCGGGCGGCTGACCGTAATCGGCCGTTCGGCATCCATATCGGGGGTCATGGGTCGCGCGTCGGACAGGCCAAGGCCGATTTGGCGGCCGCCCGTCAATTCAACATAGACCTGCGCCAGCAACTGGGCATCAAGCAGGGCGCCATGTTTGATCCGGTGCGACCGATCAATGCCAAAGCGCGTGCACAAGGCATCCAGGCTGTGCTTTGCACCGGGAAATTTGGTGCGCGACAGGGCCAGGGTGTCGATCATCCGGGCGGGCGCGATGTCCGGGCGGTTGATGCGCGACAATTCATGGTTGAGAAAGGCAAAGTCGAACGACGCATTATGCGCGACGAGCGGGCTTTCCTCCAGAAAATCAAGCAGATCCTCGACGAGATCGCCGAAAAAGGGTTTGTCCGCCAAAAAGGCGTCCGACAGGCCATGCACCGCCTGAGCTTCAGCTGGCATGGATCGTTCTGGATTGAAATAGGCATGGAATGTCCGCCCGGTCTCAACCCGGTTGACCAGTTCCACACAGCCGATTTCAACAAGCCGATCGCCGGAAGCGGCGTTGAGCCCTGTCGTTTCGG
>JBJOJQ010000192.1:0-5128 GCA_046046525.1 Pseudomonadota bacterium
AAAGCCGGTGATATTGCCGAAGTGGGGGCGTTCTTCAGCTTTGGGACCAATGATCTGACGCAAACGACACTGGGCGTGTCGCGCGATGATGCTGCGCGCTTCCTCACCACCTATGTCGATAAGGGCATTTATGCGCAGGACCCCTTTGTCAGCCTAGATGTCGATGGCGTGGGCGAATTGATCGCCCTGGCCGCTGAACGCGGGCGCAAGACACGGCCCGATATCAAACTTGGCATTTGCGGCGAACATGGCGGCGATCCGAAATCGATCGCGTTCTGCGAATCGGTGGGCCTCGATTATGTCTCGGCCTCACCCTATCGCGTGCCCGTTGCCCGGCTGGCGGCCGCGCAGGCCGCGCTAAAGTCGTAACGTCCGATCATCTTCCTTTGACATCGCAGGCGGGGCTTCTAACGTCGGCGGCAACAGAGGAGGGGGGTGCCGATGAAAAGCTGGCATCGTTATGCACTTGGCGTGGTTGCCGGATTGGTCGTGGGTGGGGCGCTGGCCTGGCATGCCACGGGCAACGCCTTTCGTGAGGGCGCTGTCACCAATGGCGTCTGGTCCACATCGCTGACCTATGGCTTGACCGATGGCGATGCCCTGACCCGTGCGGCGGTCGCGCGGCGCGGGCTGTTGGCGTTGCCAACCACCGAAACGGTCTATTGGGCGGCCAGCCGGGACAGCGCGGGCGCCCTGCTTGATGGCAGTTGCACCTATGCGTTGACCGGCGGTGCGCTGGATACGCGCTGGTGGAGCGTCACCTTTTACGATCGTGAGGGCTATCTGGTCGCCAATGCGGCCAATATCTGGTCATTCAGCGCCGCCACCCTGACAGATGCCGAAAAGGCCGGGGGCTGGAAGGTCACGATTGGGCCAAAGCGCCCGGCACAGGGGCATTGGCTGCCGAGCGCCCCGGGCCAGGGCTTTGAACTGACATTGCGGATGTACAATCCGGGGCCAGATCTGGTCCGCAATCCGGGCAAGGCCCAATTGCCCAAATTGGTGAAGGAGGCCTGCGCATGAAACAGTGGCTTGGACCATTGGCTGCGGCGCTTTTGGCCGGCTATGCCGGTTGGGCAGGCGGCCTTGCCCTCTCGACCTTTGGGCTGATGGAGGCGGCGGTGCGCCGTATCGCCGGGGAAAGCGGCGTGAACGTCATGCGCTATGGCGATCTGCCAACCCCGGAAAATCAGCCGATCGTGCGGCCCAGCCCCGATCTGGTCTATTCCTCGTGCGCCTATGACCTGTCTGACGGGCCGATCCTGTTGTCGGTCACGCCGGTTCCGGGGCGCTATTCCTCGCTCAGCATTTTCGATGCGCGCACCGATGTGATTTTTGTCCGCAATGATCTTCAGGCCAAGGGCAAGCCCTATCGCCTTTATCTGGCGCGGGATGATCAAAAGGTACCAGCGGGGGCAGAGGTGGTGCGCGTCAATTATGATCGCGGCATCGCGCTCATCCGCGTGCTGTTGAACACGCGGGATGAGTTTAAGGCGCTGGAACCGATCCGTCGGCAATCAACCTGCGCGCCCATGGCGGCGGGAGCGGCTATTTAAGCGTATCCATGATCGAACAGGCCGCCGGGCCCAGAATGATGATGAACAGCGCCGGCAGCACGAACAGGATCAGGGGGACGGTCATGATCGCGGGCAGACGCGCGGCCTTGGCCTCGGCACGCATCATCCGTTCATTGCGGAATTCGGCCGACAAAACGCGCAGCGCAGAGGCCAGGGGCGTGCCGTATTTTTCGGTCTGGATCATGGTTGTCGCCACGCCCTTGATCGATTCCAGCGGAATACGAGCGGCAAGGTTCAAAAACGCCTGACGCCGGTCTGTCAGAAAGCCGATTTCCACGGCGGTCAGGCCGAATTCATCCGCCAATTCGGGATAGGCGCTGCCCAGTTCGCGCGCGGTGCGGGAAAAAGCGGCATCCACCGTTAGCCCTGCTTCGGCACAGATCACCAACAGGTCCAGCGCATCGGGCAGGCCCAGCCTAATCGCCTCCAGCCGCTTGGTGATGCTGTTCTGGATGAAGACATCCGGCCCCTTATACCCCGCGATCAGCGCGCCCGCCGTCCACATAAAGCGGCTGAGGGGCGACATATCGGGCCAATGATCGAGGAGATAGATCATCACCACCGCCAGACTGCCCAGCACAATGGGCAGCACCGCACGGGCCAGGATGACCGCCACGGCCCAATCCTTGGTGCGAATGCCGGCCTGTGTCAGCTTGAGCTGGGCGGCCTTCAGCTGTTCATCCTGAAGCAGCTTCATCCGATCCAGCAGGGCGCGCAGCTGTTCTGCCCGCCGGTCCTTCGGGGCAATCCGGGATTTGCGCTTTTGCGCATGGGCCTGCATTTCGGCCTTTAACTCATCGCGCCGCCCTTGCAGCGCCTTGATCCGCCGGGTCATCGCATTGCCGGACGTGGCCGCGATGTAAATGGCGATCACCAGGGCGCAGGCCGTTATCCCCGATAACAGGCTGGCCGCGGTCAAGGCTTTGCCAAGTTTGGCGGCATGGCGCGCGGATTTGGCATCCTCGGGGATGATGAAATCCACCTTGCGCTCAATCGCTGTTTCAAAGTCCTTCTTGGTGATTTCGGCGGCGGTGCCGGCCGGCACTTTGTTGAGCGCGACGCTGATCTGCGTTTGCGGGGCCGCGCCTTTCAGCCAGGCCGCCAGACGAAAGACATCGCGGGCCGCCGCCAGGGTCAATTCCGCGACAAGGACGATATGGTGGGTCTGTGCAGCCAGTTCTGGGTGATAAATCAACAGGCTGCGGGGCAGATCAACGATCGTGCATTCAAAAGCGGTCCGAACCTCTTCTTGCAGAAGGCAATATCCTGTGCCGTCCGAAATCACCGGTTCACTGATTGGCGCTTCGGCGGACAGCACCGACAGGCGTTCCGTGACCTTGGTGATCGCGCGTTCCAGAAACAGGCCGTCGATCCGGTTGGCCAATGTCAGCCCATTTGGGATGATCCGCGACATCACATCACGCCCGGCCGCGAGCAGCAGCAACAGCGCAAGCAATCCATGCAGGCCGGGCACCAGGGAAAGACCAGTCATCATTGGCCCCTAGGCGATCACCCCTTAGGAAATGGTAAGCAGGCCAGCCTTTGAGGCGGGGTTGACCGTCTGCGCCCGTCCGGCCAGTGGCACATCATGGTCTATGACGTTGCCATCATCGGAGCCGGCATGGCGGGCGCAAGCCTGGCGGCCGCGCTTGCCCCCCAGATGCGCGTCCTGCTGTTGGAGGCAGAGGACCATCCCGGCTATCATGCAACGGGCCGGTCTGCTGCATTTTGGAGCGAGACCTATGGCGGGCCGCTTGTGCAGCCGCTGACGACGGCCTCTGGACCGTTTCTTGCCCATCCGCCGGCGGATTTTGCCGAGCACAGCTTTTTGCGAACGCGCGGGCTTTTGATGATCGGGCGGTCTGCCGATGCCGGGCTTGCGGCGGATTTCATGCGCGATTTTTCCGGATCGGGCGTGGTGCTGGACCCGATTGCGGATGCCGATGTCTGGGCGCGGCTGCCCGGCGCGCGGCCGGATTGGCGACTGGGCATTTGGGAAGCGAGCAACGCCGATATTGATGTGGGGGCGCTGCATCAGGCCTTTTTGCGGCGCGCGCGTCAGGCCGGCGTTGATCTGGCCGTGCGCCGGGCCGTGACGCGCCTGACCCACGCAACCGATGGCTGGACCCTCCATGCCGGGACGGATCAGCTGCGCGCCCGCCGTGTGGTCAATGCGGCCGGAGCGTGGGCAAGCGATATTGCCGCGCGGGCAGGCGCTGCCCCCATTGCCATTCGCCCGTTGCGGCGGACCATGGTTCAGGCGCGGCTGGGCTGCACCATTGACGCCCATTTGCCGCTGGTGATTGATCTGGCCGGGCGATTTTATTTCAAGCCAGAAGGCACGCAGCGCGTGTGGTTGAGCCCGCATGACGAAACGCCAACCGATCCTTGCGATGCCGCGCCCGACCGGGAAGATGTGGCGCACGCCATTGCCCGTTTTGAAGAGGTTGTGGACTGGCCCATTGCCGCTGTTGAGCGCAGCTGGGCGGGCTTAAGAAGTTTTACGCCAGACCGCGCACCGGTTTTTGGGCTGGATCCCAATTGTCCCGATTTCTATTGGTGCGCCGGGCAGGGCGGGGCCGGCATTCAGACATCACCCGCGATTTCCGCGCTGTTGGCGGCAGAGATTTTGGGCGTGCCGGTTGCGGCGCCCTATGCCGGCGTTGACACCGCCCAATATCGGCCGGGGCGTTTTTTCTAGCGGCTTACCAGTGGCGCGTTTTGCCGACGGCCAGGGCGGCATCGCTGGCGAGTTTATCGGCGCGTTCATTGTCTGGATCACCGGCATGGCCCTTAACCCAGCGCCAGTCGATCCGGTGCGGGGCGGATGCGGCGATCAATTCTTGCCAAAGCTCGGCATTTTTCACCGGCTTTTTATCGGCGGTGCGCCAGCCATTGCGCTGCCAGCCATGGACCCATTTGGTGATGCCATCGCGCACATAGGCGCTGTCGGTTTCCAGCGTGACGTGGCAGGGGCGGTTCAGCGCCTTCAGGCCCTGGATCGCCGCCATCAGCTCCATCCGGTTATTGGTCGTGCCCGGTTCGCCGCCGGACAGTTCTTTTTCAATGCCGTTAAAGCGCAGCACCACGCCCCAGCCGCCGGGGCCGGGATTGCCCTTGCAGGCGCCATCGGTGGCAATTTTGACGTGAGGCAGTGTCGTCACAATTGGGCGTAATGATCCAGCCGCGCCAGATAGGCCAGCGGGTCCTTGCGGGTCACCAGCGCATCTACCGGGGTGTTGAGCCAATCCCAGGCCCGCGTCAGCAAAAAGCGCAAGCACGCGCCACGGGCAAGGATGTGAAAGGCCGATCTTTCGGCATCAGACAGGCCAAAGCTGTCATCATAGCCGCGGATCAGCGCCTCCCCAACCTCTGGGAGATAGCGGTTGTCCGCGCCATCAAAGCTCCAGGAACTGTGCGTCACTGCCAAATCCCAGGCGCGAATTTCGGTGCAGGCGAAATAAAAATCGATGACGGCGCACACCGTATCGCCCGACATCAGCACATTGTCCGGGAACAGATCGGCATGGATCACGCTTGTGTCGAGATCT
>JBJOJQ010000032.1:0-4107 GCA_046046525.1 Pseudomonadota bacterium
TCCGCTGCCTCGACGCGTACATTGCGCAAGGTCGCAACAAATCCTTTTGGAGCGGCAAGGCGCAACGGAACGCCAACCGCGTTCAGCTTCGCACCCGCTTGCGCAAAACATCGCAGCGGAATCTGCGTCCGCAGGATCGTGCCGGCTGGCGACGCATCCGCAAGACGGCCAATATCCAGTGTCGCTTCATCCAAAGAAAGCTTGAGCGCACCATTGGCGGGCTGTTCTACCCGCCAATCCAGCACCAATGCCGATCCCGATTCCAGCTTTTGGCGCAAATCCACCGGCGGACCATAAATCGAAAGCATGCCTTCGCGGTTCCAACTGAATTGGCGCGCATCTTCCTGCGCGGAGATATCTATCGCACGCACGCTGACTGCTCCATCGATATCAAGGCGCCACGGCGCAGGGCTTTTGCCACGCACCATATAATGGGTTTCATGCGCCTGCATCGAGAGCATAACCCGCGGATCCTCGTTTACCCGACGGACACGGCCCGCTTTGGCGTAAGATAGACCATAACCTTCGGCGAACAACGGCTTGTTGATCGGCGAACGGCCGTCGGCGGGCCAGGCGAAGGGAAGACGCCCGGTGAAATCGCGGACAGGCTTGTTGCCAGCTCCTGCGACGAGCACGTCGGAAACGCCCAGTGCCTGGGTGCCCGGCAGCCAGCCTGCCACAAAAGCATCTGCCTGGTTGATCAGCTTACCGGCAAACATCGGCCGGCCCGAAAGAAACAATATGACAATCTTTGTGCCTTGCGACTTCAGCCGCGCGACCAGTTCTTCCTCCTCCGGCTTTATCCGGAAAGCAAGGTCGGGAACATCGCCTTCAAATTCGGCGTAAGGCTTTTCACCAATGACAATAACGGCGACATCAGGCCGCAATGCCGAACGACCGTCAGTTGCGATTTCTGCCGAACCGCCGCGCGCGGATACGGCCTGTGAAATGGCACGCCCGATCGTCTGGCCATTGGGAAAATCCGATGCCTTGGTATCTGTGCCCTGCCAACTGATCGTCCACCCACCCGCTTGCATAGCCATATTGTCGGCGCCCGAACCCGCAATCAGGACGCGCGCGCCGTTGCGGATGGGAAGAGTGGATTTTTCATTCTTCAGCAGAACCAGCGACTTGGATACCGCCTCGCGCGCCAAAGCCAGATGGTCGGCTGCGCCAACCAACGCCGTATTTCCGCGCTGCGTCGGCATTGCCCCCATCAGGCCCAGCTTGAATTTCACGCGCAAATTGCGCCGAACCGCATCATCGATGCGCGCCATCGGGATACGGCCATCATTTGCCGCAGCCAATGTGGAGTCAAAAAGCCCCTTCCAACTGTCCGGAGCCATGAAAAGATCGAGACCGGCATTGATCGCTTGCGGACAATTTGTTGCCGAACAACCGGGGATCTGGCCATGGCCATTCCAGTCGCCCACAATCAGGCCCGCAAAACCCATTCGCCCTTTCAAAACATCGGTGAGGAGGGTTTTGTTGCCATGATGCTTTGTGCCATTCCAACTCGAAAAGCTGGCCATGACAGTCAGGGCACCTGCATTGATCGCCGCCGGATAGCCTTGTGCATGCTTGGCGATCAATTCCGCCTCGCCTATGCGTGCGTCACCCTGATCGCGCCCATCCACCGTGCCGCCATCGGCAAGGAAATGCTTGGCAGTGGCGGCCACCCGCTCCGCGTCCAGCGGCTTGTCCGGCGACAAAGGCCCCTGCAAGCCCAATGTCATCGCTTTTGCATAGCTGACGACAAGGGCGGGGTCGGCCGCATAGCCCTCATAGCTGCGTCCCCATCGCAAATCCTGCGGCACAGCAAGCGTTGGCGCAAAAGTCCATTCGATACCGCTGCCGGATATTTCTGCCGCGGTTGCCTGGCCGATGCGTTGGATCAAATCAGGATCGCGTGCCGCGCCCAACCCGATATTGTGCGGAAAGATCGTTGCACCCGGCAGGTTGGAATGGCCGTGAACCGCATCAACGCCGAACAATATCGGAATGCCTGCCCCGGATGTGCGGGAAGCTGCGCGAAACTCGGTGACAAGCTTGCTCCACTGGGCCGCACTGGCCCGCTCGTCGCCATAGGGACCGGAATTGCCACCAGCCAGAATCGAACCCAGCGGATAACGGACCAAATCGTCCGGCTTTATCGCGCTGATATCGGCTTGAATAAGCTGCCCGACCTTCTGCTCCAAAGTCATGGATTGCAGCAACCGGTCGATGGCGGCCTCGGTCGCGGGCGACGTGATCGCCTCCGGACTGGACGCTGCGGGCCAAAGCTCGGCGGTGGCATCGGCAGTCTGCAAATCGGGGGCGGCAATTTCCACGCGTTTCTCGGCAGAACCACTGCTCGGCAAGCTCATCGCCAATACCGCTGCCAAACACCTATTATACATCATCCCTCGCACGCACCCAATTTTGATAACGTTCTCAATTTTGGAAATACCCGAAGTTCCGTCAGAATCAAGCACCAAGATTTGAAGGATGACCCATTTTAACTGCACGGGCAGTTACGCATTGCCGCAAATGGCCGCCAAGGCCGCGCCGGGGGAAGAGGATCGCGACCTATAAATCGCCATATCGCCTGCTCTCTTCGTCGGAAGGGGGCGTGGCTATTCTCAGCCCCATTATTCAATCAGCAGCCCATCTCGCCATGATCAACATACCCAGTTCCCGCATCGCTGCTGGGTATCTCCGCATTCCATTGGCGGCGGTATCATTGGCATTGCTGTCGCGCTTCAGAGGCTTCCTCATGAAGGTCAAGGCTGCCGCTTTGTCGCCGATTTTGGTGACATAGCTCTCGAGAACTTCGCCACTATAAATCGAGCATAAGTTGCCCACTAGCTGCCGGCTCTATCTTTAACCGACGGTCCTTACCATTCATCCTTATGCCGGCTTTGCGGCTGCCATGCTTGGCAACAATCTTGCGTGCGCCAGCTTTGTGACCAGCGCCTTTACGAATGGCATGGAGCGCTTCTCGCGCCGCTTTTGCCGCTGCGACGTTATCGACAATCGGGGCCGGATAGCACAAATCGGCTGCACCGTCCCATCGCCAGGGCTCATGAATGAAGGCCGAAGGGACTATATTCAGTTCAGGCACATAGCTGCGCACAAAACTACCCTCGGGATCATGATCATAGCCCTGCTTGACCGGATTATAGATCCTCATGGCGTTGATGCCCGTTGTCCCGGATTGCATCTGGACCTGCGGCCAGTGAATGCCGGGCTCATAGTCCACAAATTTGCGCGCAAGATGAAGCCCAGTGTCGCGCCAGGGCAGCCAGAGATGATAACTGGCAAACGACATCAGCATTGCGCGCATGCGAAAGTTGATCCAGCCATGCTGATTAAGTGCGCGCATGCAAGCATCGATAAACGGAAACCCCGTGGCACCCTCGCTCCAAGCGGATAGCCGCTCACTATCGGCAACGGCGGGGCGCAGACCATCATAAGCATGATGCAGATTTTCAAATTCGAGCCGTGATTCGTCTTCAAGCTTCTGCATGAAGTGGCAATGCCAGTGTTGCCGACCAGTGAAAGAGCGCAGCGAGGCCCGCCATCTGCTGGAATCGGGTGCGTTCGAAAGCTTCAAAGCGCGCATGCGCGTCCAGCTGGCCTGCGCCACTTCACGCATGGAAATTGTACCCCAGGTCAGATGCGGCGATAGGCGTGAGCTGGCGTCGAAGGCGGTGACAGGGCTCGACATCTGATAGCGATAATCGCGGCCGCGTTGGTTCAGGAAACTGGCCAATATGTCCAACCCCGCCGCACGGCCTCCGCGCTGGCGGTAAGGGCATGGATCCGGGGCAAGCCGCAGGTCATCGCCAGTCGGGATGTAAGTTGGCCAATCCCCCGCGACCGTCGAGAGCATTTGCGGCGGCGGCGTGCTGGCTTGGGCCATGTCACGGTCCCAGGCCTGTGCCCAGCCGTTGCGTGATTTCAGACGTCGGACGACCCCGAACTGCCGCATTTCATGCCAAGGGATGCCTGCTGCCCTAGCCCATGCCGCCACTGCGCGATCGCGGGCATAAGTCCATCCGTTGCCGGTTTCTTCATGGCTCCACAAGGCTGCAATACCATGGCTGTTATGCAGCTGCTGGAGAA
>JBJOJQ010000014.1:0-3921 GCA_046046525.1 Pseudomonadota bacterium
CCGCAATCAACGTGAAATCGAGGTTGTCGCTGGGGTTATAGCGCAACGACCCGCGGACGCCGGCATAGCCCTTTTCGCCAAATTTCGACATCACACAGTTGGATGATGAGCTTGGGAAGGCAGTGATCCCTTCCGGATTGCCCGGCTTGGCACAGCCATAATCGACCTGATCGACATAGCCGTCCTGCTGCTTATACACGGCGGAAATGCGTGCATAGAGCGAGTCCGCCAGCACGAAGTTCATGCTGCCACGGACTTCCAGGCGGTTGCGGCTGCCATAGACAGCGTCAATCGTGCCGCTATTTTCATCGGTCGGCTTCTTTGAGAAGAGCTTGATCGCCCCGCCGATCGAGTTACGGCCGGTCAGCGTGCCCTGCGGACCACGCAGAACTTCAACGCGCTCCAGATCGAGCAGGTCGAAAATGCCGCCGGTCAGCGTGGCATAATACACATCGTCAACATACATGCCGACGCCCGGTTCATAAGCCGGGTTAAAGTCAAACTGGCCAACGCCGCGGATTGAGGCGCCCAGCGACGAGCCATAAGCACCGCCCATGGCGTTCAGCGTGACGTTCGGGGCCTGCGCCGCGATTTGCGAAAGATCGGTCTGGTTGCGCGACTCCAAAAGCGCTGCATTGACCGCGGTGATCGACAGCGGCGTGTCCTGCAGCTTCTGCTGACGGAACTGTGCGGTGACAACGATATCGCCATTGGCTGGCGACGCTTCATCCGCCGCAGCGTCCTGTGCAAAGGCCGGCATGGCGACCAGTGCGGCGCCAGAAACCGACAGCGCCAGCGCTGCACGGAAGATAGAGTGATTACGTGAAATACGGCCCATAAGTCAGTCCTCTCCTGCCCTAGTCAGGCGCCCGACATAGCTGCCGGATCAACCCTAACGATTGTTAGTAATGCATACAAATCACGCATTGGCAAGTAGCTTTTGTTTCGATCGCTATCCGGAAGAAAAATCACGACAGGCGTGGCAAAAATGCATCGCAGGAGTTAGGCAGGCAAAAAAACAGGGGGAAAAATGAGCATTTCAGGCGCATCGAAGGACGGCCCGCTCGACAATTCAGACGTTGGCCTGCTGATCGCCATGCTGCGTTTTGCCGCGCTGATCAGCCGCCCCATGCGTGACGGCGTCGCGATTCCGGCGGGGATTTCGCCCAATGAACTGAAGATCGTTATGGCCTTGGCCGGCGAAGGCGAACGGGCCGGGCATGAATTGGCCGAACTCATGGGCATGCAGCCCATGAATGTCAGTCGCGCGCTGGCGGCTCTTGCCGAACGCGGCTGGGTGGAACAGGTCACCGATGCCGCCAATCGGCGGCGCAAGCCCCATCGGCTGACCGAAACGGGCGTGGCGGCCTATCGCGCGATGGCGCCCGAAATTTCTGAAGTGGCGCGCTTTTTGTTCCAGACGCTCGACGTCAATGAACGCGATGGCATGGCCGGCGTGCTCGATAAGCTGTACCGGCAGGTCATGCTGTGGGAAGGCCGGGGCGCAGACGAAGCGGCCGCGCCCCGCGACGCTTAGGCGCGTTCCCGCCCCGCCAGCACGGCGCCAAAGCGTGGATGCGCAAAATGCATCGGCACATCATGGCGATAGGGCCAGGTCTGACGAATTTCTTCGCTGCGGATATAGTCTGGGCCAATCGGATTTTCGGGATAGCATTCGGTTAATGGCTGCAGATGCGCGGTGGTTTTGGACCAGCCGGCTTCATAATCGCCCTGCCATTGCATCATGTAATCCAGCCGCTTGATCTTCCACACGCCATTTTCTTTGACATAGTCATTTTCATAAATGCCGGCTTCCATGAACTGCAACGGCAGGCCTTCTGGCTTGAAGGTCCGGGTTTCATGGCTGCCCCCGAACAACATGCCACGAAAACGCCCCTTGGCCGTCTGCCGATCCGGGGCGACCGTGATGATGTCTTGCATCTGGAAATGGTCCAGCAGGAAGCCATAGGCCGGGCCTTCTTCGCCCGGGGCCAGAAACAGGCTCTTAAACCATGTCCCATAAAGGCGGCGGGCCCCTTCCCGGCCCTTGTAGACGCCGGACAGGAAGATCACCTCCCCATCGTCTGCAAACAGCTCCGCCACATCATCGGCGCGATTGAAATCAATATAATAGCCATAGGCCCAGTGCAGGCGGCGAATGGCGTTGATATCCTCAAGCTCACCCACGCGGTGTTCCAGTTGCGATATCCGTGCGTCCAGATCTGACATGATTGGCACTTCCCTCTCTCACCGATTTTGATTTGTATGTATTGCTAACAAATGTTACCGATATTGGCGAGAGGAATTTGTAATGGGATGGCAAGGGAAAACCGCCTTCATCACCGGGGGTGTTTCGGGCATTGGTCTGGGCATTGCGCGTGCCTTTGCCGAAGCAGGCATCGACCTTATTCTCAGCTATCGCAACACGGACTATCGCGACGCGGCGGAAAACTGGTTTCGTGATCATGGCTATCCGGTGCCGCGCTTCATAGCCCTGGATGTCACGGATCGTGCCGGATTTGCAGACGCCGCAGCCAAGGCGGGCAAGGTCCATATTCTCGTCAATAATGCCGGGGTCAGCGTCTTCGGGCCAACCGATGAGGCCAGCTATGCCGATTATGACTGGATCATGGGCGTGAATTTTGGCGGTGTCGTCAATGGCCTGGTGTCCTTCATTCCGGGGATGAAGGCGCATGGCGAAGGCGGCCATATCGTCAATGTCGCCTCCATGGCGGCCTATCTGTCCGGGCCACAGGCCGGGATCTACACGGCCAGCAAGTTCGCCGTGCGCGGCCTGACAGAAAGTCTGCGCTATAATCTGGCGCCGCATGGCATTGGCGTGTCGCTGATGTGTCCGGGCCTGACCCGCACCAATGCCTGGGACTCCGCCCTGAAACGCCCGGCCGATTTTGCGCAATCCGGCTTTAAGCCAGCGGACAGGCAAGAGCTGGAACAATTTGGCACAGCCTTTGACCTTGGCATGGATCCGCTGGAGGTTGGCCGCAAAACACTGGTCGGGATGACCGAAAATCGCGGCCTGATCTTCACCCATCCCGAATTTGCCGCGGATTTTGCAGAGATTTTCGAAACATCCATGGCGGCCCTGCCCAAAGAAGAGGCACCGGAAGGCCGCCTGCATATTGAACGCCTGCGCCGTGCGGCCAATCGGGCTGCGGCCTCTGGCCAGATCATCGGGCTGGATGACCTGACCTAAGCCCGGGCGCGCAGGATAAAACAAGATTGAGGAGAGACACCATGACCCCCAATGGCGTGACGCTGCGGCATCCGGACCGGCTTTTCATCGGCGGCACATGGTGCCCGGCGCTGTCTGGCAAAGTGATTGAGATTGTTTCGCCCAATAGCGAACAGGTGGTCGCACGCGTCGCAGAAGCCGGCGCGGCGGATATGGATGCCGCCGTCACCGCAGCCCGATCCGCCTTTGACATGGGGCCATGGACGACATTTTCTCCGGCCGAACGGCTGACCTATCTCAAGCGCATGGTCGGGCATCTGCGCGCCCGCGAAGACGAAATCGCCCGCGCATGGACGGCACAAATGGGCGGCTTGGCAAGCTTTGCCGGGCCGATGACCGCCGGGTCCACCGCAACCTTTGACGGCATCATCGCGATGGCCGCGCAGTTCAATTTTGTGGAGCACCGCCCCGCCACAGGCGCCAAGGTCGGGCTGGTTGCCTATGAACCCGTGGGCGTTGTTGCGGCAATTGCGCCCTGGAACGGGCCTTATGGGATCATGCTCAACAAGGTCGCCTATGCTCTTGCAACCGGCTGCACCGTGATCATGAAGCCTTCGCCCGAAACCCCGTTGGAAGCCTATATCATTGCCGAAGCGGCGGAAGCCGCCGGGCTGCCTGCGGGCGTCGTCAACCTTGTCTGCGGCCACAGAGACGCCAGCGACCATCTG
>JBJOJQ010000144.1:0-5339 GCA_046046525.1 Pseudomonadota bacterium
CGCGTGAAATTACCGTGGCCGCCAAAATGGGCCTGCCAGACCCGGACGCCAATGCCCGTCTGCGCGCCGCCGTGCTGGCGGCCCGCGCGCAGTCTATGCCCAAGGACAATATTCAGCGCGCGATCGACAAGGCCTCTGGCTCTGACTTGGAGACCTATGAGGAAATCCGGTATGAAGGCTTTGGCCCGGGCGGCGTTGCCATCATTGTTGAGGCGCTGACCGACAATCGCAACCGCACCGCAACCAATGTGCGCACCGCCTTTTCAAAAAATGGCGGCAATATGGGCACGGCAGGATCGGTCAGCCATGGTTTTGATCGACTGGGGCTGATCGATTATCCGGCCAAGGCGGGCGATGCCGACACCATATTTGAAGCCGCGCTGGAAGCGGGCGCCGACGATGTGGAATCAAGCGACGATGGCCATGCCATCTGGACAAGCGTCGATGGGCTGCACGAAGTGGCCAAGGCGCTGGAAGCGACCCTGGGGGAACCCGATGGCGTCAAGCTGGCCTGGCGGCCGACAACCATGGTTGAGGTCGGCGAGGAAGATGCCGGTAAGTTGCTGAAGATGATCGACACATTGGAAGAAGATGATGATGTGCAGACCGTCTGGGGCAATTATGACGTGCCGGATGACATCATGGAGAAGCTCGGCTGATCCGGCAGCGCGCCCTGTGGCCGGCGGGCTATTAGAAAATGCTAATTCTGGGCATTGACCCCGGGCTTGGGACAACCGGCTGGGGGCTTATTGCGGCCGAGGGGAACCGCCTGTCGCATGTCGCCAATGGGCAGATTGCGACCAATGCCAAAACCCCCTTGCCGCACCGGCTGGTTGAGCTGGATCGCGCCTTGACGGACATCATCTTGCAGCACCGCCCCGATGGCATCGCGGTTGAGGAAGTGTTCATCAACAGCAATCCGCAATCCACGCTGAAGCTGGGCCAGGCCCGCGGCGTCATTCTGCTATGCGCCGCGCGATCGGGCCTGGAGATTGGCGAATATGCCGCCCGGCTGATCAAAAAGGCCGTCGTGGGGGTCGGCAATGCCGATAAGACGCAAGTGCACGCCATGATCAGCCGATTGTTGCCGGGTGCCAAAATTGCCGGGGCGGATGCCGCAGATGCGCTGGCGGTTGCGATTACGCATGCCCACCATATCGCCAGCGCGCGTCGGCTTGGCTGATCTTATCCCCGACTAAGCGGAAGAAAAGCAGAACAAACCCTTCGACAAGCGATCCCTGGGCGCTAAAGATGGGGCATGATCGCCCGCCTGACCGGAACGCTTGTTGAAAGCGCCGCAGACCATGCCGTGATTGACGTGAATGGCGTGGGCTATCTTGTCCTTGCCTCTGCCCGGACCTTAACCGCCCTTGGCGCGACGGGAAATCAGGTCACGCTGTTTACCGAAATGCAGGTCCGCGAAGATTCGATGACGCTGTTCGCCTTTGGCAGCGCCGGGGAACGCGACTGGTTTCGCCTGTTGACGGGCGTCCAGGGCGTGGGCGGCAAGGTGGCGCTTGCAATCCTGTCCACACTGGACCCGGATGATCTGAGCCAAGCTGTCGCCCGGCAGGACAAGGCGATGGTGGCGCGGGCCAATGGGGTCGGCCCCAAGCTGGCAGAACGCATTGTCCGTGAATTGAAAGACAAGGTCGGCGGCATCGCCTTGGGCAGTGCCGGGGCCACGCCCATGGCGGCTGGCGCAGCCGGCACAGCGGCCGATGCCATATCGGCGCTGACGGGCCTTGGCTTCAAACCGGCTGAGGCCAATGCCGCTGTGGCCGCCGCAGAAGCGGAACTGGGCGCTGCCGCCACGCTGGATGCGCTTGTCCGGCTGGCCCTGCGAAAGGCCGCGAAATGACCGAAGAGGACCGGCTGATCAGCGCCGACCGGCGTCCCGAAGATGTTGATGCGGCGCTGCGCCCCAAATCGCTTGAGGAATTTGTCGGGCAAAAGGCGGCGCGGGAAAATCTGCGCGTCTTCATCGCCGCCGCCAAATCGCGCGGCGATGCGCTGGACCATGTCCTGTTTTTCGGCCCGCCCGGGCTTGGCAAAACAACGCTGGCCCAGATTGTGGCCCGCGAAATGGGGGTTGGCTTTCGTGCAACATCCGGCCCGGTGATTGCAAAATCGGGCGATCTTGCGGCGTTGCTGACCAATTTGGAGGATGGCGACGTCCTTTTCATCGATGAGATTCACCGGCTTAACCCTGCGGTTGAAGAGGTGCTTTATCCCGCGATGGAGGATCGCGCGCTCGACATCATGATCGGCGAAGGTCCGTCGGCCCGGTCGGTGCGGATTGACCTGCCCAAATTCACCCTGGTGGGCGCAACCACGCGGCAAGGTTTGCTGACAACACCGCTGCGCGACCGCTTTGGCATCCCCGTGCGGCTGAATTTTTACACCCATGGTGAATTGGAACAGGTGATCCGCCGTGCCGCGGGCCTGCTGAACCTCGGCATTGCCGAAGACGGCGCCCATGAAATTGCCAAAAGGTCGCGCGGCACGCCACGCATTGCCGGGCGATTGCTGCGCCGCGTGCGGGATTTTGCCAATGTCGCCGGCGAAGATGTTGTGACCGCACGCATTGCCGATGCCGCGCTTAACCGGCTGGAGGTTGATGCCCTGGGCCTGGATGCCATGGATCGGCGCTATCTGATGATGATTGCCGATGTCTATCGCGGCGGCCCGGTGGGGGTGGAGGCGCTGGCCGCCGGCCTGTCCGAACCGCGCGATACGATTGAGGATGTGGTCGAGCCCTATCTGCTGCAACTCGGCCTGATCGCCCGCACTGCGCGGGGCCGTCAGCTCAACCCGCCGGGATGGAAGCATTTGGGCCTGAATCCCCCCGCGGGCAGCCAGGATGGGCTGTTTGATTCAAAATAAGCACGGGTGGGATTCATTTCGCAGTCCAGTTGGTCTAAGGCCAAAGAATGACCGACCTTCAAAATGATCTGCCGACGACGGGACGTTTTGTCGGGCGCGCGCACCGATTTGCCGTGCGCGTTTATTTTGAGGACACGGATTTTTCAGGCGTGGTCTATCACGCCAATTATCTGCGTTTCATGGAACGTGCGCGATCCGACATGTTGCGCGTGGCCGGGATTGACCAGCGCGATGCCTTTGCAACGGGCGATGGCGTTTATGCGGTGGCCGATCTGTCGATCCGGTATCGGCGCCCGGCGCATTTTGATGATGCCTTGGTCATTATTTCAACCGTGGCGGCGGTGCGGGCGGCGGCCTGCATCATCGATCAGCGCATCGAACGCGACGGCGTCTGCATTGCCGAAGCCCGTGTGACGGCGGCCTATATCACTCCCGATGGCCGCCCTAAGCGTCAGCCCAAAGCCTGGATCGACGCCTTTACCCGCCTTTTACCCGACCCCCTTGTTCAAGAAGAGACTGACATCGCATGACGCCCACTCTTGTTACTGATGCCGCCAGCCTTTCGCCGCTCGCGCTGTTTTTGCAGGCCGATATCGTCGTCAAGCTGGTTATGCTTGGCCTATTGGTCGCGAGCATCTGGACCTGGTCCATCATCGTCTCGCACGCCATGACCATGCGGCGGACACAGCGCGATTGCGATCAGTTTGAAAAGGACTTTTGGCGCACCGAAGAAACGCATGCCTTTTTTCAGGTGCACCGGGAAAGCAGCCTGCCCGTGGCCCGCGTCTTTCAGGCCGGGATGATCGAATGGCAGCGATCAACGGCCAACCGCGCTTTCGATCGGGAAGGGACGCGCCAGCGCCTGGCCTCAACCATGGGTACCGCGATTGCCGCAGAAGTGGATCGGCTGGGCGATCGCCTCAACATCTTGGCCACCGTGGGCAGCGTTGCGCCCTTTGTTGGCCTGTTTGGCACCGTCTGGGGCATTATGCGCAGCTTCACCGCGATTGCGAGCCAGCAGAACACGTCCTTGTCGGTGGTGGCGCCGGGCATTGCCGAGGCGCTGTTTGCAACCGCCATCGGCCTGTTTGCCGCCATCCCGGCCGTGATCGCGTATAACCGCTTTGGCCATGGGCTGAACCGGCTGGAGGCCCGCCTGACGCGCTTTGCCGATGGTTTCCATGCCTTGCTGAGCCGTAAGCTGGAGAGCTGATCATGGGCCCCATCCAATCATCGGGGCGCGGCAGCAAGCGCGCACCCATGGCTGACATCAACGTCACGCCGCTTGTCGACGTGATGCTGGTGCTGCTGATCATCTTCATGGTGACAGCGCCGCTGTTGGTGGCAGGTGTGCCCATTAATCTGCCGGACAGCCGCGCCAAGGCATTAGACCAGGGTGACAAACCGATTCAGATCTCGCTTGACGCGACAGGCGCCTTGTACGTCGATGACACCGAGGTCACACGCGCGGATCTGCCGGCACGCCTGGCCGACATGGCCGCCGCTGGCGGGCCGGAAGGCCCCCAAATCTATCTGCGGGCCGACCGCCAGCTGGATTATGGCGAGGTGATGGCTGTGATGGGCGAAATCAACCGCGCGGGCCTGAGCCGCGTTGCCTTGGTGACGACCGAGGGCCAGGATCGCTGACATCATGGACCGCGCGGAACGGACAGGTTTAAGCGTTGCCGTTGCAGGGCATATCCTGCTGTTCGGCGCGCTGTCGTTGAGCCTGTTGCGGCCGCCGCCAAAGCTTGTGGCCAGCAATCCGCCCATCGACGTGGCGCTGATCGACGCCAAATCGCTGCAAACGGCCGCGCCGGATGCCGTGCGAGAAGCCAGCCCTCCGCCTGCGGGTGAGCCGACGCAGATCCAGGCGCCCATGCCAGAGCCAGCGGCACCACCGCCCATCCCGGCCAAAACGCCACCGCCCAAGCCCGAGGCCGCGAAAACACCGGCAAAGCCAAAGCCCGAAGCCAAGACATCGGCGCCGGCCGCCAAGCAAAAACCTGCCAGCGACACGCGCACATCGCGCCTTGATCAATCGCTGGCCGCGCGGCTGTCGCGAGCGGCAAGCCAGGAATCCGCGCAGCCCGGCACGGGCCGGGGAACGGCCGCTGCGGGCAGCGGGACACCGGCTGCGAGAACCGCTGCCCAGCTGGAGGCCAGCTTCATTCAGGCGCTGTTCGGGCAGATTAAGCGCTATTGGCGCGCACCCACGGGCGTGGATGCCGAATTGCTGAAAACGAATATCGTGGTGACGCTGAAACGCGATGGCACCATTGCCTCCATCACCATTGCCAGCCAATCGGGTGTCACCGAGAATAACGCGAATCTGAAAACCATTCACGCTGAACGTGCGGTCAGTGCTATTCGTCGGGCGGCCCCTTTCCAACTGCCGCCAGAACATTATGCCATCTGGCAATCGCTGGGACCCATCACCTTCGACAAAAGGC
>JBJOJQ010000170.1:0-8614 GCA_046046525.1 Pseudomonadota bacterium
ATAATGAAAATGTCCATAATTCGGTGGCGGCGATTGGCACGCCGGATCGGTATTTCACGGGCCGTGCGAGCTTGAGTGTGCCGCTTTATCTGGGCGGTGCCGTGCGCAATGCCGTCAAGGGCGCAAAGGCGCGCGTTGAGGCTGGCCAAGCGGATTTACGCGGCACAGAGGCAGATCTTTTTAGCGCCGTTGTCGGCGCTTATATGGATGTGATCCGCGATCAGGCGATTGTTGAGCTCAACCGCAAGCAGGTGCGGGTGCTGGGCGTCAATCTGGATGCAACGCGGGATCGCTTTGAGGTCGGGGATCTGACCCGCACCGATGTCGCCCAGTCCGAAGCACGTCTGGCCATTGCCCGGGCGCAGTTGCAGCAGGCTGAGGCACGGCTGATTTCCAGCAAGGAAAATTATGTTCAGCTGGTTGGGGCAGCGCCTGAAAATCTGGAAACGCCGCCCGCCCTGCCCAATTTGCCGTCCACGCCGGATTCGGCTGTTGCCATTGCGCTGAAGAATAATCCGGATCTGATCGCTGCGGGCAAAGCGCGCGAGGCGGCCCGTTATGATGTCGGGGCCGCCAAGGCTGCACGCATGCCGAAACTTTTTGCGGTCGGTGATTCGTCTTATGTCGATTATCTGAATTCGCTGCCCGGCACGCTGCCGGGTTCGACCAAAGCGACGTCGGCGGGCGCGCAGATCAGCGTGCCGATTTATCAGGGCGGTGGTCCGTCGGCACAGGTGCGCCAGGCCCAGGCCCGTCAAAGCCAGGCGATTGAGCGCGAAATTGCGGTAGAGCGGGGTGTGATTGCCGCGACCCGATCATCCTTTGCGGCCTGGCAGGCGGCCAATCAGGTGATCAATTCCGCGCAACTGGCGGTGCAGGCCAACGCGCTTGCGCTGGAAGGTGTCCGGGCGGAAAATAGCGTGGGTACGCGCACCATTCTCGACATTCTGGATGCAGAACGCGAACTGCTGAACACACAGGTTGAACTCGTCACGGCACAGCGCAATGCCTATGTCGCGGGCTTCCTTCTGTTGTCGGCCATGGGGCAGGCCGAGGCCCGCGATCTGGGCCTGGATGGCGGGGCACTTTATGATCCGACGCAAAATTATCGGCGGGTGAAAAGCATCTTTGTCGATTGGGATCAGGATCCCAAGCCCAAGCCGCAAGCGACACGCACAGTTGACTCCACCGCACAGACATCGGACACCTCGGGCCAGTCGGTCCAGAACTAAGGGGGAGTTTGCCGATGGGCGACATGGCCAACGAACCGTCGATGGAAGATATTCTGTCGTCTATCAAAAAGATCATCGCCGAAGATGATGCGAAAGCCGCACCGGCAAAGGCCCGCGGACGGGCGGAGCGCGCCGCTGCGTCGCCAGCTGAGGCTGCGGATGATTCGGTTCTGGAACTGACGCAAAACGCGCCAGACACAGGCGATGAGGGCGACGCCATCGTCTCGCCAGACGCGGCCGCCGCCAGCCGACTTGCGCTGTCGAACCTGTCCCGCCTGATCGTAAAGCCCGAAGTCAGCGGGTCCGATACGCTGGAAGGCCTGGTGCGAGAGCTGTTGAAACCGATGCTGAAGGACTGGCTGGACGCCCATCTGCCGGCCATTGTAGAGCGGGTTGTGGCGCAGGAAGTTGCCCGGATCACCGGCCAATCCCAGGGCTAGGCCCGGTCCGGCACGCGCAGCCGGGTTGCCAGCCCGGCATGTGACTGGCAAAGGCAGCGCACCATGTCAGAGCTACCAAAAACATTCGATCCGTCCGCCATTGAAGCGAAATGGTACCGCCACTGGGAAGAAACGGGTGCATTCCGCCCGCATCGTCCCAATGCGGAGCCCTATACGATCGTCAATCCGCCACCCAATGTGACAGGCAGCCTGCATATCGGCCATGCGCTCGACAATACGCTGCAAGACATTTTGATCCGTCATGCGCGGCTTCAGGGCAAGGATGCCCTTTGGGTCGTCGGGACCGACCATGCCGGCATTGCCACGCAGATGGTGGTCGAACGCCAATTGAATGATCGCCAGCAAAAGCGGACGGATTTCACGCGCGAAGACTTCATTGCCAAGGTTTGGGAATGGAAAGAGGAATCGGGCGGGCAGATCACGCGCCAGTTGCGACGGCTGGGCTGTTCGATGGATTGGGCGAATGAACGCTTCACCATGGACGAAGGCTTTAGCCGCGCGGTCCTGAAGGTCTTTGTCGATCTTTACAATCAACGCCTGATTTATCGCGACAAGCGGCTGGTGAACTGGGATCCGGGCCTGAAAACGGCGATTTCGGATCTTGAGGTCGAAACCCGCGAAGTCAACGGTAAGTTCTGGCATTTCCGTTACCCGCTGGCCGATGGCAGTGGCCATATTCTGGTGGCAACGACGCGGCCAGAAACCATGCTGGCCGATATGGCCGTCGCCGTGAACCCAGAAGATGCGAGGTACAAAGCGTGGGTGGGCAAAATGGTGCGCCTGCCCATCACTGGCCGCGAAATTCCGATTGTGGCCGATGAACATGCCGATCCGGAACTCGGCTCGGGCGCGGTCAAGATTACGCCCGGCCATGATTTCAATGACTTTGAAGTAGGCAAGCGGGCGGGCATCAAACCGGCTGAGATGCTGAACATGCTCGATGCCGAAGCCCGCGTTGTGCAAACGGCGGATGGCCTGATTCCGGATGATTATCTGGGGCTCGATCGCTTTGATGCGCGCAAAAAAGTGGTCGCGGCCATAGAGGCGGCCGGCTTGCTCGATAAGGTTGAGGACCGCGTGATCCAGACGCCTTTTGGCGACCGATCCGGACAGGTGATCGAACCTTGGCTGACCGATCAATGGTATGTCGATGCCGAAACCCTGGCAAAGCCCGCCATTGAGGCCGTGAAATCGGGCGCGATCAAGGTTGTGCCGCAAAGCTGGGAAAAGACCTATTTCAACTGGATGGAAAACATCCAGCCCTGGTGCGTCTCGCGTCAGCTCTGGTGGGGGCACCAGATCCCCGCGTGGTATGATGCGCAAGGCAATGTCTTTGTCGCTGAAAATGAGGCAGAGGCAAAGGCGCTGGCGGGTGGGCGTGACGTGACGCGGGATCCCGACGTGCTCGACACATGGTTTTCCTCAGCACTTTGGCCCTTTGGTACCTTGGGCTGGCCCGATCAGACCGAGACGCTGTCCCGCCATTATCCCAATGATGTGCTGATCTCTGGCTTTGATATTCTGTTCTTCTGGGATGCGCGCATGGCGATGCAGGGCATTCATTTCATGAAGGATGTGCCGTGGAAGACGCTGTATCTGCACGGTCTGGTGCGGGCCGCGGACGGCCAGAAAATGTCCAAATCAAAGGGCAATGTCGTCGATCCGCTGGGCCTGATTGATCAATATGGCGCCGATGCGCTGCGCTTTTTCATGGCGGCTATGGAAAGCCAGGGCCGCGATGTGAAAATGGATGAAAAGCGGGTCGAGGGCTATCGCAACTTCGCGACCAAGCTGTGGAATGCCTCACGCTTTGCCCAGGCCAATGATATTGGCGGTAGCACCAGCCTGGCGGCACCGGCCGCCACCAGCGCGGTCAATCGCTGGATCATCGGTGAACTGACAGCAACGCTTGCCAAGCTTGACAAGGCCTTTGAAGAATTGCGCTTCGACGGCATGGCTGATGCCATTTACCATTTCGTCTGGGATCAATTCTGCGACTGGTATCTGGAATTGATCAAGGGCCAGATCGATGCGGAGACAAAGGCTGTCGCAGGCTGGGTGCTCGACCAGATTCTGGTGATGCTGCACCCCTTCATGCCTTTCATCACGGAAGAGCTGTGGCATGCGCTGGGGGATCGCCCTTATGATCTGATCCACGCCCGCTGGCCGCAGCCCGATGCCATGCTTGATGCTGAGGCCAGTGCCGAGATTGACTGGCTGATCCGTCTGGTCAGCGATGTGCGCACGGCCAAGAACGAACTGGGCATTGCCCCGGGCGCGCGGCTCAACGCCTTTGTGCGGGATGCAAGTGCGACCACGCAGGATCGTTTGGTGCGGCAGCAGGCAGCGATTGCCCGGCTGGCCCGCATTGACAGCGTGTCGACGGCCGCCGCGCCAGAAGGCGGGGCTGTGCAGCTGGTCGTTGATGAGGCGACCTTTGTCCTGCCGCTGGCTGGCGTCATTGATCTGGATGCCGAACGCGCGCGGATCACCAAGGCGATTGAGGCGGCCGCCAAGGAAGCGGCATCGCTTGCCGGGCGTCTCAACAACCCGGCCTTTGTTGAAAAGGCAAAGCCCGAAGCTGTTGAAAAGGCGCGCGCTGACCATGCCGAAAAATCGGCAGAGGTGGATCGTCTGCAGGCGGCACTGGCGCGGCTCGGCGCGTGAGTGGACGCGCCCGGCAACGGGATCTGACACAAGGGCCCGTTGCCAAAACGCTGTTCCTGTTCGCCCTCCCATCGCTGGGTGTGAACATCCTCCAGTCGATGAACGGCTCGGTCAATGCTGTGTTCGTTGGCCAGTTTCTGGGGGCGGGCGCGCTTGCTGCGACGGCGAATGCCAACATGACGCTGTTCCTGATGTACGCCACCATGTTCGGCTTTGCGATGGCGACAACCATTTTAATCGGGCAGGCCATGGGGCGCCGCGATGTCGAGGATGTCCGTCGCACGCTTGGCGCGGCGCTGGGGCTGTTTACCGCCATGGGTGTGGTCACGGCCCTTTTGGGATGGCTGTTCGCGCCACAGATCCTGCATGCGCTGGCAACGCCACAGGCGGCTTTTCCGCTGGCCCTCACCTATTTGCGGATCATTTTCCTGGGCATGCCTTTTGCCTTTCTGGGCGTGTTGCTGACCTCTGCCATGCGCGGTGTGGGGGATGCGGTCACCCCGCTTTGGAATACTGTGTTGAACGTTGCGCTCGACGCTGGGCTGAACCCGATTTTCATTCTGGGCCTTGGGCCGATACCCGCCATGGGCATTGCGGGATCGGCCATGGCGTCTGTTCTGGCCACATGCCTCAGTGTTCTGGTGCTGATCTGGCAGATCTACCGGCGCGATATTGCCATCCGCTTGCGTGGGCCTGAATTGCGCTGGCTGATCCCTGATCTGCGCCATGCGCGGCCAATATTGGTCAAAGGTATGCCCATGGGCTTGTCGATGATTGTTATGTCTTTGTCGTCGCTGGTGATGATCGGCCTGATCAACCGGGAAGGCGTGGACATGGCCGCAGCCTATGGCGTGATGACGCAGCTGTGGAGCTATGCGCAAATGCCCGCCATTGCTGTCGGTAGCGCGGTGAGCGCCATGGCCGCGCAGAATATTGGGGCCGGCAATTGGTCGCGCCTGAACCGGGTCGCCTGGGCCGGGATTGGGATTAATGTTGCGATGACGGTCAGCCTACTGGGCCTGATCACATTGTTTATCGGCCCGCTGGCCCGGCTTTTCCTGCCCGCCGATAGCCCGGCCATCGCGCTGGCCGCGCACATCAACCTGATGATTGGCTGGACCTTTGTGATGATCGGCGTGTCGATGGTCGTTGGCTCTGTGGTGCGTGCCAATGGCGCTGTGATCGTCCCCTTTGTCATTCTGGTGCTGTCTGTGGTTGTCATGCGCTTTGGCGTTGGCTTCTTTCTTTACCCATATTGGGGTGCTGACGCGATCTGGGCGGCCTTTGGGTCAAGTGCGCTGACATCGGCCCTGCTGTCCGTTGCTTATTATCTGCAGGGTGGCTGGCGCACGGCGCGCATGGCCGTGCCTGCGTGATTTGGACTGTCCCTGTGCCGATTTTGCTGCCAATTCGCGCGCGAAACGCCTAATATCGACCCGCAGCCCAAAGGTGATCCCATGACGACCGGTCTTCATCTCGCAACCCGTATGCGCCGCACCCGCGCTTCTGCCTGGAGCCGTGCCTTGCATGGCGAAACCGTCCTGACGCCCACGGACCTGATCTGGCCGCTGTTCATCACAGCAGGCGAAGGTGAAGAGCCGATTGCCACCTTGCCCGGTGTCTCGCGTTGGCCGGTGGCGGACATCGTCCAGCGCGCGAAAGAGGCGCGGGACCTTGGCATTCCGTGCGTTGCCTTATTCCCCAATACGCCGCGCCATTTGCGGACTGAGGATGGCCGGGAGGCCTTGAACCCCGATAATCTGATGTGTCGTGCGACCAAGGCGATCAAGGATGCCGTGCCCGATATTGGCGTGCTGACCGATGTCGCGCTTGATCCCTATACCGCCCATGGACATGACGGGCTGATCGATGCGCAGGGCTATGTGCTCAATGATGCGACCGTTGAGGTGCTGGTGGGTCAGTCGCTCAACCAGGCCCAGGCAGGTGCCGATATCATTGCCCCGTCCGACATGATGGATGGCCGCATCGGCGCGATCCGCACGGCGCTGGAAGATGCCTTGCTGCCCAATGTCCAGATCATGTCGTACGCCGCCAAATATGCGAGCGCCTTTTACGGCCCATTTCGGGATGCGGTGGGTGCCGCAGGCCTGCTCCAAGGCGATAAAAAGACTTATCAGATGGATCCCGCCAATGCCGAAGAGGCGTTGCGTGAAGTGGCATTGGACCTGGACGAAGGGGCCGATAGCGTCATGGTCAAGCCGGGCCTGCCCTATCTCGATATCATCCTGCGGGTGAAGCAAGCCTTTGACGTGCCAGTCTTTGCCTATCAGGTGTCGGGCGAATATGCGATGATCGAAGCTGCTGTAGCGGCCGGCGCGGGAGACCGGGACAAGCTGGTCCTGGAAACGCTGCTCGCCTTTAAACGCGCGGGCTGTTCGGGTGTTCTGACCTATCATGCGCTTCATGCGGCGCGGCTTCTCAATGGCTGATTTCCGCCTTGAAACCGACCGGCTGATCCTGCGCGGCTGGCAGGCGGCGGACCGGCTGGCTTTTCACGCGATCAATACTGATCCGCGGGTGATGCGCTTTTTGGGCCCGCTCCTCACGCTCGACGATATCGATGCCTTGATCGTCAAGCTTAACGACATGCAGGCCAGCCTTGGCCATTGTTTTTGGGCGGTGGAGCGCAAGGCCGATGGCCGCCTGATCGGCTGGTGCGGGTTGATCCGCGGCGCCAAAGGCACCCCAATTGAGGACCGGCTAGAGGTGGGCTGGCGCTTTGCCTTTGACATGTGGGGGCAGGGCTATGCGCAAGAGGCCGCGGCGGCTGCGATTGACTGGGCCTTTCACCATCTGCCCGATGATGCGGTTTGGGCAATTACCGTGGATGCGAATGACCGCAGCTGGGGCCTGATGGAGCGGCTGGGCATGCATCGCCATGCCGATAAGGGCTTTGACCATCCCAATGTGCCTGAAACAAGCCCGCTGCGCCCGCATGTGACCTATAGCGTCAGCAAAGCCGATTGGTCCGCGTTGCATTAAGCGCAGCTGGTTGATCCCAAAGCGGCAATCGGTCATGACAGTGCGATGCAAGACGTCTCGATCATCACGCTCAACGGCCATAGCCCGCGTATCCATCCTTCCGCCTATATCGCCCCCGGGTGTCGCATCATCGGAGATGTAGAGATCGGTCCAGAGGCCAGCATCTGGTATAATTGCGTGCTGCGCGGCGATGTGAACGCCATTCGCGTGGGTGCCCGATCAAATATTCAGGACGGTACCGTTGTGCATTGCGATTCGGACAAGGGCGGGATGAAGGGGACGCCGACCATCATCGAAGATGGCGCGCTCATTGGGCATATGGCGATGCTCCATGGCTGCACAATCGGCCGCAATGCACTTGTCGGTCTGGGGTCGATCGTCATGGATGGCTGTATTCTGGAAGATAACGCCATGCTCGCCGCCGGGGCCATGCTGACGCCGGGCAAGCGGATTGACAGCTTTCAGATGTGGGGCGGCCGTCCCGCGCGCTTCATGCGGGATCTGGATGAGAATTGGGCGATGATGAACCAGATGGCCGTTGCCCATTATGTCCAGAATGGGCAGGCGCATAAGGCCGCAATCAGCGGCTAAGGGCGGCCACCAGCGCCTGAACCTGCGCGCTTTGGCGCGCGTCCAGCGCCTCAGTCTCGCGTATGGCGTGTTCGACCCGGGCGATATCTTCGGTCGGTGCGGCCAGCCGCAGAGCGTTCAAGGCCGCATCCAGATCACGCAGCGCGGTCTGAACCGGCGCGCGATGACTTTCTGCAACGGAAATCGCCATTTGGGCAGCAATCCAGCTTTCGCTTTCAGCAGCGCCTGCCGTGCCGACCAAAAGCCGGGCCCGCTCCAAGGCCGGAAGAAATGCGGCATCGCTGTCTGTCGCCGCGCGCTGCGCCGCTTCAATCCGGGCGACAAGCGCCGGGTCAGACGGACCAAGAAGCGCGGCTTTGGGCGCGGGCTCTGACAATAATCCAGCCGCTTGGGCTTCGATGGGGCGCGGGTTGAGCGACGGGAATTCGCCCGGTGCCGCACAGGCAGATAAAAGGATCAGGGCGGTCAGGGGCAGGGCTGGCTTCATGACTTGCTTCTAGGCTTTGCAATTCCTTGTCGCAACGGGCTTGCACTTTTACAAAAAGCCGACTAACCGCGCCTCTCCAATGCGCGCCCGTAGCTCAGCTGGATAGAGCATCAGACTACGAATCTGAGGGTCGGACGTTCGAATCGTTCCGGGCGCGCCATTTTTTCCAGAAT
>JBJOJQ010000016.1:0-3935 GCA_046046525.1 Pseudomonadota bacterium
AAAGCCCGTTGCCGATGCTGGTACCGCTGATTGTCCTAACCTTTGGTGCGGTCTTTGCCGGCTATGTCTGGCATCACCATTTCCTCGATCCGGAAATGGGCGCCGCCTTCTGGCAGAACAGCCTCGCCTTTGACGCGCATTTGATGCACGCCATGCATGAAGTGCCGCTGATCGTGAAGCTGTCCGCCTCCATCGTCATGGTGCTCGGTCTGGCGCTGGCCTGGTGGGCCTATATCAAGGACACCAGCGTGCCCGCACGCTTCACCGCGACCTTCCGTGGCCTGTACCAGTTCCTGTACAATAAATGGTATTGGGATGAGCTTTATGACCGCTTGTTCGTAAAGCCGTCCTTCTGGTTCGGTCGCCTGTTCTGGAAAACAGGCGATGAGGGCACCATTGATCGCTTCGGTCCGCACGGGGCGGCAGAGGTTGTGCTGCAAGGCAGCCGTCTCGCCGCTCGGTTCCAGACCGGTTATCTTTATTCCTATGCCTTCGTGATGCTCCTTGGGCTCGTGGGCCTTGCAACCTGGGCGATGACGCGATGAGCTTCCCCATTCTTTCGACCATGATCCTGCTGCCCATTGCGGCGGCGATGCTGACGCTTTTCCTCAGTGCCGGGGCGGCGCGCTGGACCGCGCTGGTCACAACGCTCATCCTGTTCGGGCTGGGCATTGCGCTGTGGCATGGCTTTGATGTGGGCGGCCCACAATGGCAGTTTGTTGAAAATGCGCCGATTTTTGGTCGGTTCGCATGGGCGCTGGGCATTGATGGCATTGCCCTGATGCTGATCGTGCTGTCGGTATTCCTGATGCCGATCTGCATTTTGGCGAGCTGGGAGTCGATCGCAAAGCGCGTGCCGGAATATATGGCGGCCTTCCTGCTGATGGAGGCGCTGATGATCGGCGTTTTCGCAGCGCAGGACATGTTCCTGTTCTACATCTTCTTCGAAGCCGGCCTGATCCCGATGTATCTGATCATCGGCATTTGGGGCGGGGCAGACCGGATCAAGGCCAGCTATAAATTCTTCCTCTATACGCTGCTGGGGTCATTGCTGATGCTGGTCGCGATGCTGTGGATGGCGCGCGAAGCCGGCACAACCGATATCCCGACGCTGATGCAATATCAGTTCGCGCCCGAGGCACAGACCTGGCTGTGGCTGGCATTTTTCGCATCTTTTGCGGTGAAAATGCCGATGTGGCCCGTGCACACCTGGTTGCCCGACGCCCACGTGCAGGCCCCGACCGCAGGTTCGGTCATTCTGGCGGGCGTGTTGCTGAAAATGGGGGGCTATGGCTTTATCCGCTTCTCGCTCCCCATGTTCCCCGATGCGTCGGCGCAGCTGGTCTGGCTGGTCTTTGGCATGTCGATGGTGGCGGTTGTCTACACATCGCTGGTCGCGCTCGTGCAGCAGGACATGAAGAAGCTGATCGCCTATTCGTCGGTGGCGCACATGGCCTTTGTGACCATCGGCCTGTTTGCCTTTAACCGTCAGGGTATTGAAGGCGCGTTGATCGTCATGCTGGCCCACGGCCTTGTGTCAGGCGCGCTCTTCCTGTGTGTCGGCGTGATCTATGATCGGCTGCACACCCGCGAAATCGCCCGTTATGGCGGCCTGTCGAACAATATGCCCTATTATGCCCTGTTCTTCCTGTTCTTCACCATGGCGAGCATAGGCCTGCCTGGTCTGGCGAACTTCGTTGGGGAGTTTCTGGCGCTGGTCGGCGCGTATGAGGCGAACAGCTGGGTGGCTGCGGTGGCGACCACCGGTATCATTCTGGGCGCCGCCTATATGCTCTATCTCTCTCGGCGCGTCGCTTTTGGTGCACCGGCGGGTGAAGATACAGCGGCGATGCGCGATATGAACGCCCGCGAATGGCTCACGCTGGCCCCGATTGCCGCCGCGACCTTGTGGATGGGCGTCTATCCGGAAAGCTTTATGGCCCCCATGCGCAATGACGTGACGGCGCTTCTCGCCCGTCTGGAACCCGTCGCGCCGCATGGTGATGCCGCATTGAAAATGGGCGCGCCGAAAAAGGCCGCTGCATCGCATGAAGCCGCGCATGGGGAGGCGCACTAATGTCTATTGTCGACTCTCTCTTGCTGACGCTGCCGGAACTGATCCTGACGGTTTCGGCGATCGTCCTGATGCTTGTCGCGGCCTTTGCCGGTGATCAGGCGACCCGCCTGGCCAATGGCCTTGCTGTTTTGGCGCTGGCCGCGGCTGCGCTGTCGCTGGGGCGGCAGGGCGTTGCCTTTGACGGGCTGTACAGCGCCGATGCCTTTACTGATTTTGCCAAGCCGCTGATTTATGTGGCGGCCGCCGTGTCCATCCTGTTGTCGACCCGCTTTTTCGCGGCGGAGGACAGGCTGCGCGCTGAATATCCGGTGCTGATCCTGTTTTCAGCCGTTGGCATGGGCATGATGGTGTCGGCGACCAATTTGCTGACGCTGTATGTTGGCCTCGAAATGCAGAGCTTGGCCGCTTATGTGCTGGCGAGCTTCATGCGCAAGGACAGCCGCTCAGCCGAGGCGGGCCTGAAATATTTCGTCCTTGGGGCGCTGGCCTCTGGCATTTTGCTCTATGGCATTTCGTTGCTTTACGGCTTTGCTGCGACCACCGATTATCATGGCATTGCCAAGGCGCTTGGCGATGGCGTGAATGCGGGTGAATTGTTCGGCCTTGTCTTTGTTCTGGCGGGTCTGTCGTTCAAGATCGCAGCCGTGCCTTTCCATATGTGGACACCCGATGTTTACGAAGGTGCGCCAACGCCGGTGACAACCTATTTCGGCACAGCGCCGAAGGTTGCCGCCGTGGCGCTGCTTGTGCGCGTCACGATTGAGGCGATGGGCAGTGCGGTCAGCAGCTGGCAACAGATCCTGATCTTCACCTCGCTTGCGTCGATCATTCTGGGGGCGGTGGGCGCCATTGGGCAAACCAATATCAAGCGGCTGCTGGCCTATTCATCGATCAACAATATCGGCTTTGTGCTGGTTGGCCTGGCCGCGGGCACAGAGGCGGGCGTTGCGGCCACGATGACCTATATGGTCATTTATGTCCTGATGACGCTGGGCAGCTTTGCCTGTGTTCTTCAGATGCGCGGCGGCGATGGCATTCATGTTGAGGATATTCAAAGCCTTGCCGGCCTGTCCCGGCGCCAGCCCGCTTTGGCTGCGGCGTTTGCGATCTTCATGTTCTCGTTGGCTGGGATCCCGCCTTTGCTGGGCTTTTGGGCAAAGTTCGTCGTCTTTGATGCCGCGGTTGGCGCGGGGCTGATGCCGCTTGCCGCCATTGGGATCGCCGCGTCCACCATCGGCGCCTTTTACTATCTGAAGATCGTCAAGATCATGTATTTTGATGAACCGACGACGGAATTCAGCCCGGTTGGCAGCTATGTTGAAAGCGGCGTGATCGCCCTGACGGCGGTCGCGGTGTCTCCGCTTGGCTATTTCGCCATCCCGATGCTGGGTGCCGCCACGGCGGTTGCTGCAAAGGCATTGTTCTGAGCGGACGGTTTCGCGCGGTCGCCGAGACCGGGTCGACCAATGCCGATATGCTGGCGCACGCCATGGCGGGCGCGGCCGAAGGGGATTGGTTGCGCGCCGATCGCCAGATGGCGGGCCGGGGCCGCATGGGCCGGGCATGGGCGTCTCCGCTCGGCAATTTCTATGGCAGCACGCTGGTGCGGCCACGGCCGCAGGATCCCGCGCCCGCCTCTTTGGCCTTTGTCGCCGCCATTGCCGTGCACGCAACGCTGGCGCAACTGGCCCCCACCGTTTCTGCAACGATCAAATGGCCCAATGACATCATGGTCGGCCCGGCCAAGCTGTGCGGCATGCTGCTGGAACGCGCGGGCGATGGCGCGGTTGTCGTTGGCATTGGTGTGAATCTGGCCTTTCATCCTACAGATCTGCCCCGCCCGGTCACCAGCCTGGCC
>JBJOJQ010000040.1:0-4565 GCA_046046525.1 Pseudomonadota bacterium
CCATGGCGAGGCCGAAATTATCGGCAACGAAATAGGCAAAGCCCAGTGCCATGCCCGCAACGGTGCGCAGGAACAAATGGCCCGATCGTGCCACGCCAAAGGCCGCGACCGCCGCCAAAAGCGGCATCAGCAGGGTCGATAAGGGGCCGGATAATTTGTGCCAGAGCGAGGATTTAAGCGACTGGGTGGGTCGGCCCGCCGCCTCCAGATCATCAATCGCCGACCAAAGCGCCGTAAAGGACAGGCCATCGGGATCCACACGGGCCAGCGTGAATTGATCCGGCCGGACGCCGCGGGCCGTTTGCAGTGTACCCAATGTCTCACGCGCGCCGCGCCGGACATCAAAGCGGGTGGCCGCCGCAAGCTGCCAGCCATCCCCTTGCGGGCGGGCGGTTTTCGCCCGGATAATCTCGCGCAATTCGCCATCCACGCGCCCATAGATAACCACATCGGTCAGGCGGGTCTGCGGCCCGCGGCCTTCCACCGCGCCCGCATTGATCAGATTATCGCCATCGCGCACCCAGATATCCGCCTGGATCCGGCTGTCCATGGGAATGGGGGCATATTCAACCTTTTGCCAGCGGTTGAGCGTGGCCGTTGCCCGCGTGACAATGCGTTCGTTGAACACAAAGGCAAACGCCGCAACGCCCAGACTGGCGAGGATCAACGGGGCCAGCACCTGATGCGCCGACAGGCCCGATGCCTTCATTGAAATGACTTCGCTGTTCTGATTGAGCGTGACCATGGTGATCAGCGTGCCCAGCAGAATGGAAAAGGGCAGAAAGCGTTGAATGATCTGCGGCGTTCGCATGGAAACATAGCGCCACAAATCGCCATTATCATTGCCGGCAACCGCCAGGATCTTTTCGGATTCGCCCAAAAGATCAAGCGCCTGGAGCACCAGCACCAGCGCCGCGAGCACCGCCAGCGACCGGACGAGAAACATCCGGGCCATGTAAAAGGCCATGGTGCGGGATGGGAAAAACTGGGTCTGCATTACGCCTTCAGCCTGTGTTGCGCGTTGCGGGCGATCATCCGGCGCAGCGCCTTGCCCAGAACATCAAAGCCACGTTCCAAAGCCCCAATGGGCTGTCCGCCGGGCTTGTGCGCCAATGTCCAGTACATCCAGAAAATCAGCGCGGCAAAGCCCAGAAACGGCGTCCAGAGCGCGACAAAAGGATCCACCCGGCCCAGCGCGCCCATGCCTTCAGCCCATTCATTGATCTTGTGATAGGTGACCACCATCACAATCGATAAAAAGACGCCAAGCGCGGATGAGGACCGTTTGGGCGGCACCGCCAGCGCCAGCGCCAGCAAGGGCAGCAGCAACATCATCGCCACTTCCACCAGCCGGAAATGGAAATTCGCGCGCGTTTCATGCCGCAGGGCCAGCGGCGATGCCTGATCGGCGCTAACCCGGACAAGTTCTGGAATGGTCAATTCCCGGTCCTTGCCACCGCGGCTGCGAAACGCCTCGATCTTGGGCAGATCAATCGGCAAATCATGCGCCGTGAACGACAGGACACGCGGCTGTTGATAGCTGGGCGCATCATGGACAAGCACGCCATTGGTCAGCCGCAAAATGATGACATCAGGATCATCGGTGGCAAGAAATGTGCCCCGGTCTGCCGTGACAGACAGTGTCTGGCCATTTTTCCCATTGGCGCGGACGAAAATGCCATGCAGATCCTTGCCGCCATCTTCGCTACGTTCGATCCGCAACGTCAACCGACTGCCAAATCGGGCAAATTCACCCACCTTGATCGACGCCCCCAAAGCGCCTGACCGCAATTCAAACCGCAGCCCTTCATAGGCATAGCGGGCATAAGGCTGCACAAAGCCGACAATCGCCAGATTAACAAGGGCAAGGCCAATGGCGAACATATAGGGCACGCGCAGCAGCCGCCCATAGCTCATCCCCACGGCGCGATAGACATCCAGTTCCGACGACATGGCAATTTTGCGAAAGGCCAGCAAAATGCCCAGCATCAGGCCAATCGGAATGCCCAATGACAGATATTCGGGCAGCAAATTGGCCAGCATGCGCCAGACAATGCTGACCGGCCCGCCTTCTTGCGCCACGAAATCAAACAGGCGCAGCATTTTGTCGAGCACCAGCAGCATCGCCGCAATGACCAGCGTCGAAAACAGCGGCAACGCAATGAGCCGTGCAAGGTATCGGTCGGTCGAGTTCAGCATCACTGTTCAGATTTCGGTCAGTTGTTGACCATGATTTGGCCGCAAATGAGTTCCAAAAGGGGTCTACCAACGAGGATTAGGTGAGTCTGGTCGAGAGTGCAAACGGCCCGACGCATTTTTCGAGGTGGTTTGAATGGTTTTGAAAATGCCCAAGTCTGTTCTGATGATGGCCGCAGGTACGCTCGCCCTGACCGGCGTCAGCACCATGCCCAGCGCGGCGCAGGCGCTTGGCCCCAATCCGGCTTTGTGTGACAGCGGCAGCGAACCGGCCATCCTTGTCCGCGTTTCGGGCCTGAAGAACCGCGCCGGGACGATCCGCGTACGCACCTTTACCGGTGATCCGAACAAATATTTCAACAAGAAATATGCCCAAAAGCGGCTGGAATACCCGACACCTGCCACGGGACCGGTGGACATTTGCGTACCCGTTGGCGCGCCGGGCACCTATGCCGTCGACATTCGCCACGATGCCAACGACAATGGCGATACCGATCGCAGCGACGGCGTTGGCGCCTCTGGCAATCCAAAATTTTCCTTGTGGAACATCATCTTCGGCAAAAGGCCATCGGCCGCGCAAGTGCAGGTGAGCGTTGGCCGGGGAACCACCACAGTGCCCATCACGGTCAGGTATCTGTAAGCCATGGCGCTGGTGGCCCTTTTGTCCAACCCCAAATCAACGGGCAACCGGGCCTTGCTGCCGGGCATTCGATCCTATTGCGCGCAACATCCCGAAATCTTTCATTATGAAGTGGAAGATGTGAGTGAGATTGGTGAGGCGTTGACCTCTATTGCGCGGGTGCGGCCCAAGGTGCTGGTCCTGAATGGCGGTGACGGGACGGTGCAGGCCGCGCTGACCGAGATTTTTCATGGCGGCCAATTTGGGCGCGATGTGCCGCCGCTGGCAGTGCTGCCCAATGGCAAGACCAACCTGATCGCGCTGGACCTTGGGGCCGATGCTGATCCGCTTTACGTGCTGGACCGTATTCTGGGCATCGCCCGGGAAGATCTGGACCGGCATATTGTGGAGCGTGAACTGATAGCGCTGAGCGAAGGTGAACAGGGCAACCGTCCTGTGCTCGGCATGTTTTTGGGCGGCGCGGGCCTGGCCGACACCATCTTATATTGCCGCGAAAAACTCTATCCGACGGGCCTGCCCAATGGGCTGTGCCATGTACTGGCCGGCATTGCCGCCGTTTTCGCGATGCTGACGGGCATTCGCGGGCGCTTTTTGCCGCCGCAGCCCAACCCGGTGTCGGTTTCACTGATCCGCGATGGCGAAGGCACACGCCGTTTTTCCTTCCTGATCGTCACCACGCTTGAAAAATTGCTGCTGACAGGCCGGGCCGAACGTCATGGCCGGATGGGCCTGAAACTGCTGGCGATTGAACAATCCGGCAAAGCCCTGACCCGCGCCTTTTTGGCCGCGATGGCGGGCAAGCTGGGCCGCGAACCGGTTTTGGGCGTGCATGTGCAACATGGCGATGTGATCCGGATTGAAAGCGATGGCACAAGCGTCATTCTGGATGGCGAAACCTTCCACGCCAGCCGCGACCGGCCGATCGTCCTGCGATCCACCCCGCCCTTTCATTTCCTGAAGCTGGCCGTGTGACGACGCTGAACGCGCTGGTTGCCGAAGAATTATCGCAACCGGTTCCGGCCGCCGTGTCCGACCTTGCAGCTGCAATTGCGGCGGCGCATGGTGCGGCATCCCGCGCGGTGTTGTTTTATGGATCCTGCCTGCGCGAACAGCAGCTCGACGGGCTGATGCTGGATTTCTATCTGATTGTTTCGGATTATCGGGCCGCCTATCCCAAAGGCTGGCTGGCCACGGCCAACCGATTAATCCCACCCAATGTCTTTCCCTTCGCCAAAGACGGGCTGGCAGCCAAATATGCGGTTTTGAGCGAAGCCGATTTTGCCGCACTCAATCGGCCAGAGGCGGCGACCGTTTCGGTCTGGGCGCGCTTTGCCCAGCCATCCCGGCTGGTCTGGGCCGCGGACGAGGACGCACGCGCGCGGGCCATTGACGCAGTGGCAGCAGCGGCGCCTGCGGTCTTTACGCTTGCTGCGCCAATTGCCGGATCCAGCGACCCGATGGCCATTTGGTGCGCGGGCTTTGCACGCACCTATCAGTGCGAATTGCGGGCAGAACGCACGGCCCGGTCGGGTTCAATCGTTGATGCGGACCCGGACCGTTATCGCCGCTTTGGCGCGGCCATGCCGCCGGTTCCGGCAATGACGGCGGCGGCGGCCGAACGCCGCTGGGCCCAGTTGCGGCGGCGGGGCAAGCGCGCCAGCGTGTTGCGGCTGGCCAAAGCCAGCCTGACCTTTGCCGGCGGCATTGATTATCTGGCCTGGAAGATCAA
>JBJOJQ010000097.1:0-6244 GCA_046046525.1 Pseudomonadota bacterium
GCGCAACACGACGCCATGTTCCCCGATCAGCGCCCATTGGCCCTGCCGATTGCGCAGCGCCGGCCGCTTTTCGATCCGGAATTCGGGACGTTCCGCCGCACGGCGATAGGCGCTGAACACAGCGGCATCACGCCCCATGTCCATGGCATAGTCACGCCAATGCCCGGCGGCGACCATCCGCCCATATAGATCAAGAATACGGGTCAGTTCGGAACGATCAAAGGCAACCTGGCTGGGATTTGCCAGCGGAAAAGGCGCAACGACCCCCATCAGCCGCGCGGTCCCCCAAATTTGGCTTCTTTCGCCTCAACCAGTTCGGCCAGGCGTTTCTGCAACTGTTCAACCTCGCATTTCAGGATTTCCAGCTGCTGGGTCGCCGGGTCAAATTGCTCCCGGCATGGCGTGCCATAGGGCATGAACGCCTTTTGATGGTCCTTGTTCTCGACAATCAGGGGACGCGCCGGAATGCCCACCATGGTCGCGCCTTCGGGCACATCCTTGGTAACAACGGCATTGGCCGCGATGCGGGCGCGTTTGCCGACCGTAATCGGGCCAAGCACGGCCGCACCCAGGCTGATGATCGCATCATCCTCAATCGTCGGGTGCCGCTTTCCGGCAAGACCATTGGTCGGGTTGGTCCCACCCAGCGTCGCACCTTGGTAAATGGTCACATTGTCGCCAATTTCGGCGGTTTCCCCAATCACGACAAAGCCATGATCAATAAAGAAATATTTGCCGATTTTGGCGCCCGGATGAATGTCGATCGCGGTCAGGAAGCGCGCCATATGGTTGACCAGCCGGGCGAGAAAAAACAACTCTGCCTCAAACAGCCAATGCGCCACCCGATGAAAGGCAAGCGCCCAGACCCCCGGATAGGTCAGGATTTCCCAACGCGACCGCGGCGCCGGATCGCGCGCCTTGATCGAGTCCAGATATGCAATGATGCCATCAAACACGAGACGCCTCTCCTACCCTCACTCGGCATCGAATTTAGGCTCAATGGCGCCTGAATGCCAGTCCCGATGGGTTGGCGTTGCATTTAACGCCGCAAAACAGGGGTTTTGCCGGGTCATCTTGATCGATCCAGTCAATCAACCTACATGAGTTTAATAAAGCGAGACGATCAATGAGCGTATTTCTCCCGACCCTGAAACAGCTGCAATATCTGGTCGCCCTGCATGAACATGGGCATTTCGGCAAAGCGGCAGATGCCTGTTTTGTGACGCAATCCACGCTGTCTGCGGGGCTACGCGAACTGGAATCGCTGGTTGGTGTCACGCTGGTCGAACGCAATCGCCGTGTGGTGCGCTTTACCGCCCTGGGCGACCGCGTTGTCCAAAAGGCGCGGCGCGTGGTGCGTGAGGCCGAAGAGCTTGGGGAAATGGTGAAGGCCGAAGGCAAGCCCTTGTCGGGTGAATTGCGGCTGGGCGTTATCCCAACCATCGCGCCCTTTTTGCTCCCCCGACTGCTGCCCTCCTTGCGCCGCGACTGGCCGGATCTGAAGCTGTTCCTGCGGGAAGAAACCAGTGCGGCGGCCTGTGAGTCGCTGCATCGCGGGCGTCTGGATTGCGTGCTGCTCGCCTTGCCCTTTGCCTGTGGTGAGGTGGACCATGAGGTGCTGTTTGAAGACAGGCTGCATGTCGCCTTTCCGCATGGGGAACATCCCCCGGCGCGCATCCCGCCCGAGGCGATTGATCACACCCGGCTTTTGCTTTTGGAAGATGGCCATTGCCTCAAAGATCACATCCTGTCGGCCTGCAACCGCCCGGAAATGCGCGCAGAGGCGAAGATGCTCGGCACCTCGCTTCATACCCTGGTCCAGATGGTAGATAATGGTCTGGGCATGACCTTGCTGCCGCAAATGGCAATCGATGCTGGTATTCTTGACCATACCCGGGTTGAGGCACGGCCGCTGGATGCGGAATTTCCGTCCCGCACAATTGCGCTTGTCTGGCGCAAGGCCAGCCCAAGGGGGAAGGAATTTCAGCTGCTCGCAGATGTGTTGCGCCGCGAATATAGCGACATATCGGCAGCGCAAACCGCCGCCAAGGCCGCCTAACCGCCCTTTGGTTCTGCCTGCCAGCGGGCCGCGGCCTGATCGTCGCTGTCACGCGCGGCAACCCAGCGCTGCGCCGCGCCCACCTGTTCCCGCTTCCAAAATGGCGCGTCAGTTTTCAACCGGTCGATCAAAAAGGCACAGCTGTCGAGCGCATCGTGGCGATGCGCGCTGGCGGTGCCGACAAAAACGATCCGCTCACCATAAGCGAGCGTCCCGACCCGATGGATGATGACGACGCCCGTCAGGCTCCAGCGTGTCCACGCCGCCTCAACAATCTGCGCCAGCGCCTTTTCGGTCATGCCGGGATAATGTTCCAGCGTCAGCGCCGAAACCCCGTCATCCGCGCGCACAAGGCCGGTAAAACTGGCGACAGCGCCCACGTCCAGCGCCTCCAGCGCTGAAAGCTCTGCGCCGGGATCAAAGGGCGCAGCCTGCACCAAAATGCGCTTCATCCGCCCGTCACCGGCGGGAAAAAGGCGATTTCACGGGCATCGCCAATGGCGGCATCAAAATCAGCCATGGTCTGGTCGCGTGCCGTGCACAGGCGGCTGATATCGGCGAATGCATGGGCGTGGCCGGGGCTTTTTTGCCGCAGCCAATGGGCAAGGTCCGCCAGCGTGTGGACATGATCGGGAAGGTCGATGCTCTCTGCGCCAAGGCCCACCGCCTCACGCACGCTTGCAAAATACAGGATCTGGACCGGCACGGCCTAGTCCATGTGGCGCACGCCGACGCGCAGATAATCCCACCCCGTCATCAGCGTCAGCGCCGCCGCGGCCCACAGCGACACCAGGCCAAGCGTCTTGATCCACAAAGCATCCGGAAAGCCACCGGCCAGGATGAGCGCGCCCAAGGCCACAATCTGAAAGGTCGTTTTCCATTTGGCAAGTTTGGTCACCGGCACCGACACGCGCAGACCGGCCAGAAACTCCCGCAGGCCGGACACCGCGATTTCACGGATCAGGATGATGATGGCGGCAATCACATGCCAGCCGGCAATATCGCGTGTGGCCACCAGCATCAGGATCACGGCCGCGACCATGATTTTGTCGGCAATCGGATCCAGAAAAACGCCCAGTTTTGAAACAGTCCCCTGCGCGCGCGCCAGATATCCATCGAAATAATCGGTCAGACCCATCAGGCAATAAAGCGCAAAGGCCAAAAGATAACCCAGCTGCCAGCCCGGATACCACAACAGGCCAACAAGAATTGGCACGGCGAAGATGCGCGAAAGCGTCAAAAGATTGGGTAGACTGGTCAACACGCCCCCTCCTTAAAGCGTTTGCGTCGCCGCGAAAAGCTGGGTTATGCGACGAACGTCATTTTCCTCCCAGAGACTGCACCCCAAGCTTATGCAAACTTCCTTCCGGCTTTTGGGACAGCGGCGCTTTCTGCCCCTGTTCATCACACAGTTTCTGGGCGCATTTAACGATAATCTGTTCAAAATGGCGATGGTCGTTCTGGTGACCTACAGCATTTTGAAGGACCCGACTCAGGAAGCGAATTTCAGCGCACTGGCCAGTGGCCTGTTCATCCTGCCCTTTTTTCTTCTGTCTGCGATTTCCGGCCAATTAGCGGATGCCAAAGACAAATCGGCGCTGATCCGCATCATCAAGACGGCCGAAATCCTGATCATGATTGTCGGGGCGATTGGCCTTTTCCTGCATTCCATTCCGCTGCTGTTGATCGCCCTGTTCGCCATGGGCGTGCATTCAACCTTTTTCGGCCCGATCAAATACGCCATCCTGCCCCAACATCTGGACAAGAAAAACATTCTGGGCGGGACCGGCCTTGTGGAGGCGGGCACCTATGTCGCGATTTTGGGCGGCACCATTGCGGGCGGCATCCTGCCCGCCCCCTGGGCCGCGGCGGCCGTTCTGGGCGTTGCCATTCTCGGCCGGATCAGCGGCCAAATGGTGCCGCCTGCACCGCCCGAAGGCAAAAATGATGGGCTGAAGATCGACCTCAACGTGTTTCGCGCCTCGTGGCGACTGGTGCGCGATACGATGCATATTCCGCGCCTGTTCATGGCGATCATCGCGATCAGCTTTTTCTGGGGCATTGGCGCCATTTTGGCCGCCCAGTTTCCGCCGCTCGTCAAAAATGCGCTGGGCGCTGACCAGTCGGTCGCGACGCTGTTCATGGCGATTTTCTCGATCGGGGTCGCCATCGGCTCGGTCGTGATCAACCGGCTTTTGAAAGAAGAGGTCTCGGCACGCTATTCCGCGGCGTCGGTCATCGTCATGGGCCTGTTCGTCCTTGATTTCTGGTGGACCATCGGTGGCTGGCACGTCAGCCCCAATGGCTTGATTGATTGGCGCACCTTCATCGCGTCCAGCCGGGCCGATCATCTTTTGGTCGATCTTTTGGGCATTTCGATTTTTGGCGGCATGTTTGTTGTGCCGCTTTATGCCTTTTTGACAACCACCGTTGAAAAGTCAGAAACCGCCAAAACCGTGGCGGCCAATAACATCGTGAATTCAGGCTTCATGGTGGTTGCCACCCTGGCGCTGGGTGTCTTGACCTCGCTTGGCGTCACCATTGAGGATACGCTGTTATTCGTGGCCTTTTCCTGCCTGATTTCGGCTTGGATCGGCTGGAAACTGCACAAGCTGGGCGCTTGAGGACCATTTAAAACGCCGAAATTTCAGGCTCCATAAGCCAGGCTGGGAAAAAAAGCGGTTCTTGCGCCGACCAACCGGGGGCTGTGGTTGCGGCTTCGGAAATGGATCTCAACAGGACGCTGCGTTGACTGGGGTGGATGTGCGGCAGGCTGGATGCACCGCAAAAGGCCGCCGGCAGCCAGGGCCGGATGGCGGCCCCCAACAGCCGTTCGTATAAAAACCGATAGGCCGTGAAATGGGGCAGCTGCCCCTGGGCCAGATCAAAACAGCTGATGAGAATAAGCTGCCCCACAAAATCGCTGACGGGCAGCGACAGCGCGACCGGGATGGTCGCGCGCACATCCGCCAAACCGGCATAGGCGTGGCGTTGTTTCTCTATGGCGCGGGCGGTGATGGGATCTTGCGACCAATGGTCAAGGGCGGCCCGCCGATCAAAGGCCACATCAAGTGAGCGGCGGATATAGCGCTGCGCCGCCCCGCCGAACTTTGCGAATTCCTGCATCTCGCGAAAGGTGCGTGCACCACCTGTTGGCCCTGACATCGTCTCGACTCCCCTCACACGCTGGTTGAACCCATGCTGCGACGCAGCTTAGCAACAGATTAAGTCTGCGGCGTCCAAATCTGCAGATCGACCAGCAGACGAGATTGCTCGACCAGAGGGCTGGAAAGCCGCAATCTTGGCTTTATGCTCGGGGCGATGATTGCGGATACCCCTGCCCTGAAACCCTCGGTTGATCGACGGGTGATTCTTGCCTCAATCCTTGGGTTCTGGCTCTTTTATGTTGGCGTTGTCACCCTGCGGGCTGCGGTTCTGGATTTTCCGATGCAGGACGTGCTCTTTGGCCGACGTCTGATCGTCTCGGGCCTTGGGGTGTGCGTGACCATCCTCCTTTGGCAAATCATCCGCCTCTATGATGACCGGCGTTTGGGCATTCGCATTGCTATTACGGCTTTTGTCGCGGTTCCTTGCGCCGTGGGCATTGCCGCGATCAATTATTATTTCTTCAACGTCTATGATCCAGTGACCCTCTTTGATGAGGCCATGCCGAACAAGCCCATTCAGCATGAATTCGTCAAGGAAGTCGCTGAGCTGTCGATTTCCCGCTATTTCTTCCTGGTCGCCTGGGCTGCGCTGTATCTCGCGCTCACCTTTGCCAATCATGTCCGCGAAAGTGAACGGCGCGCGGCCCAATTTGCCCAGGCGGCCCAACAGGCAGAGTTGCGGGCACTGCGCTATCAGGTCAATCCGCACTTCCTGTTCAACACGCTGAACTCGCTCAGTTCACTGGTGATCACCGGCCGCACGCATGAGGCCGAACAGATGATCATGAATCTGGCGACCTTTTTCCGCAGCAGCTTGTCAGGCGACACGGCCATGGATGTCCCGCTGGAGGACGAAATTGCCTTGCAGCGGCTCTATCTGGATATTGAGGGCGTTCGCTTCCCCCACAGGCTGAAGGTGGATATCGACCTGCCAGCGCATTTGCGTCACTGGCCCGTCCCGGGGCTGATTTTGCAGCCTTTGGTTGAAAATGCGATCAAACATGGGGTGGCGCAGACC
>JBJOJQ010000136.1:0-6694 GCA_046046525.1 Pseudomonadota bacterium
AGGACGAAGCGCGCATTGCCGCCGTTGATGCCATGGCGGACGGCTTTGGCGATCGGCTGACAGCCATTCGGGTCAACGCGGTTGAGACGAGCTGGCATCGCGCGGACATGGCCGCCGCCCGCCAAGCCCGATGTGACTTCATCGTCTTGCCCAAGGTGGAAGACGCCGCAACCGCCGAACGCGTGGCTGAAATGGTGTTCAAACCGCTTTTGGTGATGATTGAAACGCCGCTGGGTGTTCTCAATGCGGCAGACATTGCGCGGGTTGAGGGCGTGGCCGGCATTTTGGTTGGCGCAAATGATCTGGCCAATATGCTGCGCTTGCCCCCCAGTACTAACCGCGACGCCATGTCGGTGGCGTTGCAGACCATCATCCTCGCTGCCCGCGCCGCGGGCATTTGGGCGCTGGATTCGGTTTATAACGACCTTAACGACGCGGCGGGCCTTGCCGCAGAATGCGCGGATGGCCGGCGGCTCGGTTTCGATGGCAAAACCCTGATCCACCCCAATCAGATTGAGATCGCGAACACCGCCTTTTCACCAAGTGCGGCCGAGATTGAGGACGCACAGGCGCTGATCGCCGCGGCATCAGGCGGGGCAGAGCGGTTTCGTGACCGTATGGTTGAAACCATGCATGTCGATATGGCGAAGCGGCTTTTGGCCCGCGCCGGACTGGCCTGACGCGGGCAAAAAGGCGCTTATTTTTGCGCCATGAGCCAGGTGACAAGCTCTTTGCGCTGGTCCGCGTTGCTCATCCCCGAATAGGACATCTTGGTGCCGGGCACGAGCGCGCGAGGATTTTCAAGCCATTTGTCGAGCGTGGCTTCATCCCAAACCAGGCCAGACGCGGCGAGGGCCGGGGAAAACTGATAATCGGCAATGGCGCCGGCCTTGGTGCCGGCAATGCCCCATAAATTGGGACCAAGGCCATGGGGCGCACCCTTGGCGACGGCGTGGCAGGCTGCGCACTGGGCAAAGCCGTCCGGACGGACATTGGCGGCCGCCATCTGGGTTCCGCTGGACGTGTCCGCAGCGCTTGTCTGCGCTGGATCAGCGGTGGTGTTGCCGCCACAGCCGGCCAACACAACAAGGCTGGCGATAAGAGCGTAAGTTTTCATGCGTCGATCACCTCTTCATCAACCCGGGCCGCATTTTCCTGAATGAACCGGAAGCGGTGTTCGGGGTTTTTGCCCATCAGCCGGTCAACCAGATCACGGACGCCGGCGCGTTCTTCATATTCCTGTGGCAAGGTTACGCGGATCAAGGACCGGGTTGCCGGGTCCATGGTCGTTTCCTTCAACTGGTTGGGGTTCATTTCCCCAAGACCTTTGAAGCGACCAACCTCAACCTTCTTGCCCTTGAACTCTGTGGCCTCAATCTGCGCGCGGTGCGCATCATCCCGCGCGTAGAGCGACTTTGCGCCCACGGTCAGGCGATAAAGCGGCGGTTGCGCCAGATAAATATGCCCGCGCCGCACAACCTCTGGCATTTCCTGAAAGAAAAAGGTCATCAGCAATGTCGCAATATGCGCACCATCGACATCGGCATCGGTCATGATGATGATGCGTTCATAACGCAGATGATCGGGGTTGCAGTCCTTGCGCATGCCGCAGCCCATGGCGAGCGAAAGGTCCGCAATTTCGGAATTGGCGCGGATTTTATCGGCCGTGGCCGAGGCCACGTTCAGGATCTTACCGCGGATGGGCAAAATTGCCTGCGTCTTGCGGTTGCGCGCCTGTTTGGCAGAGCCGCCGGCGCTATCGCCTTCGACGATGAACAATTCCGTGCCTTCGGGGCCGTCTTCCGAACAATCGGTCAGCTTACCCGGCAGGCGCAGCTTGCGCGCCGATGTGGCCGTTTTGCGTTTGATTTCCTTTTCCGCCTTGCGCCGCAGCCGATCATCCATGCGGTCCAGCATGAAGCCCAGCAGGGCCTTTCCACGGTCCATATTATCGGCAAGGAAATGGTCGAAATGATCGCGGATGGCGGTTTCAACCAAGCGGGCCGCCTCGGGCGAAGTCAGCCGATCCTTGGTCTGGCTTTGAAACTGGGGGTCGCGAATAAAGACGGACAACATGATTTCCGATCCGGTCACCACGTCTTCGGCCTGCAAGCCTTCCGCCTTTTTCAGGCCCACCAATGCGCCAAAGGCGCGCACACCCTTTACAATCGCGGCGCGCAACCCGGCTTCGTGCGTGCCGCCATCGGGTGTTGGGATGGTGTTGCAATAATAGCTGTAGCTGCCTTCTGACCATAAGGGCCAAGCGACCGCCCATTCGACACGGCCCTGGTTGTCCGCAAAGTCTTGTGTGCCAGAGAAAAAGTCGGCGGTGACGCATTCCCGATCGGCAATTTGTTCACGCAGATGATCGGCCAGGCCGCCGGGGAATTGAAAAACAGCCTCGGCAGGGGTGTCATCGCTGATCAGATGCGGCGCACATTTCCAGCGGATTTCAACGCCAGCAAACAAATAGGCCTTGGACCGCGCCAATCGGAACAGGCGGGCGGGCTTAAAGCTCATTTCCCCGAAAATGTCCTGATCGGGTGTGAACGTCACGCTGGTGCCACGCCGATTATTGACCGGGCCAAGCTTTTCCAGCGGACCGAGCGTCTGCCCGCGCGAAAAACGCTGGCGGAACAATTCCTTGTTGCGGGCGACTTCGACGATGGTTTCTGTCGACAAGGCATTGACGACTGAAACACCCACGCCGTGCAGGCCGCCAGAGGTCGCATAGGCTTTGCCATTGAACTTGCCGCCCGAATGCAGGGTCGACAGGATAACCTCAAGCGCCGATTTGTCCGGGAATTTGGGATGGGGATCGACCGGAATACCCCGGCCATTGTCGGTAATGGTCAGGCGATTGCCAGCCTCAAGCGTGATTTCAATCCGCGTGGCGTGGCCAGCCACGGCTTCGTCCATCGCATTGTCGAGCACTTCGGCCGCAAGATGGTGATAGGCGCGTTCATCCGTCCCACCGATATACATGCCGGGGCGGCGCCGGACCGGCTCCAGCCCTTCAAGCACTTCGATGGAAGACGCATCATAACCGCCTGAAGTTGCGGGTGCGGACGCGAACAGATCATCGGACATGTGATTGCTATACCCATGCCCGACTCACCCGTGCAAGCGGGACTTTGAACTTATCCCCCGCTGGGTTTCGCGCCCGGAACGGCAAAGGGCAGCGGCTTGCGATCCCGGCGGGGCATCTGCGCCTGATAGGCCAGGCCGCAATGTTCCACGCAATAGGGAAAGCCGGGGTTCACCTTTTCACCGCAAAAATGGAAATCGGGCTCACCGGGGTGACCCAAAGGCCATTTGCAGATGCGATCATTAAGATCGAGCAGCGAGGTTTTGTCCGCAATTTCCGGGCTGGGCCGGGCCGGCACCAGACGCCGTGGCGGCGCGGGCGGCGGCGGTGCGGATTGTTCCCCCGGGTTTTGACGGACAAAGCCACCCGGGCCGATTGACCGGATGGTCGGGGGCATCTGATCCGGATTGGTGGATCGGGGCGTCGATGAGACCGGGGCCGGGGCAGCAGCGCGCGGCGGTGCTGGTTGTGGCTTTGGCGCGGGGGCCGCCGCCGGTGCGGCTGGGGCCGCCTTGACACGCGGGGCAGCGGCCTTGCGCGCCGGCGCGGATTCACCATCCGCTGTTTTCACAGGCGAGGGGCGGGATTGCAGGCCCAGACGATGCGCCTTGCCGATCACTGCGTTGCGGCTGACGCCACCCAGTTCTTCGGCGATCTGGGATGCGGTCATCCCCTTGCTCCACATCGTTCTTAGCTGTTCGATGCGTTCATCGGTCCAGGACATGTGTTCACCACTTCAATGCTTTGGGACTGCCGCGACCCTTGCGACATTCGGCAGCAGCCGATAGGCGATATGGTCATGAACAGCGAGTCCGAAATTGCAATACGCAACCAGCCCGGCGTCCCGGCCATCCGATCGGTCAACTGGGGAGGTTTGCAAGCCCTTTATTTGAAGGAGGTTCGCCGCTTTTTCAAGGTGCAGCTCCAAACAGTCTGGGCCCCGGCGCTGACGACCCTGCTTTACCTCGTGATTTTCACCGTTGCCCTGGGTGGAAGCCGCAAGGAAGTGCTGGGCGCACCCTTTGCTGATTTTATTGCGCCGGGCCTGATCATCATGGGGATGATGCAGAATTCGTTCGCGAATTCGAGCTTTTCGTTACTCGTCGGTAAAATCCAGGGAACGATTGTGGATTATCTGATGCCGCCGCTGTCGACCGGAGAGGTGCTGTTCGGGCTTGCCGGGGCGGCTGTCACGCGCGCGGTGTGCGTTGGTATTGCGATTTGGGTCGCCATGATCTTCTGGCCCGGCGTCCATGTGCAGCCAACGCATATCTGGGCGATCTTGCTTTTTGGCCTGTTGGGATCTGCCATGCTTGCCTTCATGGGTGTGCTGACATCGATTTGGGCGGAGAAATTTGATCATGCAGCGGCGGTGACGAACTTTGTTGTTGCGCCGCTCGCTTTGTTATCGGGAACATTTTATTCGGTTGATAAATTGTCGCCGACCTTTGCCGCGATCAGCCATGCCAACCCCTTTCATTACGCGATTTCGGGCTTTCGCTATGGGTTTATTGGGCAAGCGGACATCCCCTTGGGCTTTGGCGTCGGCTTGTTGATCGCGCTGAATATCGGGCTGGCGGCCTTGTGCTATGCACTTTTGAAAAGCGGCTGGAAAATCCGCAGCTAAAGGCCCTGCTATCGCGGGGGTTGTCCCGCCTTTTGCGGCCCACTATAAGCCCTGTTCGCTGAAAGGCGGCCCAGTTGGCCGCCTTTTTGTATTGAGTTGAACAGGAGGCCCAAAGCCATGACGATCACGCCCTTGATGCCTGTCTATCCCCGGTGCGGATTTCGCCCGGTGAAGGGGGAGGGGTGCTATCTCATCAGCGAGGACGGCCGACGCGCGCTGGATTTCGCCAGCGGCATCGCGGTTAATCTTTTGGGCCATGGCCACCCCCATCTGACAAAGGCGATTGCCGACCAGGCGGCGACGCTGATGCATGTGTCGAACCTGTATGGCAGCCCGCAGGGCGAAGCCTTTGCGCAGCGGTTGGTGGATAACACCTTTGCGGACACGGTTTTCTTCACAAATTCCGGCGCCGAAGCCGTGGAATGTGCGATCAAGACAGCACGGCGGTATCACCACGCCAAGGGCAATCCGCACAAAAATGTGCTGATCACGTTCAAAAATGCCTTTCATGGCCGCACCATGGCAACAATCTCCGCAACCGATCAGGAAAAGCTGCGCGATGGGTTTGCGCCCTTGCTGGACGGCTTTGTCGTTGTGCCATTTGATGATCTGGACGCCGCAAAGGCGGCCATCACCGATGCAACCGCCGGCTTTTTGGTTGAGCCCATTCAGGGTGAAGGCGGCATTCGCCCGGCCAGCCTTGAATTTTTACAAGGCCTGCGCGCGATTTGCGATGAACTGGATCTGATGCTGGTGTTTGATGAGGTTCAGTGCGGCGTCGCCCGGACCGGGCATTTCTATGCCTATGAACATTTCGGCGTCACACCGGACATCATGGCCTCTGCCAAGGGCATTGGCGGCGGCTTTCCGGTCGGTGCGTGCCTTGCCACCGAAAAGGCAGCGGCGGGCATGGTCGTCGGGACGCATGGCAGCACCTATGGCGGCAATCCGCTGGCCTGTGCGGCGGGCATGGCCGTTCTGGACGTTATTCTGGAGCCGGCGTTTCTCGACAATGTCAAAACCAAGGGGGACCGTCTGCGGGCAAGCCTGGAACAGATGATCCCCAATCATGATGCGCTGTTTGATAGCGTGCGTGGCGTTGGCCTGATGCTTGGCCTTAAACTCAAGGTCGATAGCCGGGCCTTTGTGGCGCATTTGCGCGACAATCACGGTCTGTTGACCGTGGCCGCCGGCGACAATGTTGTGCGTATTCTGCCGCCACTGACCATCGATGACAGCCATATTGCCGAATGCGTGGAAAAGCTTTCGGCAGGGGCGGCCAGCTTTACGCTGCCGGATGCCGCGTGACCCGGCATTTCCTGAACCTGGAGGATGCCGGCGCGCCAGCCTTGGCCACGATCCTGAAGGATGCGCAGGCCCGAAAGGCCGCGCGTCAGGGCTGGCCCAAGGGGCGTGCCGATGCCGATGCGCCCTTGCGGGACCATACGCTGGGCATGATCTTTGAAAAAAATTCCACGCGGACGCGCGTCAGCTTTGAAATGGCGATGCGGCAATTGGGCGGGGATGCCATGTTCATGGCGGCGGGCCAGATGCAATTGGGCCGGGGCGAAACGGTCGCGGATACGGCACGTGTCTTGTCCCGCATGGTCGACGCGATCGTCATCCGCACCGATGATCATGCCAAGGTTGAAGAATTGGCGGCGTTTTCATCCGTGCCTGTCATCAACGGCCTGACCGATTTGTCGCATCCCTGCCAGATTGTCGCGGATCTGCTGACCATCATGGAAAGCGGCAAAGACTTGCGTGGTCTGGAGGTGGCCTGGCTGGGCGATGGCAATAATGTCCTTGCCTCGATCATCGAAGCCGCCGGGCTTATGCAGTTCAACGTGCGCGCGGGATGCCCGCAGGGCTATGAACCGGATGCCGATTTTGTCGCCAAGGCAAGGGCCAATGGCGCGCGCATTGATATCCTGCCTGATGCCGCAGCGGCCATTGCTGGCGCCGATATTGTGGTGACA
>JBJOJQ010000181.1:0-13780 GCA_046046525.1 Pseudomonadota bacterium
GTCAACAAAGACGCCAAGGCCCTGCTGACCCAGAACGCGCTGCATCGCGGCTTCAACCTCAGCTTCGGGCACATGCAAAGACCGCAAGCTATCCCAATGATCGGCATGGGCAGCGAAATAACGTTCGGCCGCCGCCGCGCGATCAGCCCGGACGGCGGCCAGGCGGGCCGCATCGGCAATATGCCAATGATCTTCGCCCAAGGTGTCGATCCACGCGTCAATCGCCTGAAACAGGGGCGCTGTGGCATGGGCGGGACCGGGGCCGATAAAGACCCAGCTGCCTTCCTTGCGCCGTTCCGCAACGCCTGCATCGCAGAGGATTTTAATGTGGCGGGACACGCGCGGCTGGCTTTGCGCCAGAACCTGGGCCAATTCCCCGACCGACAATTCCATCGACCGCAGCAATTGCACGATGCGCAGCCGTGTCGGGTCAGCAAGGGCCCTGAAGATATCGAGCATTTTCGTCATGATATAAGGACATAAAGAAATCTTTATATCCGGTCAATCACATCTGTTAGGATCCGCACATTTCATCAACCATGGCCAAAATGGGCGGCGCAACCCCATATCATAAAGGCGATTGCCAAGCGAAAATGGACAGGTTACGCCTATGAAATCCGGACTGTGCAGCGCGGCTGACGGGCCGGGATACTTGTTTCTTTCTCGGGACATCAGGGGTTTGCATGAAGAAGTCGATTATCTTGTCTGTCGTGGCTTTGGCCTCTTTGGGTCTTGCGGCCTGCGGCGGGAAAGCCGCTGACGATGCCTCAAATGCGGAAATTGAATTGAACGAAACCATGGCGCCGGTCGTCAATGAAACGCTGGACGCGGCACCGGCTGAAAATGCCGCTGCGCCGGTTAACCAGACCGCCGATGTCGCCACCGATGCGGCCGACGCAGCCAAGGATGCCGCCGCTGCGGCCGCCGAAGCTGCTGCGAACCACATGTAAAGCGACTGGCTTTCATCACCAGTCAAAGGGCTGTATCCCAATGGGGTGCAGCCCTTTTTTCATGGAGGCGCGGATGCGAATGGTCAGGATCTGGGGCATGGCCGCGCTTGCGCTGGCCTTGGCGAGTTGCGGGGGTGGCGAAACGCCGCAACCGGGGGCCCCGGCGCGCTCCGAAACAGATGCGCTGAACGATGCGGCAGACATGCTGCCAAAGGATGCGGCGGCCACCGCCGCTGCGCCACATAACGGCCAATGAAAAAGGGCCGGAACTTTCGTCCCGGCCCTTCCTCATGTTTTTGACAACAGGACTTAGAAGTCCATGCCGCCCATGCCGCCCGGCATCGGGGGCATTGCCGGCTTGTCTTCCGGCAGTTCAGCAATGGTCGCTTCGGTCGTGATCAACAGGCCGGCCACCGATGCAGCATCCTGCAACGCCGTACGGACAACCTTGGTCGGATCGATCACGCCAGCCTTCACCAGATTTTCATAGGTGTCGGTCGCCGCGTTAAAGCCCTGGGTTTCGTCATTTTCGCGCAGCAGATTGCCAGCGACGACAGCGCCATCATGGCCTGCATTCGATGCGATCTGACGGATCGGGGCTTCAATCGCCTTGCGAATGATGTCGATACCGCGGGTCTGGTCGTCATTGGCGCCCTTCAGGCCGTCCAGAGCCTTGGTGGCATAGAGCAACGCCGTACCGCCGCCCGGCACAATGCCTTCTTCAACGGCTGCGCGGGTTGCGTGCAGCGCGTCGTCAACGCGGTCCTTGCGCTCCTTGACTTCCACTTCAGTCGCGCCGCCAACCTTGATCACGGCAACGCCGCCGGCCAGCTTGGCAAGACGCTCTTGCAGCTTTTCGCGGTCATAATCGCTGGTCGTGATTTCGATCTGCTGACGAATGGCTTCGGTGCGCGCCTTGATGGAGTCGGCTTCACCCGCGCCGTCGACAATGGTCGTGTTGTCCTTGTCGATGGTGACGCGCTTGGCCTGGCCGAGCATGCCCAGCGTGACACTTTCCAGCTTGATGCCCAGATCTTCCGAGATCATCTCACCCTTGGTCAGGATGGCGATATCTTCCAGCATCGCCTTGCGACGATCGCCAAAGCCCGGTGCCTTGACGGCTGCGACCTTCAGGCCACCGCGCAGCTTGTTGACGACCAGGGTCGCCAGCGCTTCGCCTTCAATGTCTTCGGCAATGATCAGGAGCGGACGGCCCGACTGAACGACAGCTTCCAGAATCGGGAGCATCGCCTGCAGGTTCGACAGCTTCTTTTCGTGGATCAGGATGAACGGATCGTTGAGTTCGACCTGCATCTTTTCCGGATTGGTGATGAAGTAGGGCGACAGATAGCCGCGGTCGAACTGCATGCCTTCGACAACGTCCAGTTCAAACTCAAGGCCCTTGGCTTCTTCAACCGTGATGACGCCTTCCTTGCCAACCTTTTCCATGGCTTCGGCAATCTTTTCGCCGACTTCCTTGTCGCCATTGGCCGAAATGATGCCGACCTGTGCGATTTCAGACGAGCCAGCAACCGGCTTCGAACGGCTCTTCAGGTCTTCAACAACCTTGGTAACGGCCAGATCAATGCCGCGCTTCAGGTCCATCGGGTTCATGCCAGCGGCAACCGACTTCATGCCTTCGCGCACGATCGCCTGGGCAAGAACGGTGGCCGTGGTCGTGCCGTCGCCTGCTGCGTCATTCGCCTTGGAGGCGACTTCGCGGAGCATCTGGGCGCCCATGTTTTCGAACTTGTCCTTCAGTTCGATTTCCTTGGCGACCGAAACACCATCCTTGGTGATGCGGGGGGCGCCGAAGCTCTTGTCGATCACGACATTGCGGCCCTTGGGACCAAGCGTGACCTTCACCGCATCGGCAAGAATGTCGACGCCGCGCAGAATGCGTTCACGCGCGTCGCGGCCAAATTTTACGTCTTTTGCAGCCATTGTGCAGTCCTTTCAAAAATCCGTTTGGGCAGAGCCTGACCGGCCTTGCCCGTCTTTTGCGTCATCCCGCCCTCAAAAGAGGAACCGCCCGTTGCACAGCGCAGGGCGAGCGGGACGCGGGGACAACTCAGCCAATGATGCCGAGGATGTCGGATTCCTTCATGATCAACAGGTCTTCCCCGTTGACCTTAACTTCGGTGCCCGACCATTTGCCGAACAGAACGCGGTCGCCGGCCTTCACGTCGAGCGGCGTGACCTTGCCGTCTTCGGCCTTGGCGCCGTTGCCAACAGCAACGATTTCGCCTTCTTGCGGCTTTTCCTTGGCGGTGTCGGGGATGATGATGCCGCCAGCCGTCTTTTCATCGGCTTCAATGCGGCGAACGAGCACGCGATCGTGCAACGGACGAAATGCCATGTGAGTTACCCTCTCTGGATCAAGAAATTCGATTAGCACTCACTTATGGCGAGTGCTAACGCCGGCGATATGGGTGGCCGGTCCGCCCCCGTCAAGGACTCGCGCTGCGATTTTTTTTTCGCAGGGCGGCTCAGCCAGCGGGCGGCACCAGCCCCAGACGCGCCCGGCGCTGCCAGCGCCACACCATCAATAGGCTGACGGCGGCCAGCCCACTGGCCAAGCCGATCCAGATGCCCAGCCCCGCCAGTTCCGCGGCAAAGGCCAGATAGGCGCCAACGCCAATGCCGATGCCCCAATATCCGAACAGCGCATAAACCATGGGAATGCGTGTATCGTGCAAGCCGCGCAGCATTGCCGCCCCCATCACCTGCGCCCCATCGACGACCTGAAAAACGGCCGCGACCATCAGGAAGCTGATCGCAAGGCGGGTGACCTCCGCACCTCCTGCGGCCGCCGGATCGACGAACAGCGCGACCAAGGCGCCGGGGATCAGCCACATCATCAGCGCGGTCATCGCCATAAAGCCAACGCCAAGCGCAAAGCCCGCCCATCCCGCGCGTCCAATCAAGGCCGGGTCACGCCGGCCATGGCCAATGCCCACGCGCACCGTTGTTGCCTGCGCCAAGCCCAGCGGCACCATGAAGGTGATCGAAGCAATTTGCAGCGCCACCGCATGGGCCGCGACCGATGCCGTGTTGATCAGCCCCATCAGGAAAATGGCAACACTGAACACCGACGCCTCAAAGCCCATGGTGAGGCCAATGGGCAGACCCAGCCGGGCCAGCGCGCGATAACGTGGCCAATCCGCCCGCCAGAACCGGCCAAACAGATGATAACGGCGGAAATCTTGGTGCCGGCTGACGACCCCGGCCAGGATGGCGAACATCAGTAAGTTAACAAGGGTGCTACCCAGCCCGGCCCCGGCAAGCCCCATTTGCGGAAAGCCGAATTTGCCGAGAATGAGGCCATAGTTGAGCAGGGCATTGGCGACCACGCCGAACAGCGTGACGTAAAGCGTCCAGATCGTCCGTCCCTTGGCAGACAGAAAGGACCGCAGCACAACCAGCCCCAAAAAGGGCAGCATGCTCCACATCAACGTCGCCACCATTGTTGATGCGCCGCGCGCCAGTTCGGGCGTCTGGCCCAAAGCCAGAAAAATATGCTCTGCAAACAGCAAGGCGACCCAGACCGGCAGACAAAAGCTCACGGCCAGCCACAGGCCCTGCCGGACCGTGCGGCGGACATCACGCACCGAATGCGGCTTGCGGCCCTTTTCGGACGCAATCATCGGTGCCGTTGCGACCATCAGGCCCATCCCGAATAACGACAGCGCCATCACCAAATTGGTCGCCAGCGCCCCGGCGGCGAGCGCAGCCGGACCCAATTTGCCAAGCAGGAACACATCCGTCGCATGGATCAGCGATCCCGACAGGTTCGACAGGATCAACGGCCAGGCAAGCGCCAGCGTCGTCCGGATTTCGGCGGTCCATGATCCTGTGTCGGTGGCAGTCTTGGCGGGCGTCATCGCGCCGCCCTAGCCCGGTTTTCCGGCAAGGGACAGCCCTGCCCCCGGCGCGCTACACCAGGGTCCGCTCGATAAACCAGTAACTCGCGACAATACCGATAAAATATGTGGTGCCCATGACCACCAGCCGCAACGCGCGCGATGACAGGCGCCCGACCAGCGCCAAAATCGCCATGGTCACCAGCACGATGAAGATCTGGCCGACCTCAACACCCAGATTGAATGTCAGCAGTGCCATCGGCACTTCGCCTTCGGGCAAGCCAATCTCTTTCAGCGCCCCGGCAAAGCCAAAGCCATGAAGCAGGCCGAACAGGAACGCGACCACCCAGGGAATGCGCTGCGACAACCGGAGGGCGTCGGGTTTAGCCTTGGCAATTTCAACCGCCAGAAACATGATCGACAGCGCAATCACGCTTTCAACCGGGCGTTGCGGCAGCCCCAAAAAGCCCAATGTTGTGCCAATCAGGGTGATGGAATGCGCAACGGTAAAGGCGGTCACGGCCTTCAAAATGGTGATCCCCCGGTTCAGCAGCAGCACCAAGGCGATGACGAAAAACAAATGGTCAAAGCCCAGCAGAATATGCTCCAGCCCGATCACCAAATAGGTCCAGGCAACATCCCAGCGGCTGGCCTGGGCGGTCACGTCATAGCTGCGCGCCTCGGGCGTCAGCCGCGCGGTCTGCACCGGCTCTCCCAAAGGCGCGACGCGCAACAGGGCGTCCGCCACCGTCCGGTCCAGCCCCTCAATGGTCAGCGTCTGCCCTGCCAATGGCGCCTGACAGCGCAGCGTCCATTCCATTTTCAGCGCAACATCATCCAGGACGCGCTGCGGCGTAGTTGCGGCACAGCCCGATGGCAGAATGGGCGTCGCCCGACTGGCCAGGCCTGATCGCAACGGTGCCTTCCACGTGACGCGCCATTCAGCGGGCCGGATTTCGGTATAATCCAGATAGCCGGGCCGCAATTCATCCGCCGCCGCCGGGGCCGCCGCGATCAATGCCAGCAAAAATAGAACAAGGAAGCGCATCAGGGTTTCTTGATCTGCACGCTATAGCCATCGAGAAGCGCCTGATAGGCCTTGGCCTGCCGCGCCTCCAGCGTGGCGGCGCGCCAATCATTTTCCACCCGCTGGCGCACATCGGCCAGCTGCGGCGGCGTGCCGGGCGTAATCTGGGTGATGCGAACAAGGTGCATGCCAAAGCCCGACGCAATCGGGCCAGACCAATCCCCAGACTTCAGGGTGCGCAGCGCCGCTGCAAACCCATCCCCAAAATCATTGCTGATGGCATCCACGCCCTTGTCCTCAAGCCGCGCGGGCACCGACAGCGGCTGCCCCACCGATGTCGGCGCGGCGCCCGCGCGCAACCGGGCCAGGGCCGTTTCGACGCGTTGGTCAATATCGGGGCCATTGGCCGGGCCGATATAGACCTGATCAAAACTATACCGACTGCCCTGCGCATAGCGGCCGGGGTTGCGGGCCATCCATGCCTGAAGCTCTGCATCCGTGGGGATCGCGCTTTCGACTTGTGATGCGGCGAGAAACTCCATCTTGGACCGCAAGCGGCGGCGAATGATGGGATCATCCTGATCCAGCCCCATGCGCAACGCCTCACGGTAATAAATTTCTTCGCGCACATAATCGCGGATCAACTGGTCAACCTCAGCGCCAGAGGGGCTGCGTTGCCAGGTCTGTTCAAACTGCTGCGCCAAAAGGCCAACCCGATCTTCATCGATTTTGATGGTGCGATCGGCTGGATCAACGGCCGTGCCGCGCCAACTTGCGATGCCAAATACCAACAGGCCTGCCAGCAAAAAATGCACAAGGGGTTCTTGCGCAAGGCTTTTCAGTCTTAATCCTCGGTCCATAAGCGGCTTGTAACGCGCCTTACGGATGAATCCAGCCCAGATCGCAAGACCCGCCCCAGCAACTGCGGTGCGCAAACATCGCCAACATCCCACCAAAAAACAAGGTGGCGCAGGCGCTTGCGCGACTTGGCGATGGATCTGAATAAGGGGGATGCGACCAACACCAAAGCAGCAAAAGCCAGTGCAGGCGTGCGCTTTTTGGTGACCCCTACGGGAATCGAACCCGTGTTTCAGCCGTGAAAGGGCCGCGTCCTAACCGCTAGACGAAGGGGCCATCAATGATGGAGCCGCGCCATTAGGGATTCGCGCGGCGTGCGTCAACACCTCAATCGCACCAAGTCGCATCATCAATGTGAAGTTCGGCCGCAGCCCGCCCCGACCAATCGTCCACCTTGGCGCGGCCGGCGACCCAAAGCCGCCGGTCCCGCGGCGCATTGAGCAAGATCTGACCCAATTCTGTTTCGGCCTGCCGAAAGGCCACCGCCTTGAACGATCGGCCATCATCCCCCGACAGGATGGTGCGGACATGATCCTTGCCGACAATATCTGCCTTCACGACGCGCAAAGGGCCGGCGGCAATGCGCGGTGCGGGCCAGCCCATACCATAAGGGCCCGCCGCCTCCAGCGCCTCGGCCAGCTGCGCTGTCACGCCGCCCGGGGCGACGATGGCGTCAATCAACAAAGCCCGGCTTTCACTGGCCCGCGCAACATCTTCTGCCAGGCGCGTGTCCAGAAAGTCGGCCAGCGCCTCAATCTTGTCAGCGGCCACCGTCAGCCCGGCCGCCATGGCATGGCCACCCCCCGCGATCAGCAGGCCCATATCCTTGGCGGCAAGGATGGCGGCGCCCAGATCAACTCCCGCGATCGACCGGCCTGATCCCTTGCCAATGCCTTGATCGTCGAGAGCAATGACAATGGCCGGCCGGCCCATTTTTTCCTTCAGACGTCCGGCCACAATGCCAATAACACCGGGATGCCAGCCATCGCCTGCGACCAGAATAACCGCCCGATTGGCTTGCCGCGCCGCAGCCGCTGTTGCGTCGTCTTGCACCGCCGCTTCAATCGCGCGGCGTTCGGTGTTCAGACGATCCAGTTCCTCGGCAATGGTCCGGGCTTCCTCGGCATCGGCGGTGGTCAGCAACCGGACCCCAAGGTCAGACTTGCCGACCCGCCCCCCGGCATTGATCCGCGGGCCCAGCGCAAAGCCCAGATCTGAACAGACGGGCGCACGCGTCAGGCGGGCCGCAGTGATCAGCGCATTCAGGCCAATATTGCGCCCGGCCGCCATCACCTTCAGCCCCTGCGCCACAAAGGCACGGTTCAGGCCCCGCAACTGGGCCACATCGGCCACCGTGCCCAGCGCCACAATATCCAGCAGATCAAGCAGGCGCGGTTCTGCCCGGTTCTCAAAATAGCCGCGCTGCCGCAACAGGCGGACAAGGGCCGCACCCAGCAACCAGGCCACCCCCACGGCCGCAAGATGGCCATGTGCGGCGCCATCGTCTTCATCCAGACGGTTCGGATTGACGAGCGCATGCGCCACCGGAAGTTCGGCTGCGCATTTATGGTGATCGACCACAATGACATCAAGCCCGGCCGCCCGCGCCATATCCAGCGCCTCAAAGGCTTGTGCCCCGCAATCCACCGTAACGACCAGCGTCGATCCCGCCGCACGCAGCCGGACAAGCGCATCGCCCGACGGGCCATAGCCTTCCAGCAGACGATCGGGAATATAATAGCCCGCCTCTTGCCCCAGATCGCGCAACAGCCGGATCAACAGCGCAGCAGAGGTCGCGCCATCAACATCATAATCGCCAAAAATGGTGATGCGCTCACCCGCTTGCACCGCGTCGGCTAGGCGCGCGGCGGCGCGTTCCATATCCCGAAAAATCGACGGATCGGGCATGAACGCCCGGATGGTCGGGTTGCGATGCGCCTCCAGCTCTTCAAAGGGGCACCCACGGGCCAGCAGCAGCTGGGTCACCAGGTCATCGGCCTCGCCACCAGCCCCCCGCCAGCGCCAGGCCTGTCCGGTCAACGAATGTTCAAAGGCGCGCGGTAAGCTCATGCCCCGGGGGATAGACGGCGATCGACAGATGCAGCAAGCCTCAAGGCTGTGGCGGCGGCGGCGCCTGTGGGTCAGTTGGCTGGACGGTCACACCATTGCGGTTGATGTTCACATTCACATCAACACCGCCCACCCCGGTTTGCACACGCGCCGCGGGGTCTTCGCCCAGATCAATCTCCACGCCTTCAAGGTCAATCGTTGGCAGCACATCCATCGTGTCATTGCCCAGCGGTTCCTGGACATTTTCAACCTCAACAGGGGCCTGCGCGCGCTTTGCCCCGGCAATGGCCTGTCCCATGAAATCGCGCCAGATCCGCGCCGGCAGGCCACCGCCATGAACCCCGCCCAAGGGCTTATTGTCATCACGCCCCACCCAGACGCCAACCACAAGATCATCGGCAAAACCGATGAACAGGGCATCGCGATTGTCCTGCGACGTGCCTGTCTTGCCATAGCTCGGAATGGCGAGACCCGCGGCCCGGCCCGTCCCCTGAATGACAGTGGCGCCCAGCAGATCCAGCATATGTTGCCGCGTCTTGCCGCCCAGGCTGCGCCGCGAACTCAGCAATCGGTCCAAAAGCCCACCTGATTTTTCCGGCAGGGCATGGGGCGTCACCGGATATTGGTCCCCGGCCACGGCGGCATAGGCCGCTGTCAGTTCCAGCAACGTCACCCCAGATGTGCCCAGGGCCAGACTGGGATCGGCGGATAGAGGGCTTTTGATGCCCAAATCCCGTGCCGCCTGAATAACGGCCTTGTCCCCCACGCGCCGATACAGCCGGACCGCCGCGACATTGCTGGACCGCGCAAAGGCGCGCTTCAGCGTGATTTCCCCTTTATACCGCCCATCGGAATTCTTGGGCCGATATCCGCCTTCGGTGATCGGGCTGTCGTCAACCAGACTGTCCGGCGTCAGGCCAGACCGCAGCGCCGCCAGATAGACGAACAGCTTGAACGTGGATCCCGGTTGGCGCCGGGCCTGTGTGGCCCGGTTAAAGGGCGATTCCTTATAACTTTTCCCGCCGATCATGGCGACGACATCGCCATTGGGACGCATCGCGACCAAGGCGACCTGCGCAGAGCCCAGCGGCGCGCGCGCAACCACAGTGCGGGCAATTCTTTGCAAGCGGGCGTCCAGCGTCGTCACAACATCGCCCTTGCCATAGGCGTCTTCCAACCGGGCCCGTGCCTGCGGCAACGCCCAATCGGCAAAATATGTCCCCGAAGGTGGCCCCTTATCGGGCCGCACGTCGAGCCGCGCGGGCCGCAGATCGTCCGCCTCGGCCGCTGTCAAAAAGCCGGCATCGACCATGGCGTCGATCACCAGCCGGGCGCGGGCACGCGCGCCTTTCAGATTTTTGGTCGGGGCCAGCCGCGATGGGGCCTGCACCAGCCCGGCCAGCATGGCCGCCTCTGAAACCGTCAGGCGGTCGGGCTCTTTATGGAAATAGTGCATGGCCGCCGCGCTCAGGCCATAGGCATTGTCGCCGAAATAGACGTTCGACAAATATCTTTCCAGGATCTCATCCTTGGTCAGCCAGGCTTCCAGCCAAAAGGCGATCAGCATTTCCCGCGCCTTGCGTGTCAGGCTGCGTTCTGGGGTCAGGAAGGTGATCTTGGCCAGCTGCTGCGTGATCGTGCTGCCGCCCTGCGTGCCGCCATCACCCAGATTATTGACCACAGCCCGCGCCAGACCGCGCGGATCCACCCCCCAATGGCTGTAAAAGCGGCGATCCTCGATCGCGATAAAGGCATTGGTGACATGCGCGGGCAACGTCTTCACCTCAACGGGCGGCCCAATATTCGCGCCATTGCGGGCAATGGGCTGCCCATCGGCCGTCAACAGCGTCAGTTGCGGCGGGGCAATGGGCTGCAATGATTTTGATAAGGGCGCCGTAAAGGCCAGCCAGACTAACAGGATAACAAAGATAATGACTGAAAGCCGCGCCCCACGCTTGATCCAGCGCCAGCGCCGCTGCCAGACTGTTTCGGCGGCAAAATCCTGCGGATGCCGGGCGGACAGATCATCCGCGTCCTCATCTTCCCAGGGACGTGCATCATTGGTCGGGGGCGAACGGTCTATCATCGCGCGCCTGTATTAGTCAGATAAAACGGCGGAGGCGAGGGACTTTTGCATCCCCCGCCCCTGAAGCCACCCAAGTCGCCCGACTTGGCCGTCAGCCATGCTTGCGATGTTCGCCCCGCACCCAGCGCACCGTGCCAGAACTGGCCCGCATAACAACGCTTTCGGTTGTCATCTTGCCGCCGGGCAGACGCTTCACGCCATCCAGCAAGGATCCATCGGTCACGCCGGTTGCGGCAAAAATGCAATCGCCCTTGGCCAGTTCATTCAAATCATAGATGTAATCCAGATCCGAAATGCCCCATTTGCGGGCGCGGGCGCGTTCATCATCATTGCGGAACAACAGCCGCCCTTTAAACTGGCCGCCCACACACCGCAGCGCCGCCGCCGCCAACACGCCTTCGGGCGCACCGCCAGATCCCATATACATGTCGATGGTTGTTTCAGGATTGGTCACAGCAATCACGCCAGCCACATCGCCATCGGGGATCAGCATGATGCCGCAGCCAATGCCCCGCAATTCGGCGATCAGCTTTTCGTGGCGGGGACGATCCAGCACGCACACAATGATTTCGGCCGGGGTCACGCCCTTGGCCTTGGCCACCGCCTGCACATTTTCCGTCGGCGACTTGGCAAGATCGATAATCCCGTCAGGATAGCCGGGGCCAACCGCCAGCTTGTCCATATAAACATCGGGCGCGTTCAGCAGATTGCCTTCTTCGGCAACCGCCAAAACGGCCAACGCATTGGGGCCAGCCTTGGCAGTGATCGTCGTGCCTTCCAGCGGATCCAGCGCGATATCGATCTTCGGACCGCTGCCAATGGCAGAGCCAACTTTTTCGCCGATAAAGAGCATCGGGGCTTCATCGCGTTCCCCTTCGCCGATGACAACGGTGCCATCCATCGCCAGTTCATTGAGCGCCGCCCGCATGGCTTCGACGGCGGCAGCATCGGCGGCCTTTTCGTCGCCACGCCCCACAAGGGTCGATGCCGCAATGGCGGCGGCTTCCGTCACGCGCACCATTTCAAGCACAAGAACGCGGTCAAGAACTTTGCTTGGCTTTACCATCCTTCATTGTATCCCATCTATTGGCCTTTCCATGCCCGTAAGACAGGCCGGTGACATTGTCGAGACAAGCAGAGGGCTGAACCCCCTAATCCTGTTGACATATATCCCCCTACTGGCCGCCAAGAGTGACCCAAAGGTTAAATATATTCATGAACTTAAAGGTCGCACCAAAACAGCCCCTGTCCACTGAGGGCACAACAGCATGATGGGGCCAGGACAAAGGCGGGCCGGTTGGTCACCGGCTTGCCCCGTCCGCCGGGTGTCAGACGTTCAGAATATTCATGACCATGGGGGCCGCCTTCAGGCTTTCTGACCCTTCCAGCAGCGCCAATGCCTTGGACACATTGGCTTCGCTGCACTCATGCGTCACCATGGCGACAACAGCTGCGCCTTCGGCTGTCACGCCGCGTTGGCTGAGGGACACAATCGAGACACCGGCATCGCGCATGGCCGCCGTAATCTCTGCCAGCACACCGGCGCGATCTGCCACGATAAAGCGCAGATAGCTGCGGCCCATCCGGTCGCCGGATGGCGCACGGCCCGATTGCGCAAGGCTGGCCACCGGCATGGCAAAGGCAGGGCCGGTTTCGCCACGGGCAATATCAATCAGATCGGCGACCACAGCAGACGCGGTTGGCCCCTCCCCGGCGCCGCGCCCTTGCAGGAACAGGCGGCCCACAAAATTGCCTTCAGCCACAACGGCGTTCAACGATCCGGTCACATGCGCCAGCGGATGCGCCAGCGGCACCAGACAGGGCTGCACCCGCTGGAACAGGCCATCCTGCGCCGCCGACGCCATGCCGACCAGCCGGATGCGGTGGCCCAGAGCCTGCGCCTCGACGATGTCGGCTGCAATCACATGACGAATGCCGCGAATATCGACGCCATCAAAATCAATCGCGGTGCCAAAGGCCAGGCTGGCAAGGATCGACAATTTGTGCGCGGCATCGATGCCATCAATGTCAAAGCTGGGGTCTGCCTCTGCATAACCCAGCGCCTGTGCCTCGGCGAGCACATCGGCAAAGTCACGCCCGGCGCTCTCCATGGTCGACAAAATGTAATTGCAGGTCCCGTTGAGGATGCCGAAGACGCCCGAAATTTCGTTTGCTGCGGCCCCTTCCCGCAGGCCCTTGATCACGGGGATGCCGCCGGCAACCGCTGCTTCATATTTCAGGGCGACATTGGCCTGTTCTGCGGCGGCGGCCAGTTCCAGGCCGTGATGCGCGATCATCGCTTTGTTCGCTGTCACAAAGGCGCGGCCTTGCGCAATGGTGTTGCGGGCCAGCACCAGCGCCGGGCCATCCGATCCGCCGATCAATTCCACAACCACATCGACATCGGGCAGGCTGGCCAATGCTGTCGTATCGTCCACCCAGGCAAAGCGCGACAAATCAACTCCGCGATCCCGATTGCGATCACGCGCCGACACCGCAACAATCTCAATCGGGCGTCCCGCGCGGCGTTCAATCAGGCTCCGGTTGGCGTCAATCAGCTTGACGACGCCTGCACCCACTGTGCCCAAGCCCGCCAGCGCAACCCGCAACGCATTCGCCATCTTGAAACTCCCTCGTCTCTGTTCGCGCTTGGCCTTTAGGTCGCTGGCACATTTTGAAAAGCATTTTTGCGCAAAAAAGCGCCTGCCGACCTACAAAGTCGGGGCGGTAAGACTGTGGGAGGATCCTGTACCAAGCCGGCACGCATCAAAACGGGACGCGCCATCGACCGCGTGCCGGCGCAGAGGGGGCAGCAGATCATGCGCCCGTCCTTCCTTCTCTCTCGGCCTTTCGGCTGCCCCGTGTCGCTATGGGCTAGGCCGCGCGCACGATCTGCCTTTGTCCGCGCGTTTTGGCGCAGCTTTAC
>JBJOJQ010000199.1:0-2557 GCA_046046525.1 Pseudomonadota bacterium
TTCGGCCTTACGGCGGAACAGCGCGCCGCCGTAAAGGCCCGCAATGTGCTGGCGATGATCGCAGCTGGCGGAAATGTATATTATCTCGCAAAGCTTGCGGGCATTTTCGGCCTGAACGTGCAGGATATCGGCGCCCAGCAAACGGGCATGAGCGTGCCGGCGTTCAAGCAGATGCTGCTTGATCAGGCAAAGGGGCTCTGACCCATGGCACAGATGATCGGCGGCATTTTCACCAGCCATGTCCCCGCCATTGGCGCAGCCATCGCCAAAGGCCTTCAGCAAGATCCTTATTGGAAACCATTTTTTGATGGCTTTATTCCAGTCCATAAATGGCTGGCAGCGCAGCGGCCCGATGTGGCGATCATGTTCTATAATGATCACGGCCTGAATTTCTTTTTGGATAAGCTGCCGACCTTTGCCGTCGGGGCAGCCGCCAAATATCAAAATGCGGATGAAGGTTGGGGCCTGCCGCTGTTCCGGCCATGCCAGGGGGACACCGATTTATCCTGGCATATTATCGAAACGCTGGTGGCCCATGAATTTGATATCACGACCTGCCAGGATCTGCTGATCGATCATGCGCTGTCGATCCCCTTGGAGCTGGCCTGGCCCGATCACACAGGCGATTTTCCGGTGCGGATCGTGCCCATTGCCATCAACACGGTGCAGCACCCCCTGCCCAGCCCCAAAAGGGCGCTGGCGCTTGGCCGGGCGGTGCATGCGGCGGTGCAAAGCTGGGCCAGCGATGCCAAGGTGGTTGTCTTTGGGACGGGCGGGCTATCGCACCAGCTGGATGGGGAACGCGCCGGGCATATGAACCCCGATTATGACCGGTTTTGCATGGACAATCTGGCCGCCGATCCCGATGCCCTTACCCTGCACTCATCGCTCGACATTGTTGATCTGGCCGGCAGCCAGGGGATTGAGATTCTCAACTGGATTGCCGCGCGCGGCGCCATGGGGGATGGCGTTCATGAAATCAGCCGCAATTATCATATCCCCATTTCAAACACCGCCGCCGCCACGATGCTGCTGCAAACCGACGCCGTCAGGCTGCTGGCCCAGGCATAGGCTCGCGCTGCATGCGTCGGGCCCGACCATCCAGCATTTGACAGTTCGCCTCTCCTCATGTGTTGTCCTCTCCCATATCGACACATGAGGAGAGGCACATGGCGAACCTATTTGATCTGACCGGCAAAGTCGCGCTTGTCACGGGCGGCAATGGCGGCATTGGGATCGGCATGGCCGAAGGGCTGGCACAGCATGGCGCGACTGTCATCATCTGGGGCACCAACGCCGCCAAAAATGCAGCGGCACGCGACAAACTGGCCCAACATGGCGGGCAGGTCCGCGCGGCGTGTGTCGATGTGTCAGATGAAGCGGCGGTCAAGGCCGCGATGCAGGATATCATCGATGAATTCGGGCGCATTGATCAGGCGATTGCCAATGCCGGCATCGGCCAATCACGCCGCGACATGTTCGATATCAGCGCCGAAGACTTCCAGAAGCTGGAAAGCATCAACGTCCATGGCGTTTTCTTCACCCTGCGCGAAGCCGCCCGCCACATGATCACACGCGACAAGGCCGGCGATGGCGGCGGATCCCTGGTCGGCATCGCATCGACCGCCGCCATTCATGGGGCGGCACGTAATGAACATTATGGCGCCACCAAGGGCGCCGTTGTTTCCATGTGCCGGGCCATGGCGGTTGAGCTGGCGCGCCACAAAATCACCGTCAACGCCATTTTGCCGGGCTGGATCACGTCCGACATGACCGCAGGCTTGCAGGCGAATGACAAGTTCAACGACCGCGTGATCAGCCGCGTGCCGATGGGGGGATGGGGCGAAGGCCGCGACTTTGCCGGCATCGCCGTCTATCTCGCCAGCCGCGCATCGCGCTTTCACACCGGCGATGCGCTCGTCATCGATGGCGGGTACACGATTTACTGAGGCAAGAAGACCCGGCCTCCACCCGCCTATTTCTTTGACGCCTCAGGCAGCGACAATTTGCCGATCGCAATAAGATCAATATAGCGCAGATACCCCAGTAAAGCGTTCGCCGTCTTGGGATCTGCCAACATGTCCTGCATGGCGGTGCGGCCAAGCGCTTCGCCAGCGACTTCAAAGGCGCGCTGCCCCTCATTTTTCAACATTGGGCGCGCAATATCGACGCAATCCTGCGTGAACAGGCGTGAAAAAAGCGCCGCGACCTGACGATTGGCCGTATCCAGTTCGGCAGGGTCCACCTTCACAATCGACGACACTTTGTCCGAACTGCCCAGTGCGCCCACCAGCCAACGGATCAGAGCTTGCCGATCCTCAGCCGTCGATTTGTTCACAAAGCACTGGCCCAGCATGTCCCCAGATGACACCGGCGTGGAGGCCGGTGCGGGCGGCGGTGCCGCCACAGCCTCTTGAGAACACAGGGCTGCCGTCACGCACATCGCAGCAGCAAGAACAAAAGGCCGGGCCATATTATACTCCAACAAATAAAAAGGCCCGGCCATCGAATATTAGTTGGCAGCTGGCGTCAACAGCTTTGCCGCAAGCCATTTGAC
>JBJOJQ010000001.1:0-56466 GCA_046046525.1 Pseudomonadota bacterium
GGCTGCGGCATCAAGATCGCGGCTGTCATCTTCACCGGTCAACGGGTCGATATGCGTTGTCACAAAATCGGGCATCGGCGGCAGATCAGTCGGCAACTGGATCTGGAACTCGGCATGCGACAAAATGCGCGTCACATCCTCACGGATCGCAACCAGCATCCGCTCAAACAGCGCAAAGGCTTCGCGCTTATATTCGTTGATCGGGGTCTTTTGCGCATAAGCGCGCAGATGGATCACAGCACGCAGGGCATCAAGCGTTGCCAGATGCTCTTTCCAGTGGTGATCCAGCGATTGCAGCAGAACACTTTTTTCGACCTGACGCCACATATCCGGCTCTAGCTCGGCCTGTTTGGCGGCCATCATGGCATCGGCTTGATCGCGGATGCGTTCCTCGATCATTTCGGGTTCAATTTCGGCTTCGGTGACCCATGCCTCAACGGGCACATCCAGGCCAAAGACATTGAAAACACGGGTTTTCAGCCCCTCAATGTCCCATTGTTCGGGGTAGCTGTTGGGCGGGCAGGCGTCACCGACCAAGGCGTTGATCGTTTCATGCCGCATATCGATCGTCACATCATCGACCGTTTCGGCATCCATGATGTCGCCACGCTGTTCATAAATGACCTTGCGCTGGTCATTCATCACATCGTCATATTCAACGACCTGCTTGCGGATGTCATAATTGCGGGCCTCAACCTTTTTCTGGGCCGTTTCAATGGCTTTGGACAGCCACCGGGATCCAATGGCTTCCCCATCGGCCAGGTTGCTGTTCATCATCTTGGAAAACAGCGTGTCCGGGCCAAAAATGCGCAACAGATCATCATCCAGGCACAGATAGAATTTGGTCCGGCCCGGATCCCCCTGACGGCCAGACCGGCCGCGCAGCTGGTTATCGATCCGGCGGCTTTCATGGCGTTCCGTGCCGATGACGAACAGGCCGCCGGCTTCAAACACACGCTGCTTTTCGGCCTCTATCTCGGCCTTGATGCGCGCGATTTCCTTGTCCTTTTGGGGGCCATCTTCCAGCGTGGACAGCTCATCCTGAATGCGGAATTCCAGATTGCCGCCCAGCTGAATATCGGTGCCACGGCCGGCCATGTTGGTGGCGATCGTCACCGCGCCCAAACGCCCGGCCTGTGCCACGATATGGGCTTCCTGTTCATGGTAACGGGCGTTCAGAACATTGTGGTCCACGCCTTCTTTGTTCAGGAATTCAGACAGAAGCTCTGACTTTTCGATCGACACCGTCCCAACCAGTACGGGCTGGCCCTGGGACGCGCGTTCCTTGATCAGCTTGGCAATGGCGCCAAATTTGTCGTGCGTGTTCTTGTAGAATTCATCCTCATCATCAATCCGCTTCACCGGCACATTGGTGGGGATGGTGACGACGTTCATCTTGTAGATGTCGAAGAATTCGCGCGCTTCGGTGGCGGCGGTGCCCGTCATGCCGCCCAGTTTTGGGTACATGCGGAAATAATTCTGGAAGGTGATGGATGCCAGCGTCTGATTTTCCGGCTCAATATTGACGCCTTCCTTGGCCTCAACCGCCTGATGCAGACCATCCGACCAGCGGCGCCCCTCCATCATGCGTCCGGTAAATTCATCGATAATGACGACCTTACCATCTTTCACGATATAGTCGGTATCGCGCTTGAACATCACATTGGCCCGCAGCGCCTGGTTCAGATGGTGCACGACCTGTGTGTTTTCAAAATCATAGAGATTGGCGCCTTGCAGAAGCCCTGCGGATTCAAGCAGCCGTTCCGCCTTTTCCGTGCCGTCTTCGGTCAACACGATGGAGCGTTGTTTTTCGTCCTTTTCATAATCGCCATCGTCCAGTTGCTTCACGATCGCATCGACGCGCAGATAAAGGTCTGACTTGTCGTCGGTCGGCCCGGAAATGATCAGCGGTGTGCGCGCTTCGTCGATAAGGATCGAATCGACTTCATCGACAATGGCATAGTTAAAGGGCCGCTGAACCATCTGGGCACGATCATACTTCATGTTATCGCGCAGATAATCAAAGCCGAATTCATTGTTCGTGCCATAGGTGATGTCCGACGCATAGGCCTGACGGCGCTGTTCGTCGGTCAAATTCGGCACGATCACGCCAACCGTCAGGCCCAAAAAGCGATAGACCTGCCCCATCCATTCAGCGTCACGCCGGGCAAGATAATCGTTAACGGTGATGACATGGACGCCCTTGCCCGGCAGCGCGTTCAAATAGGTTGCGGCCGTGGCAACCAGCGTCTTGCCTTCGCCGGTGCGCATTTCCGCAATCTCGCCGCGATGCAAGGCGATGCCGCCGACTAGCTGAACATCATAATGGCGCTGCCCCAGCGTACGCTTGGCCGCTTCACGGACGGTTGCAAAGGCTTCGGGCAAAACAGCGTCAAGCGTTTCGCCCGCCTCCAGACGTGCGCGGAACACCTGCGTCTGATTTTGCAGGTCGGCATCGCTCAATGCCTGCATGGCGGCTTCATGGCTGTTGATCTTGTCAACAATCTTCATGAGCGAACGGACGTAACGGTCGTTGGATGAGCCGAAAATGGATTTGGCGATCTTGCCGAACATGGCGGTTTCCTTAATGAAATTGGGGCGTCAGCGCGGGGCGCGACGCAAGAACAGGGGGTGAAGGGGCCAATCTGGCGCGCGCGTCAGGCGCGGGGACGATCGGTCAGTTCAACAGGGGCTGTCGGCGCGATGGGCGCTGCAGACAGGCGGACGCCACCATGGGCCGGGGGCAGATGACCGGGGGACGCCAAAAAAGCCTGATGGACCAGCGGCTGGCGCGACGGTGCAACGGCAATAGCGGCCATTGGCTGCGACACAGCACCCACGGCGATCGGCTCGGCCAACACCGCACGGTTCGCCTGCGCGGGCGAAAATCCGGCCAAAAGGGCCACAAGATAAAGAAAAAGCCGCATCAATCCTGTCCGTTGACGCTGGATATAGGGGGCGAACCCCGCGCCGTCCATCCCAGCCTAGCGCCGGATGCCTAAGATTTGGTGGAAAGATTGCACGCCCCCCAGGCGCTGCCAGAGTTGAACCGGGCGATGCGAACGGTTACTGCCCGGCGCATGAGCACCGCCATTTCCCCCCTTGCCCGCCCGTTTCCGGATCTGCCCTCCATTGCCGGGGTCACGCCGCGCGTTGCGCGGGCGCAGTATAAGGCCTGGGATCGTGCTGATCTCAGCTTTGTGACGCTGGATGCCGGCACGGTGGTTGCCGGGGTGACCACGCAAAGCAAATGCCCGTCTCCCGAAGTCGAATGGTGCCGGGCGCACCTGCCCGGCGGCACGGCGCGCGCGCTGGTCGTCAGCGCGGGCAATGCCAATGCCTTTACCGGGCATAAGGGGCGCGCCGCGGTGGAGGCCATCACGGCCAAGGTCGCCGGCCAATTGGGCTGTCGCGCGCAAGAGGTATTTGTGTCGGCCACAGGCGTCATTGGCGTGCCGCTGCCCATCGACAAGGCAGAAGCGGGGCTGGACGCCGCCTTTGCCGCACCGCCCTGTTCCTGGGCCGATATTGCCGCGGCGATTTCGACGACCGACACCTTCCCCAAAGGCGCCATGACGCAGGCCATGATTGGCGACACGATGGTCACGCTGATCGGCGTCATCAAGGGATCGGGCATGATCGCGCCGGATATGGCAACGATGCTCGGCTATATCTTCACCGATGCCGCGATCAGCCCGGCGTTGCTGCAAGACATGCTGAGTGCCGCCAACAAGACGAGCTTTTCGTGCATCACTGTGGATAGCGATACCTCAACATCAGATACCGTACTGGCCTTTGCGACGGGGGCAGCCCAGCACGCGCCCTTGGTGAACCACGATATGCCGGGGGCCGATGCCTTTGCCGCCGCCTTGACCGATTTGTGCCGCCAATTGGCGCATCTTGTGGTGCGCGATGGCGAAGGGGCCCGCAAATTCATTGAAATCACGGTGGACGGTGCCGTGTCAGACCCCAGCGCCCAGCGCATTGCGATGAGCATCGCAAATTCGCCGCTCGTCAAAACGGCCATTGCCGGGGAAGATGCCAATTGGGGCCGGGTTGTCATGGCCGTGGGCAAAGCGGGTGAGCCGGCCGAACGCGATCTTTTGGCCATTCGTTTTGGCACGACGCAGGTCGCACAGGGCGGCCTGCCGGTTGAAGGCTATGATGAAACCCCGGTCGCTGCCCATTTGAAGGGGGAGGATATCAGCATCGGCGTTGATCTTGGCCTCGGCACAGGCCGCGCCACGGTTTGGACGTGCGATCTGACCCACGGCTATATCAGCATCAACGCCGATTACCGCAGCTAAACGTCCAGACAGGCTGCCGCTGCACCCCTTGGGGGATGCAGCGGAAACCGGCTGTTAAAGTTCAGATTCAATCCAGCCCTTCAGCGCCGATTTGGGCGCGGCGCCCACTTTGGTGGCGGCAGGCTGACCATTTTTGAACAGGATCATCGTCGGAATGCCGCGCACGCCATATTTGGCCGGGGCATCTGGATTGTCATCGATATTGATCTTGGCGATGGTCACCTTGCCCGCCAGTTCCTCAGAGATTTCTTCCAGGCTTGGGCCAATCATCTTGCACGGACCGCACCATTCGGCCCAAAAATCAACGAGCACGGGCTCTCCCGCGTTCAAAACGTCAGTCGCAAAACTTGCATCGGTGATGGCCTTGGTGGGCATGGACAGATTCTCCTTCGTACAGGGGCGAATGTAAGCCTTTGATCGGCTGATCTCAACCAGCCTTAGGGACAAGATTTGCTATGGGGGGCTATGGCCCGGACGCCAGGCCGCCAACACATCGGCGGGCAGTTCAATCAAACTTGGCCCGGCTGTATACAGCAAAACCGCCCGCACCTGACGCCCCGGAAAAATCCCTTGCAGCACGGCGGCATAGGCCCCCATCTGGGCCTTGTAATAATTGGGCACAGCCCCGGCATGACTGGGCACATGGCGCCCGGTCTTAAAGTCGACGACCGTGATTGCCTCTGGCGTGACCAGCAGGCGATCGACAATGCCGGCAATGACTTGGCCATCGACAACACCTGCAAGCGGCGCCTCTGCCAAAGCGTCCGGCGCAAAGACATGGGCAAGATCAGGATCGCTGATGACCGCCAGCGCAGCCGTGATCAGCGCCTCTGGCTCTGGCGCTTGCTGGCTTTCCAGCCATGACAGGCCAACCTGCCGGCGGGCCTCTGGCGCCACCGCAGGCAGCCGTTCAAACAGCGCATGAAGCCATGTCCCGCGCTGGGCAGCTACGCGCATCGCCGGGTCGGGCGGCGGGCTGCTGGCCATATCCGGCACGCCCAGGGACGATGGGGACAGCGGCCGGGCGGGACGCGCCTCTTCAGGTGCGCTTTGCCGGGCCCATGGCGGGATATCCCCCGGCCATTGCGCCACATCAGCGCCTGCACGGGGCGTTTTGGCGCGCGCGCCGGGGCGGTGGAGGATCAGCGCGCCGTCTTCTGTGCGGACAACATCGGCCATTTGGGCCATGCTGTCTTCAATCCGGCGATGCCAGCAATTCTCACCGATCCCATTTTTCATCTGGCTCGGCTTTTTGGCGCCGCAAATGTACAAGCGTTCCTCGGCGCGCGTCATCGCCACATAGAGCAGCCGCCAATGTTCCTGCTGTTCCTTCTTGTCCTGCGCCTCTGCGCCGGGCCGCAGCGCATCAACCATATCCTCTTTCTTCGGGCGGAACAGCGGCACCGAGTGGTCATCATCCGCCTGCAACTCGATATCGGGCTTTAGCCTGAATTTGGGGTCGGCCGTGGCATCGGCCAGAATGACGATGGGGGCCTGCAAGCCCTTGGCGCCATGCACCGTCATCACGCGCACCGCATTTTCGCGCTTTGAGGAATCGCGTTTAATGTCGACATTGCCGCTGCTGAACCAGTCCAGAAACAGCTGCAATGACGGCGTATGCGCCGCTTCAAACTGCAAGGCGGCGTTCAACAATTCCTCAATCGGGTCGCGGGCTTCCTCCCCCAATCGCGTCAGGATCTTGCGGCGCCCGCCGATCGGGCCAGACAAAATCGCCTCTAAAAAGGCATAAGGCGTGGTGCGATCCGCCATATCCAGCAACTGGCGCAGCACCGCCAGATCATCCTCGGCACAGGTCGCCCGCAAATGCGGCCACAAGGCGGTTCTGCGACCAAAAGCGCGGGCATAAAGATCATCTTGGGACCAGCCCATCAGCGGGGAAACCAGGATGCTTGCCAGCGCAAGATCATCGCCCGGTTGAAGGACAAAGCGGATACAGGCCATCAGGTCCTGCACCGCAATTGGGGCATGAAGCTGCAACCGATCCACCCCGGCAACCGGCACTTTTTCCTCGTAAAGCCGCGACACGATCAACCGGGCGAGTTCATTGCGGCTACGCAGCAAAATCATGACATCGCCGGGCTCTGCCAGACGCCCTTCCTTATCGAGGAACAGGCCCCCGGTCGTCCAGTCGCGCACTTGCTTTGCCAGGCGTTCCGCCAGGATCAGCTCAGCCGGGGCCAGCCAGGTCTCTTCCTCATCCTCGACCGCGTCGCTTTCCTCATCGCCCTCAATCGCGGCCACCGCCGGCATCACCTCCACATAGCCGCCATGCTTTTGCGCGCTAACATGGCGCTGCAACGGATGGGGCAGGCCAAGATTATCCTCACCCAAATCGGTCAGAACCGCATCAACGACATCCAAAATCGGCTGGCTGGACCGGAAGGATTTGTTGATGGATGGCGTTTCAAAATCCTGCCCGGCGGCATCCACCCATTGCCGGAAGTCAGCGCCGGCTTCTTCAAATTTCTCTGGATTTGTGCCCTGAAATCCGAAAATGGCCTGTTTGAAATCACCAACGGCAAAAATGGTGCGCAGCCGATCTGCCTTTGCGCCTTCGCCGACGAAAAACTCCCCGGACAGCGCCCTGACGATATCCCATTGATCGGCATTGGTATCTTGCGCTTCATCAACCAGAATATGGTCGATCGACTGATCCAGCTTATACCGGATCCAGTCACCAATGCCGTCTGTTTTCAAAACGCGCAGCGTCGCCCGGATGAGGTCATTAAAATCGACGACGCCTGCGGCCCGCTTTGTTTCGCCATAGATGCGGGCATAATCCTGCCCCAGTTCAAGCGCTGCCGACACCGCAGGGACCAGCGCCAGCGCCCGTTTCTTGTCGAGGACATCAAGAAGCCAGCGGTCAAGCGCTTCGACGGCCGTGGCATAGCCGGGCGCATCCGGGGTCTTTGTGCGGAATGTGCCTTTTTGCGTCATCCAGGCGGTGCGCAGATCCTCCAGCGTTGCGACGCGATGGACGGCATCCTGCAACAGCCAGTTGCGCACGACAGCGGCAGAGTTTCGGCCCTGCACAGTGGTTTCGCCCTGCGTCGTCGTCCATGCCATATTGGCATCGCGAACAAAGGCCAGCCGTTCGATATCGCACAGCGCGTCTGAACAGCGGGCCTCCAACCAGCCCTGAATATCATCAATCCCGCCCGACAAAAGCCGCCGGGCCACCGCGTCCATATCGCCTGTGCCCAACAACTCCATGGCATCGGGCACCTGGGCACAGCGATCCAGCAGGCGCCGGGTTGCGGCCTCGCCAATGCGCCGGGCCAGCAGCTTCAGCCGGTCGATCGTGCCCAGCCGCCCCTGCTTTTCTGCCATGGTGACAAGCGCGCCCAGCGCCTGTTGACGCAGTTGCAACTCTTCACGCCCTTCAATCGGCCGAAAGCCGACCGGCAGGCCCGCCTCAGCCGGAAAGGCAGCGAGCACGGTCTGCGCAAAGCTGTGAATGGTTTGAATGCGCAAGCCACCGCCACGCGCGTCGAGAACCTTGGCAAATAACTGCCGCGCAACCGTCAGCCGATCGCCAAGATGCGGCTCACCCAGGGCTGACAGCTCCTTTCTCAACGTCTTTTCGGGCAAGGTGACCCAAGCCCCCAGACGGTCATGGATGCGGTCCGCCATTTCGGCCGCCCCCGCCTTGGTAAAGGTGAGGCACAGGATCGAGTCGGGATCGGCATCATTGAGCAGCAGGCGCAGCACCCGTGCCGTCAGCACCTGTGTTTTGCCAGCACCCGCCGAGGCCGACAGCCAAATTTGCCCATCCGGACGCGAGGCGGTGGCCTGTTCTGCCTCCAAATCGGGCAGCGGCTGAAAGGCGCGGAGCTTTGCCATCAGTCGCGCCCCTGCCATTCTTCCAGCCGCATCAGCTGGTCATAGTCGCCATAGGCATAATCGGGGTGCAGCTTTGCCTCAAAAGGCGCATCGCCCGTCAGCCAGCGCGCGGCGTGGCGTTTAAAAACCCCAACGATGGTCGCCACGAAATCATCAACGGGGATGCGATTTCCCTTGTCGCCCGCTGGCGTTTCGATTTTGCCGATCTCATCCTTGGCCTTTTGGAAGGTCCAATATTCAAACGCCTCGGCAGGCAAGGGCGCGACATCCTTAAAGCCGCCCTGTTCCGCGATATGGCCCAACAGGCCCAGCTGCACGGCAAGGCCCGCCTTGACCTGCCGGGTACTGGGCGCCTTGCCCGTTTTGTAATCGATAATTGCTATGCCACCCGGCGTGCGATCCAGCCGGTCGGCCCGGCCGACAACGGTGATGCCATCAATTTCGACGTGGCCATCCACTTCGGCCTTGAATGGCGTGCGGCCATCGCTGCGATAGGCTGCCACCATGGCTTCCACCCAGTGCGCCGCTTCATCGAGCCGGGGTTGCCACAGTGTCCGGGTGACCGGGTGGACAGCCCCGCCTTCAAGCGCATGGCGCATCCGGGCAACCAACGCGCCTTCGGCATAGCCATCAAGATTTGCCCAGTCTTCCAGCACCTTATGGATGACAGAGCCTTTCCAGGCAGCGCCGGGTTCTGCATCCACATCATCCAGCGCATAAAGCCGGAGCATCGCCTTGGCATAAAAGGAATAGGGATCGGCGGCGAGCCGATCGACATCGGTCACAGAAATGGTGCGTGGCCGGGCCGCCACGGGTGGCGCGGGGCGCGGGCGCCGGGCGCGCTGCGGCGGGCCCTTCACCCCGTCAATGGCCCGCGCCAGCAGATCATAGCGGACAGGCGGTGGCGGCACATGGCCAATCATGGTTTCCAGCCGCAGCCAAAAGCGCGAGGCATTGACCGGCGCCCCCATATCGCGCCGGGCGCGTGACAACAGGACCGTGGGCGCCCCCAAAGCCCCGGCCAGATCATGCGCGGACAGGCCGATCCGCCGTTCCAGACTGGGCAAACCAAGGCTGCGCCGCAGGGCTGGCGCCAGCCAGGGATCAGGCCGGGGCAAGGCCGGCCAGACCCCTTCGTTCAACCCGGCGAGGATCATCAGATCCGCCGATTGCAACTTCGCCTCCAGCAAGCCCCAGATGAACATCCGGGGATGGCCACCACGGGCCGGGCGGCACAGGCTGTTATCGGCCAGATCACGCAACAACCGGGGCAGACTGGCCGGATCAATCAGCGCCGGACCGGCCTCTGCATGCGCCTGGACCGCGGCAAATAAATCAGCCAGCGACCGGCCAGCATCGCCCGCCCAAACCGCCTCACCGGCCAATGCCTCCAGCCCCTGACGCAGGGCTTCCAGCACAACAGCCAGCGGCTTTGGCCCATCACAGGCCTGTTCGATGGGGGTCAGGATCGGCACGACCTGCGCCCACCAGGCGCGCGCCGTCGCCCGGATCTGCGCTGTCCGCTTATCCCCTGTCTCCAGAAACCGCGTCACGCCGGTCAATGACGTAGCCGGGCGCGGCCCCCGCAAGGCCAGGTCCAGCGCCCGCGCGCCATCCAGCCAGGCGAGCCGCGCCGCACCTGATTGGACCAGCGGGTGCTTTAACAGCGCCAAAAGCGGAACCGGGGCAAAGCCTTCGGCGGCGGCCGTCGCGAGCGCAAGCAACAACATGCCCGGCGGTGTCGCCGACAAGGGCCGCCCGGCGGAATCATCGGCCTCTATGCCCCAGCGCTTCAGATGCGCGCTCACCCTTTGGGCAAGGCCGCGATCCGGCGTCACCAAGGCCACGGTGCCGGGCCGGCCAATGGCATCGCGCATGGCCAGCGCAATCGCCTGTGCCTCATCCGCAGGCGTTGCATGTTCCATCGCATAAACGCCCGACAGCCGCTTTTCCGAAGCGGGCAGATCAACCCATTTGTCGGTAAAGCGGGCGGGCGCGAGCGCATTTGAAATCGCACGGGACCGGTCGGGCGCGGCATCCACCGCGCTGCCATGCCGCCACGGCCGAACCTCAGCCCGGGCCACCCCCATGCCATTGAGGATTTGCCACAGATGAAATTGCGGATGGGTTTCCAGCGGCGGCGCGGCATCCGTGCCGCAAATCGCCTGCCATTCGGCATCCGGCATATGTTGATCCAGACCCGCCAGCACGACCTGCCCCTTGGGCAGACGGGCGATGGTCTTCAAAAGCCGGGCCACTGCCGGCGCGCCGGTGCTGATCCCGGCCGCGATCACAAAGCCGGGCGGCGGCTGTTGCCGCCAGCGATCTGACACGCGCCGCAGCAGCTGATTGCGCCGATCCGCCAGATCAATCTTGCCAAGTGCCCGCACTTCATCGGGCCAGCGATCCAGAATGCCGATCAACAGATGAAAGGCCCTGTCCCAATGCTCCGACAAAAGCTCTGCCGGCTTGGCATTGCGCAAATCGGCCAGCGATTTTTCTTCGACCAACAGCTGATCGATCACCCGCGCCAAATCTGCCGCAAGGCGCATCGCTTCGGCCGCATCCATGGGCTGGGTTTCGGTCAACAGCCGCGCCAGGATCAACTGACGGTGCAAAGGATCAATGGCGGGCGGCAATGGTGCGCCCTCAACAGGATCAAGCGCCGGGCCGGTGCGGTCATCCAATTCCGGGTCACCAATCGGGACCAGCCGCGGCATCAACAGACCGCCTTCGGCCCGCCGCACAAAGGCATCGCTGATCGCCTGCACCGCGCGATTATTGGGCACCAGGATAATGCCCTGCGCCAGCGCCATCGGGTCTGTCCCGTGCTGCGCCAAAATGCCCGAAACAAGCGCGTCAGCAAAGGCGCGATGGGCGGGAATGGTGTAAACGGCCGGATCGCGCCGTTCAGTCATGGGCGAGAACCGCCTCCGTTGCGGGAATGGCATCGGGCGTGCCGACATCAAACCACAGCCCCTGATGCACCATGCCGAAACACCGGCCTTCGGCGATCGCACGGTCCCAGAAGATATTGGTTGAAAAGGGGCCGTCCGGCGCATCGGTCAGCAGCCTTTTGGACAGCATCTGAATGCCGGTATAGACAAAGGGGGCCACCCGATCGGGCTTGCGCCGCGACAGCCGCCCCAGCGCATCCATATGAAAATCGCCCTGCCCCGCATTGTTATGGGCCCGCGCCAACGGCACGAGCAACAGCAGCGCGTCCATGGCCCCATCGTCCCACCGCCCCGCCAAAAGGCGCAGCGCGTTGACCGGGCCATCGGTCCATAAATTATCGCTGTTGATGCACAAAAAGGGATCGGCATCGATCAGATGCTTGGCCTTCATCAGGCCGCCACCCGTTTCCAAAAGCTGGGCACGTTCATCCGAAATGACGATATCCAGACCGGCCGGGCGCTGCGCGACATGGGCTTCGACCATATCCGCCAGATAATGGACATTGACCACCGCCTTGGCGACGCCGGCGGCCTGCAACCGGTCCAGACAATGGTCAAGCAGCGGCTTGCCCGCCACCGCGACCAGTGGCTTGGGCCGTGTTGCCGTTAACGGCCGCATCCGGTTGCCAAGGCCCGCGGCCATAACCATGGCGGTGCGCGGGGGATCTGCCCCCAGATCCGGCGCCGAACCGGGCGACACGCGGTCCTCGGTCATGCCCGTGGCTCATGCCAAAAGGCCGCACGCTGTTCGGCCGGAACATGGGCGTCGAACCACGCCTTGACCGGGGCAAGGCTGGGCTGCGCCAAATTGCGTTCCAAAAGGCCCCACATGCGCGGCTGAAAACTGGTGTAATGCGGCTTGCCGTCGCGCTGCCACAGGCGGACGAACACGCCCAAAATGCGCGTATTGCGTTGCGCCCCAAGCGCCCAATATGCCTGTTCAAACGCCTCTGTCTGGCCTGTTTGCGCCATATAGCGGGCCAATTGTGCAGCCTCGACCGCCGGGCTGACATCGCGGCGTGCATCTTCCAACATCGACACAAGATCATAAGCCGGGTGGCCGATCAACGCGTCCTGAAAATCAAGCAGACCAAAGCGCCGGACCCCGGCCTCTCCCGCCAAAAGCATGATGTTTTCGGCGTGATAATCGCGCAGTTCTGTCACTGTCTGCCCCTGCGCGGCAATGGGCGTCAACACCGCCCGCCAGGCGTCCAGAAAACTGTCCTTATCGACGGCGAGGCCCACGGCGGGGCAATACCAATCGGTAAACAGGCAGATTTCATCGAGCCATTGGTCCAGCCCATGGCGTTTCAGCCCCGGTGGCGGGGCATGGCGGTGCAGATCCATCAGGACATCAACGACGCCCGCGTAAATCTGCGGCTCCAGCGCCAGATCGGCATCCACGGTTTCACGCATGCGCACCGAACCGAAATCTTCGATCAGCAGCAAACCTTGATCCAGATCGCGATGCAGAATCTGCGGCGCGCGCAGACCAATGCCCGTCAAATATTCCGCGACATGAATGAACGGTCGGGGGTCTTCATGCGGGGGCGGCGCATCCATCAGGACGGCGCAGCGATCCCCATCGACAATCCGGAAATAACGCCGAAAAGACGCATCGCCCGCCAATGGCAGGATCTCTGCGCCGGACCAGCCAGCGGCATCAAGAAAGGCCGGGGCGCCCGGCGGCGGGGTCATGATAAGGGCCATCGGTCTTTCCAAGACGGCGGCACGGTCGCTGTCAAGCGGCGCGGACCTTCCGGCGGCAGCGAGATGTGGAGATGCAGCGTTTGTGGCCACAGCCAGCCCAGCCGTTCCGGCCATTCAACGATCAAGGCACCATCGTGCAATGCCTCATCCAGACCCAGTTCCTCGGCCTCTTCGGGATGGTCCAGCCGATACAGATCGACATGCCAAATGGGCAGGCGCACCTGCGGCGGCGCATAGGGAATAACCAGCGCAAAGCTGGGGCTGGGGGCGTCTTCATCAAGGCCAAGCGCGGCCAAAATCCCGCGCGCAAGGCTGGTTTTCCCGGCCCCCAAATCGCCCGAAAGCGCCAGCACATCGCCAGGCCGCAACTTGGCCGCCAAAGCATGACCGGCATCATGCGTCGCTTGGGCATCGGGCAAAAGGATCGTGGCTGTTGTCATGCGCGGGGCAACTCTATCTGCACAAGGGTCCCCGCGCCAAGCTCTGAAATCAGGGTCAGTGTCCCGCCATGGCCTTCAACATATTGTTTCGCCAAGGGAAGGCCAAGGCCAAGCGCACGATCCCCCTCCCCCGCGCCATCCTGACCCGCGCGACTAAACCGATCCAGCGCACGGGCCTGATCTGCCTCATCCATGCCCGGCCCATCATCGGACACAATCATCACGACACGGTCCTCATCGCCACGGGCATGGATCAAAACACGCCCATGATCCGGCGTATAGGCCAAGGCATTGGCCAGAATCTGGGCAAAGGCCTGCCCAAGGCGGCGCATATCGCCACTGATAACCCCCAGCGTTTCTGCAATATCGGTCGCGAGCGTGATCTGCTTGGCCGCAATTTGGGGCGCGGCGTCATCAAGGCACGCCAACACCATCGCCCGCAGATCCACTGGCTTGCGATCCATCGGCAAGGCGCCAGCATCGCCCTGTGTCAGATCCAGCACATTATCGATCAAAATGCCCAGCCGCGCGGCTGAATCCAAAATGGCGGCGGTATAGTCCAGCGCTTGCGGACCAAGTGGCCCCGCCAGACCGCCCTGCAACATTTCGGCAAAGCCCTGAATAGAGGTCAATGGCGTGCGCAGTTCATAACTCATATTCGCGACAAAGGCGGTTTTGACGCGGTCGGCCTCTTCCAGCGCCAAGGCACGTTCGCGCAAGACCTGTTCCACCTGACGGCTATCGGTGATGTCGAGCATCGTGAACAGCGCCGCCCCATCGGGCAAAGGAACGGCTGCAAATTCATAATGGCGCCCATTTTTAAGCGCGAACCGGCCCGTCCGCTGCTTGCGCTGGACCGTGGCTGAACGCACGAGATCCCGCATCAGCACGGCCTGTTCTGGATGCGACAGGCGGGGTGCAACCGCCTCTGCCACGGCATCCACGCGCGGATGGGTGACCAGAAAATCCTCGTCAAACGCCCAGACATCCCGAAACCGGGTATTCCATGTGCTCAGGCGCCCGCTGGCTTCAAAAACACCAATCGCTTCAAAAAGATTATCCAGTGTGGCGCGCCGGACTCGCAACAATGTATCGCGCGCAATCGCCAGTTGCGCCTGTTCTGTTCGGTCCTCCAAGATCATCAGCAGCCCGCCATCGGGCAAAGGCTGCGCCACCAGCCGCAAATGTTCCCCGCCGGGCAGGACCCAGCCCTCCTCTATCGCGCCGCCGGCATGGGTAAACCATTGCCGCCGTTCCGCCTTCCAGGCCGGAAAGTCGCGCGTTTCGGGCAGCCGCCGCGTTTCCCGCATACGATCGAGCAGGCGGTCAAAATCCGGGCGTTCGGCCACCCATTCCGGCTTGAGCGCAAAGAGTTGCTGAAAGGGCCGGTTGCAAAACACAAGGCCCCGATCGGGGGCAAATTGCGCCACCGCCGCCGACAAACGGTCCAGCGTGTCGCGTTGCGTCTCGGCAAATCGCCGAAAGGCTGCCCTTGCCCGTTCTTCATCCTCCACATCAAGGGCATAGCCAGCAACACCAGCCGCCCCCAATGGCACGTCCACAATCCGAATGGCCCGGCGTTCACCATTGATGGTGACCGGCGCCACGCGCGCGACGGGCCGTCCGCTTGCCCGCGCTTCGGCCGCGCTCGACATGGCGGTGATGCGATCGGCGCTGTCCGCCAGTTCCAGCCCACGGCGCACGGCATCATCCGGGCCATGTGCTTCGACAGCGGCCACATAGGCTGAATTGACCATGGCCAGCCGCAGATCAGGCGTCCGGTGCCACATTGGGAAGGGCGCGGCCTCCAGCAAGCCAGAGACACGGGCATGGGCCGCCGCCATCTGCGCAGCCTCTTGCCGCAGCTGGGCCAATTCTGCCTGTGTTTCCGTGACGTCAAAGATCCAGACGACAACCGATTGCCGGCCGGCAACACGGCTGGGCGCCGGCGCCCCGCGGACCAGCAAGGTGCGGGCGCCACCCTGGGGCACCAAAGTGCGCACAAAGGGCCGGGCCGCCTTGCGCGCGGCCTCTATATCTGCCTGAAGCGCCGCCAGATCCTCAACCGATAGGCCCCATTCCCCCATCGATAAATCAGCGATTTTATGGGGTGTGCGGGGCAAGCCCAGCCAGGCCGTCAAACGTGGCTGGCATTCAAGGCGCCCATTGGCCTGAACAATGACCGGACTTGCAGGCCCGCCATCCAGCAAAATGGAAAGTCGTTCAGCCTGATCCGATATCTGGGCCGACCGGCGTTGCATGCCAAGGCCCCGGGCGAGCGCCCATGCGCTTGCGGCCAGCCAAAGGGCCATGACGGCACCGGCCAGTACAACGGCGGTTGACGTCAGCGTGACCACCAAATTTACGCAAAGAGGCCCGACAACATGTCGGACCTCTTACGAAAATCAACGGCGGAATGAAACCGCCATCTGCGGCAGCCCGCCGATCAATAGCGATAATGATCGGGCTTGAACGGGCCTTGTTCGCCAACGCCAATATAGGCCGCCTGCTTTGGTGTCAGCTTGGACAGCTTCACCCCCAGCTTTTCCAGATGCAGCGCTGCGACCTTTTCGTCGAGGTGCTTGGGCAGGACGTAAACCTTGTTTTCATACTGGCTGTTCTTGGTGAACAGCTCAATCTGCGCCAGCACCTGATTGGTGAACGATGACGACATGACGAACGAGGGGTGCCCCGTTGCACAGCCCAGATTGACGAGACGACCCTTGGCAAGAATGATGATCTTCTTGCCATCGGGAAACTCAACCAGATCGGTGCCCGGCTTGATTTCATCCCATTTGTAATTGGACAGGGCCGAAATCTGGATCTCGCTGTCGAAATGGCCGATGTTGCAGACGATCGACATGGGCTTCATGCCCTTCATGTGCTCTGCGGTGATGACATCTTCATTGCCGGTCGCGGTGACGAAAATATCAGCGCGTTCAACAGCTTCTTCCATGGTGACGACTTCATAGCCTTCCATTGCGGCTTGCAGCGCGCAAATCGGATCAATTTCCGTCACCAAAACACGCGCGCCGCCCTGACGCAGCGAGGCAGCCGACCCCTTGCCGACATCGCCAAAGCCCGCGACGCAGGCGACCTTGCCTGCCAACATCACGTCAGTTGCGCGACGGATGGCATCGACAAGCGATTCCTTGCAGCCATAGAGATTGTCGAACTTTGACTTGGTGACGCTGTCATTCACGTTGATCGCCGGGAAGGGCAGCTTGCCGTCCTTGGCGATCTGATACAGGCGATGCACGCCCGTGGTGGTTTCTTCCGACACGCCCTTGATATGGGCCACGGACATGGTGAGATAGCCCGGCTTGGCCTTGACGAACGCCTTAAGCGCGCGCTGAAATTCAACTTCTTCAGCATTGCCGGGTTCGGGCAGGCTTTCCCCCGCCTCAATCCGCGCGCCCCACAGCGCAAACATGGTGGCATCGCCGCCATCATCGAGGATCATGTTGGTCGTCTGGTCACCCCAGTCAAAAATGCGGCCGACATAATCCCAATAATCGGCCAGGCTTTCGCCCTTGACCGCAAAAACGGGGATGCCCGCCGCCGCAATGGCCGCCGCCGCATGATCCTGCGTCGAAAAGATATTGCAGGTCGCCCAGCGGACTTCTGCGCCCAGATCAACCAGCGTTTCGATAAGAACCGCCGTCTGGATCGTCATGTGCAGCGAACCGGTGATCCGCGCGCCCTTCAGCGGCTTGGATGCACCATATTCGGCACGCAAAGCCATCAGGCCCGGCATTTCGGTTTCTGCAATTGCAATTTCCTTGCGACCGAAATCGGCAAGGCTCAGGTCGGCGACGACATAATCATGGGCCACGGGAAAAGTCTCCGGCATCTGTGTGGAATGATGCGGCCCTAGCCGTTAGCAAGCGAGAACGCAATCCATATATAAAGATGTCTTTATATGCGTTGCTGCATCGACAGATATCAGGCGTGCCCGCTGGCTGCGGACAATAAGCGCGGATCAATCCCGCTGGCTTCAAAGGCCCGTCGCCAGCGATCGGGCGTTGGCGCATCAAAGATCAGGCCAAGATCTGCCGGGGCCACGTGCCAGCCGTGCCGAAGCAGTTCTTCGTCCAATTGGCCGGCGCCCCAGCCGGCATAGCCCAAGGCCACAAGCCAGCGGGATGGCCCCGCCCCGCGCGCAATGGCTTTCAACGCATCCTGCGTGCTGGTCAGGGCAAAGGCACCCGCCTGTATCGTCCCTTCCCCGCCCCAATCGGTTGAATGCAAGACAAAGCCGCGCGCCGGTTCAACCGGGCCGCCAAAATGGACCGGGACGTCCGGCGCCACGCCGGGATCAATGCCCAGCTGGTCCAGCAGCTTATGCAGGCTGATGCCGTCCAAAACATGACCAATGCCGATGCCCAGCGCGCCCGCCTCATCATGCGCGCACATCACAATCACCGCATGGTCAAAGCGCACGTCCCCAATGCCCGGCATCGCCAGCAACACTTGGCCTGAAAGGAATCGCGCGTCTGTCATGCCATGGCTCTACCCAAATGTGACCGCCGCGAAAACCTCACAAAAAATGGCCCACCACCGCCGTAACAGTGGTGGGCCAATGGGATCGGCCAAAGGCCAATCCGGTCCACTCCGACGCCAGGAACAGGCACCCAGCATCTTGCCAAAGACCTGATCAATCATCGCGCCGCGGGGGGGGGGGAGGGCGCTGGGATTGGCGATCCGGCAAAGAAAAAACGCAACGGCGCAAAAATTGTTCCGCCATCTGTAAAAATTTCTGCGCGGCACAGCTTTTCCCGAAAGCGATCACCAGCCAAATGCGATGGACAGACGCTTAAATCATCCAGTCTCAAAAAATGATTTTCATCCCGCGGGAACGAAATCTTCTGCCGTGTGTTCTACCCTCACAAAGATAAGGGGAACAACAACTGTGCTTTATGAAGCTTCAGATCCTCGCCACGTCCGCATTCATCCTGCGCAAAGTGATGGTGAAGCCCATGCCTTTGACGGCATTGCGCTCAACATCCGCCAACATCAGCATCTCGCGCGCGCGGCGGAACGTCCCGATCATCTCTATCAGATCCTCAGCGGCTGGGTAGGCCGGTATCGCCTGCTGTCGGATGGGCGACGCCAGATTACGGCGCTCTATCTGCCGGGAGATGTCTGTGACCCCTGCTGGCTGGAAGGCGGCCGGACGGTCCAATCCGTCGTGGCCTTGACGCCGCTGCAAACCATTCGCGTCGGGCGCCGCGATCTGGAGGCGCAGGCTGCTGCGGATATCGGGCTGCTGAAATATCTGTGGCATCAAACCCGGTTTGCACAACAGGTCCAGGGCGAATGGCTTGTCAATCTGGGCCGCAAAACCGCGATCGAACGGCTGTCGCACCTGCTGTGTGAAGTGCATACGCGCCTGCGTCTGGCAGGGCAGACCCGCGGCCTATCGTGCGATATGCCGCTGACGCAGCTGGATCTGGCCGATCTGGCCGGGCTGACCCCGGTGCATGTCAACCGGACGTTGCAGGAAATGCGCGGCATGGGGTTGATCGAACTGCAATCGCGCCGGCTGACGATCTTGGATTGGCCAACGCTGCGTCGGATCGCCTGGTTTGATCCGCATTATCTTGGCATTGCGGCGACCGACGAGCATCTGCAAGCGGCGGCCTGATCTGGCCAGGGGCGCGCAGACCAAAGGCCTGTTCAGTCTGCCGAAAAAAGTGCGGGCGAACAGGCCCCCGCCTTGCCCGGTGTTTCGGGCGCGTCCAAAGGCGGGCCGTCAATAAGCGCAGCCAGCGCAACGCGCCCGCGGGCGAGCCGGCTTTTGATCGTACCTATGGCGCAGCCGATAATTTCTGCCGCTTCCTCATAAGACACGCCATTCGCGCCGATCAGCAACAACACCTCGCGCTGTTCCGCCGGCAGTTTCAGCAATGCGGCATGCACATCATGCACATTCAGCCGGTCCTGCTGCGTCGGCGCGGCCACCAGAACCCGTTCCGCCAGATCCGGATCCCAGGCGACCATCCGCGCGTTCTTGCGCAGCGTTGTGTAATAATGATTGCGCAGGATCATGAAGATCCAGGCCCGGAAATTTGTTCCCGGTGTATAGCTTTGCCGGGCCGCCCAGGCGCGTGTCATCGCATCCTGAACCATATCATCGGCCAGATCACGATTGCCGCACAAGCCGCGCGCAAAGGCACGTAAAGACGGAATAATGGCAATCAGCTGGTCTCGGAAATCCCGATCAAGCTGGCCAGCGGACGGATCAGGCGCGCCCGTCATTCCTCAACCGCCTGCCCGGCAATCTTGCGTTCAATCTGATCCAACAGACGCAGAAAATCATCAGGCAGGGGCTCAGCCACAACATCATCATGCAGCCGGCGCAATGCCAGAGCGACCGGATCCTCACCCGGATAGCTTTGCTCATTGGAAGCTCTGGCGCTTTCTTCAGGCGCTCTGTTCTTCGGCATCGCGGTCGGTTCCTCTTTGGTCAAAGAAACAGCTTTTACTACGATGTCCGATTTGCCTATAAAAGTCACCAGTAAAGCCCCCTTGCACGGCACAGAAGACTGCATCGCGACAAAGACAACGGATAGGAGAAGATATTGTTCCGCGTGCGGGGAACTTTCTTTTTCAAATGCGGTTCACCCCTATGAGCGGGAGGAATTATGAGCTTTTTGACGTCCGTTACGGCCGAATTGCCGTATCTGCGCCGATATGCGCGGGCAGTGACCGGTTCGCAGCTTTTAGGAGACACCGCAGTTCGAGAGACGCTGGAGTCGCTGCTGAAAACGCCCGATGAATTTGATCTGACCCAGCCCCCCAAGCTTGAGCTTTATCGGATTTTTCATCATCTCTGGCGGTCAGACACCATTCCGGCCCTGACATCCGCCGGCCCCATTGCGCATTTGACACAAAGATCGCGCCAGGCGCTGCTGCTGACCGCGGTTGAAGGCTTTTCAGAACCCGAAGCGGCCCGCATTCTGAAAATCAGCGATCAGGACATCCGCGCCGATATCGAAGCAGCGCGCCAGCAACTCGCCGAAGATCTGGCCACAGATGTCATGATCATCGAAGATGAAACGATCATTGCGCTGCACATCAAATCCATCGTGCGCGATCTGGGCCATCGCGTTGTCGGCGTCGCCCGGACGCATGGCGAAGCGGTTGATCTGGCCCGCGACACCGCGCCAGAGCTGGTGCTGGCCGATATCTGCCTTGCCGATGGCTCCAGCGGTATCGATGCCGTGAAGGATATCCTGTCGGACATGAATGTGCCGGTGATCTTTGTCACCGCCTTTCCAGAACGGCTGTTGACGGGGGAACGCCCTGAACCGACCTATCTGATCACCAAGCCTTTTGATGCTGCTGTGCTGACCGCAACGATTGCGCAGGCGCTGTTGTTCCACCGTGAACAACAGGCCATCCGCACCGAACAGGCCGCTGCCTGACGCGCAGCGGCGCTAGGCGTCGGACACAGCGGTTGTCAGCCCCAGATCCGGCACGCCGATCGACCGGCGGCCGCCAAAATCCGTGCGCACGACGATGAGCCCGCTTTTTTCCATATGCTCGATCAAGCGGCGCACACGCCCCGGTGACCGCGTGCCATAAGCGCGGGCAAAGGCATCATCGCTGGGGCATGGTGCACCGGCAAGGGCGGCACGGGCAATCATCAAAAATGGCGCCAGCATGTCATCCGGAACCTTGTCCGCAAGCGCCACAACATCGCGCCATTGCGCATCGTCCAGATCGAAAATACCAGCAACGGCCATTGCCAGACGCCGCTGAAATTGCGGCAGATCCAGCGGCGCGCGGGGCAGTTTGTGCATCCGGCAACGGACCGTAAAATCCTGATACAGCGCAGCCGCCGGCTGAAACGCGCAGTCCGGATCATCCACCATGTCCTGCAAGACAGCACAGATCACGCCTGCTGCATCTGCCCCCATCTGCGCGGCCGGCACGGGCGCCTGTGATGCCGCCGCAACCTGATCCAGGATCGCCGCGCTGGGCGGCGGCGGCGGGACGGGATCCATGGCGGGCGCAGGCGCCGGCAAAATGGCGGCCTCTTCGGTATCGAACAGCATCGCCTGCAGCGCCGATCCATCTGCCGTTGGCAGCGGCAACAGGCTGTGCGTGCCCATGCGGGTGCTGGTTTTGACCGCGCCGATCTTGATCGCAACGGGGCGGCGGCAAATCGCCGGGCCAAGCGCCAGAAACTGCCCACGATCAAGATCCCGGATGGTTTCAGCCTGTTTGCGTTCCATCCCCAAAAGGTCAGCCGCGCGGGCCATATCGATATCCAAAAAGGTCCGGCCCATCAGGAAATTCGACGCCTCAGCCGCCACATTCTTGGCAAGCTTGGCCAGCCGCTGCGTCGCGATGATTCCGGCCAGACCACGTTTGCGGCCCCGGCACATCAGGTTCGTCATCGCCCCAAGGCTCAGGCGGCGGATATCGTCGCTGACATCACCGGCAACCGCGGGCGCAAACATCTGGGCTTCATCCACGATCACCAGCGCCGGATACCAATGATCGCGCGGTGCCTCAAAAATCGTGGCCAGAAATGAGGCGGCACAGCGCATCTGGGCTTCGAGGTCGAGATTGTCGAGCGCCAGCACAACCGAGGCCCGGTGTTCGCGCACGCGGCTCGCCATGCGGGTGATTTCGCGCGCATCATAGGCCCCGGCGTCAATCACGATATGGCCAAAGGCATCGGCAAGCGTCACAAAATCGCCTTCCGGATCAATCACAATCTGTTGCACAAGGCCGGCGCTTTCTTCGAGCAACCGGCGCAGCAAATGCGACTTTCCAGACCCACTATTGCCCTGCACAAGCAATCGGGTCGCCAATAATTCTTCGATGTCGATATGGACCGGCGCGCCGAGTTTATCGGTGCCAATCTCGATACTTGCCTTCACGCGGCCTGCCTTGGCCGAGTCGTGGCACCGCTGCAAGTGACGTGCCATGCCTGCCCATCTGAGATGTGCAAAACACGCGCTATGCACCGATTTGAGAAGACGCTACCCATGCGCCTCCTGATCCTTTAGGACATAGCCATGAGCAGGACCGGGCAGCGGCGGATCACCGCCTATGACATTGCCTATAAGCTGGGCATCGCGCAGTCGACCGTGTCTCGCGCGCTCAACGGCAATAAGAATGTCAGCCCGGCCATGCGGCAACGCGTGCTGCTGGCCGCGCAAGAACTGAATTATTCGGTTAATCAGGCGGCGGCCCGGCTGCGCACCAAAAGCACGCGCACGCTGGCGCTGGTTGTGCTCCATCGCCCGGATGAAGGGCCAACCGAAATCAACCCCTTTTACTTCTCGCTGCTCGGCTGTGTCGGCGCATCGGCCGCTGCGCGCGGCTATGATCTGCTCGTCTCGTTTCAGGATGTGGGCGGCCAGTTATTCGGCTTTTACGAAGACAGTCGGCAGGCGGACGGGTTGATCGTCATCGGCAGTTCGCAGAATGAGGATGCCTGGCGTTATTTCAAGGGCATTGCGGATGACGGCTATGCCGTTGTTTTCTTTGGCTCCCCTTATGCGACAGAAACCGCGATCCGCGCCGATAATCGCACGGGCGGTGCCATGGCCGCCCGCCATCTGGTTGCACAGGGCTGTCGGCGGATTGCCTATATTGGCCCGCCCCGCCCGGCGCAGCAGCAATTTGAGGCACGCTTTGCGGGCTTTGCCGACGCGCTGGCCGATCACGGCCTGACCCCGGTGATGGCGGACATTCCCTCTGGCCTGTCCAAGGAAGAACAAGGCGCCGCGGCGATCGACAATCTGTTGTCGGCGCATCCCGATGTCGATGGCGTCTTTGCCGTGACCGATTTATTTGCGATTGGCGCGCTTCAGAAATTGCAGGAACGCGGCATTGATGTGCCCCACCAAATGGCCGTTATCGGCTTTGATGGCATCCGCGCCGGGCTTTACGCTTATCCGACGCTGACGACGATTGAGCAGGATCTGGGCCGCGCCGGCGAAATGCTGGTCGACAATGTGATTGCCGCCATCAATGGCACGCCGGCGCCCGTGGAAACGGTGCCCGTCAATCTCCAGATCCGGGGCAGCAGCCGCGCCTAAGCCGGGGCTGCCGTCACGACAGATCTGGGGATCAGGCCATGCCTTTGGCCAGATCCATGCGGGATGCGTCACCAATCTGCGAGCCGCCGTCGCAATCCAATATGGTGCCCGTGATATATGATGCGGCGGGCGAACACAGGAAAACCGCGGATTCGGCAACCTCTTCAATTTCGCCCCAGCGCTTCATGGCGATCCGATCAAAATGCTTTTGCCGCGTATTGGCGTCGGGCGCGAGCCGCGCCATGCCTTCGGTGTTCGCAATCGGGCCCGGTGAGATGCCATTGACGCGGACATGCGGCCCCCATTCCAGCGCAAGTACGCGGATCAGCTGGTTGATGCCCGCCTTGGCGGCACAGGCATGCGCCTGCAAGGCAGAGGCATTGATCGCCTGACCGGCCGTGATGGCAATCAACGACGCGCCGGGCAGGTTGAGCAGATCATGACAGCCGCGAAACACATTGAAGGTGCCGTTCAGGTCAATATCAACAACCGTGCGAAACGCATTGGCCGACATGCCCAGCACGGGCGCCAGAAAATTGCCCGCCGCGCCAGAAACGACAATGTCCATTTTGCCAAACCGATCGACAACCTGTTCCATCGCCCCGCGGATCGCGCCATAATCACGGACATCGGCGGACAGGCCAAGCGCATCCGGACCAATGTCACGCGCGGCATTGGCGGCCTTTTCGGGATTGCGGCCGCAGACCGCAACCTTGGCACCCAATTGGGCATAACGCTTCGCAATCCCCAGATTAATGCCGCTGGTGCCGCCGGCCACAAAGGCCACTTTCCCGACCAAAAGATCGTCCCTAAAACTGCTCATCCGCTTATCCTTTCGCTCAATCCTGCGTCACTGTGCCTGCGCCCGGCCACGGTCCATGACGGCACGGCGCCGGTCCTCAACTGCATCGGCTGAAACCTGCCGGTTCGCCGCAGATGAAAGCTCTGCCTCCAGCGCCAGGCCATCGCCAAAATCCATGGCAAAACCCCGATTGATCAAGGCCTTGTAGTTCCGCAACATGGCCGGATCGATGCTTGCCATATCGCGGGCCAATTGCTTGGCCGTCGGCAACAGCGCGTCCGGGCTGACCACCCGATTGACCAGGCCCCAGTCACAGGCCGTTTGCGCGTCCAGAAAATTGCCGGTGAACGACAATTCCCGCGCGCGATAAATGCCAATCAGGCGGGACAGTTTTTGTGACAAGCCCCAGCCCGGCATAATGCCCACACGCGCATGCGTATCGGCAAAGCGCGCCTGGGTTGATGCGATCAGCACATCGCATGCCAACGCCACTTCAAAACCGCCGGTAATCGCCACACCGTTGATCGCGCCAATCACCGGCTTGGTGCAGCCTTCAATGGCACGGACGGGGTTGCGCTGGGCATCCGTCGCATTGGCATCGCCCAGATTGCCCGTGTCTGCGCCCAATTCTTTCAGGTCCAGTCCGGCGGTAAAGGCGCGATCCCCTGCCCCGGTCAAAATAATCGCGCGGATGGCCTCATCCTGTTCCAGCGCCACCATGGCCTGTGCAAGCTCTGCCCGCAGCGCGGCCGACAGCGCGTTCATCGCCTCGGGCCGGTTCAGCGTGACAACGGCAACAGCCTCTTCACGATCAATCAAAATCAGCGACATCGGGATCTCCTTGTCGCTGTGATCGACCAGCCTTACGTTTACGTCAAGAGCAGCGCCCTAAACCAGCCGATCGCCCGGCGCCATGGCGGACAGCAAGCGCGTCATCGCTTGGGCCGCGCTGTCCGACAGGCGAATGAAGATCCGGCGCCCATCCACAGGATCCGCCACGCGTTCAAACAGGCCTTGATCGGTCATCATCTTGATCCAGCGTAGCGCTGTTGTGGGCGGCACACAGGCGGCGATGCACAGGCTGGACACCGATACCTGGATGCGTTCCAGCCGCGCCGCCATCAGATCAAGCAGCATATCCCAGGCGGGGTCCGCAAAGAGATTGCTGTCAAAAAAGCGGTCACGCAGCCGACGCTGCCGGATCATGCCGCGGATCATACGCACGGAAAGCGCGCCATCATCTGTGGCCGGTTCTGGAAAGAAACCGGGCCGCAGATCCGCGACAGCGGCGCCCGATAAGGGGCCAGCCGCCGACAAATTGGCCAGCGTACGTGCAATCCGCCCCACCTCATCCGCCAGCCGTTGCAGGCGCACGGCATCCACATCGCGCGATATGTCGGACAGCAAGCCGGGCCGCATGCTCAGCGCGACAGAGATGGTCGCCGCATAATCCCCCATATCGGGCTCTGACAAAACGGAATGGCATAAAGACCATAGCCGGTCGGGCACATGATCAATCACAGGCAGCGGCGCCGACAAAATGACGGGGCAATGAATGCGCGCCGCATCATCGGCAAGCGCCACCCAATGATCGGGATCGGTGCGATCATCCTGCCCCACCGCCAGGATCAATAAATCCGGACACCCGTCCAGGCCGCTGCCCGATGCCATGCGGCTGTGCGACGCCCGGACCGACAGGCCACCCAAGGCCGTGATCAACGGGCCGGGCATGAAGGCGCCGGTCGTGATGATTTCAACAGAGGGCGTGGCGTGTCTTGCCTGCGCGAAAAAATTGTCCATGCAGTCTCATCCGGCCGTCAATCATTGTACAATACCGTCATATCTGCACAGGGTCGCGCGAAAAATACTCCATTTCCGAACCATAAAACATCATGGAAAATCAGATATATCGTCGCGATTCGCGCAGAAATGCGCACAAATCTGTCGGCAATGGACGCGACTCACCCTCTGGGCGGCGTCCCGCCACGGGCAAGGGCGACCATGTCATCATTATGGTGGATGAATTGGCCTGCATCGGCCTGTCCAGCCAGTTGGCACAACGCCCCGGCCACTTGCGCCGCCGCGATCGAACGATAACGGGACAGGACAGCCGGCGTCAGAAAATCGGTGACCGGACTGATGGCGATGGCCAGCCGCTCCCCAAAACGCAAACGCCCCGTGCGGCGCCCCCGCAGCAGGCCGGGGCGCAGAATATCGATGCGGTCAAACCCAATATTGGCCACGCTGGCTTCGGCCTTGCCCTTGGTTGCCAGATAAAAATTGCGCGACGCAGCATGCGCGCCAACCGAAGACACCATCAGAAAATGCCGTGTCCCGGCGCCGCAGGCGGCCCGCGCGAAGGACACAAGCAGATCATGATCCACCGCGTAAAAGGCGTCTTGCGATCCGGCATCATGCAGCGTTGTGCCCAGCGTCGATATCGCAGCATCAAATTGGCTGCCGTCCAGCAAGGCGGGCCAACGGTCTGGCGGACCGACAAGATCCGAAATTTTCGGATGGGTTTTGCCCAGCGGACGCCGGCCAAGAATGACCACGGCTGATACATCCGTCCGGTCGCACAGTTGATCCACGACCTGACGGCCGACCAAACCCGTGGCGCCTGCAATGACTATCCGCAACGACATTCCCCCAATGCCAAGCCTGGTGCAGAGCTAGCAGGTCACACGCAATTGGCAATGCCGGTCCGACATCCGCCGCCGGCCAGGGGCCTTTTAGAAATTGTCGGGCAGATCAACCGGACCAATTATCTCCCGATATCGGGTGATCGCATAACGGTCCGTCATGCCCGCGATAAAATCGGCAATATGCCGATCCAGACCCGGCTGCGTCATCGGCGCATCGGCACGCCATTCCGGCGGCAACAGGGCGTGATCGGCGTGATAAGCACCAAAAAGGCCCGTGACGACGCGGCGACACGCCTTTGCAATCTCTAGCTGGCGGGGATGGTGATAGAGATTTGCATACATGAAGCTTTTGAGCGCGGCCTCTCCCTTTGCCAGCGGTGCTGAAAAGCCGACAAGCGCCTCTGGCGCTGCGCGGACATCATCTTGCGTTTCAATGCCATGCGCGGCAAGGCGCCGCTGCGTTTCCATGATCACGTCATTGACCATATGGCCAATTTGCGTGCGGACGAGTTCAGCGGCAAGCAAGCGCGGCTCTGCCTTGGGAAAGCGGTCGCGCACATCGGGCCAAAGATCGGCCACCAAGGGCGCTGTAACCACCTGATCAAAATCCAAAAGCCCGGCGCGCAGCCCATCATCAATATCGTGATTGTCATAAGCGATATCGTCGGCGATCGCCGCAACCTGCGCCTCCAGCGACGCCCGCTGTGTCAAATCCAGCGCAAAGGCCTGATCCACCTCTGCCATGGCCCAGCCCGGTTCGTAAACCGGCCCATTATGCTTGGCGAGGCCTTCCAGCGTTTCCCAGCACAGATTAAGGCCCGGCCAGCCGGGATAGACATGTTCCAGCTTGGTCAGGATCCGGAGGCTATGGCCATTATGATCAAAGCCGCCAGAGGCCGCCATGGCGGCTTCCAGCCCAGCCTCACCCGCATGGCCAAAAGGCGGGTGACCTAGATCATGCGCCAGGCACAAGGCTTCGGTCAGATCTTCGTCCAGGCCCAGCGCGCGTGCAATCGTCCGCCCGATCTGCGCCACTTCAATACTATGGGTCAGGCGGACGCGGAAATGGTCGCCATCCGGGGCAACAAAGACCTGCGTCTTGTGGCGCAAACGGCGAAACGCAATCGAATGGATAATCCGATCCCGGTCGCGCTGAAAATCAGACCGGGGACCCCGGGCGCCGGGCGACCCTTCCAGATATTGCCGCCCACGGCTGCGCGCGGGGTCTGCCGCATAAGGGGCCAAAGCGGCCATCAGCCGCCGACTCGCTCAATCTCTTGGCCGGCTTCCGAGGAAAAGATCGTTGCCGCTACGCCTTCTTTGGCCAGATCATTGACCAAATCGCGCGCGGCGCTGCTCGACCGAACCGGGCCGACCAGCAGGCGGTTGGTCCGCAGATAGGGCACAGACCAGGCCTTTTTGCCGTCCAGCACCTCAGGCGCCTTGTCCCGAATGCTGCGCCATGTGCCCGGCAGACCCGCCGAATTGGGGCCGCTGGCAATCTGCACCCAGATCCGCGCCGGGTGACGGCGCTTTTGCGCGGCCTCTTCCGCCGCCAGCCGTTCCTTTTCGGCCTTTTCAGCGCGGGCCTTTTCCTCAGCCGCGGCCTTTTTCTGCGCCGCCAGACGCAACGCCTTCATCTTGGCGGCATCCGGCAGGGCCACGGGCGTCGTTTCTTCTTCCAGGGCCAGGGTCCGCACGACATCCGCCAACGACATGGGCGCTGTTGTGACAACCGGCGGCGGCGCCGTCCGGACAGGCACCGGCGTTGACGTGGCCGTGATCGGCGCGGCAGCGGCTCGCACCGCCGGGCTGACCTGCGCGACTTGCGGCGCGGGCGATGCCGGCGGGGTTCCCGTCGTAAAGGCCGGGGCGCGGCTGGCGCTCATGCTGCTGGGCTGCGCCGGAGCCGCTGTGTTCGGCGCTGGATTGATCATTTGGGGCGACCCCAGGCTCGGCAACTGCATTTGCGGCGCAGAGGAGGGCGGCAGCGCCGCAACACGGACCTGGGAAGCCGGTGACGGCGCTGTCGTGCCGGTCGGCACTGTGGAGGCCGCCGGGGCGGCGGGGCGCACCGCCCATTGACCAGAGGATGCCGTTGATGCGGGCGCCGCCGCTGACACGGGCGCCGGCGCCGGCGGTGCGGTGGCCGTCATCAATGGCGCGGATGCAACCGGCGTTGCGGCCTGTGGGACGACAGGTGCCGGTGATGTGGGCGGCGGTGGTGCGGAAGCCACCATCGTCGGGGCAGCTGCGGTTCGCGCGGTCGCTGCGGCGGCGGGCGGCGGCCCGGCAGGTGTCGCGCCAGCGGCCGATTTTGATGGCAAGGCAGGGACTTCGAACAAGGCCGTTGGCGGCGCTTGCGGGGCGCTGGCCAGTTGCGCTTGGGCGGACGGGGCGGGCGTGCTGACCGCGCTGGGTTGAACGACCACAGGAGCCGACGAGGCCGCAGTTGTCGTGGGCGTTGCAACCGGCGCTGCGGGCGTTGCCGCGGGCGGCGGCGGCGGTGCAGCGGCCAAGATGGGCTCAACGCGTGCTGCCGGCGGCGTAACCGGCACAACCATCACCCGCGCGGGTGATGCCGCGGCGGGCTGAGCGGGCGCATTTGCCGTTTTGCCGCGCGCTGCCAGCAAGGCGAGTTCACGGTCCTGCTTGGCACTGCGCCGCGCCTGTCGTGGGTCGGTGCTGGTGGCCGGCGTGCTGGGCTTGCGGTCCAGGTCTGCGGCGGCAAGGCGCGTCGCCTCTACTTGGTCCAGCGGACGAAAACCGCCTTCCTCAACCGCGACTTGCGGCGTCTGCCCAGAGGCCGGCAGTGTCCCGAAATGCACCGCATGCGCGCGCGCCGATGGGCCAAGTGCGGACAATTTCTGAAGGAAATTGACCATATATGCCGCCGTATTGGCAGGCGCGACCATGCGGACAATACGTTCGGCGCCCGCAACATCGCCATTCATGGCCAGCACAAACGCGCGTGCGCGCCACGCGCCCTGATCATTGCGCCGCACCAGCGGATCAAGACGGCTGAGCGCGCCATCCCGGTCCCCCGATATGCCGAGCGACAAGGCCAAGCGCCGCGTCGCTTCATCCGAGGGCAGCAGGCGCAGCGCGGTCAGATAGTCTTTCTGGGCACGCTTTGGATCGCCGGCCAGATCATAGGCCAGGCCACGATCTGCCGCGATATCCGCCTCCGGCGCGCCCAAAGCCGCGGCTTCATCAAAAAACCGCAAGGCGTCGGCAGATTTTTCCATCTGCGTCAGGCTGCTGGCAAGGCCAGCCTTTGCCCGCCAATTGCGCGGTGACAATTCCTCAGCACGGGCGAAAAAGCCAAAGGCGGCATTGGTATCACCAATGGCAAGCGCCCCTGTGCCGGCCTGAATCAGCGCGTCAACATTATAGGGGTCTCGCGCCAACGCCTTCAGATTGGCGGACAATTGCGCCGCAGGGTCATCCTCTACCGCGATCATCGATGCGTCGGACATGGGCGACACTTGTTGCGCCGGAAGCGCCGCAGCCGTCCCCAACAGCAGCGGCACCAGACCCAAACGCGCAAAAAATACCGGTTTGATCATGCCCGCCTATCTAAACCGCATCAGCAAACTGACAAGGACCGGCGGCCAAAACCGGGCTGGACCGTTGCCCGGTCCAGCCAGAGTGCAGCCGTCTGCCCTGAACAAGGGTTACTGATTATTCTGCCGGTTCAGGAATCGCGGAATGTCGAGCGGGTCGGTCTTGGCGCTGTCATCCGCCTTGGCCGCACCGCGCGCGATGTTCGACATGCGTTCAAACAAGGTCCCGCCCAAAGGCGCAGACCGGGGCGCCGGACGCTCCGGCACAGGCGCGGGCTCTGGCGCTTCGGGCTGCCAAGAGGGTGCTGCCTCGCTTTCTGTCGGCAGCGGGTTGGGCGCCGCCGGCTCAGCAAAGGCCCCGTCGTCAAGCAACAGCTCATCCGATTCGGTCGGCGGCGTCAGCACAAGCGCGTCATCCTCAGGCGCGGGCGCGGCACTGGCAAGGTCCAGCGTATCATCTTCGGCTGATGGCGCCGGTGCGTCAAAACCCGGCTCTGGCGCGGCAGGGGCTGCCACAACCGGTTCAGCCGGGGCAGATGCCATAAGATCCGCCCGGGGTTCTTCCGGCTTGCGCGTATGCGGGAAGGAAAAGACCTGCGCCGGACGCGAATCAGACCCGGCATCAGCTTCGATCCCGGTGGCCACCACCGACACGCGAATCCGGCCGTTCAGGCTGTCGTTAAAGGCGGAACCCCAGATGATATTGGCATCGGGATCCACCAGTTCCTTGATGTGCGACGCAGCCTCGTCCACTTCCATCAGGCGCATATCCTCGCCCCCGGTGATGGACACGATCACGCCCTTTGCACCCTTCATCGACACGCCATCGAGAAGCGGGTTCGCAATCGCCTTTTCAGCGGCTTCGATGGCACGATTATCGCCTTCGGCTTCCCCCGTGCCCATCATCGCCTTGCCCATTTCGCTCATGACGGTGCGGACATCGGCAAAGTCGAGGTTGATCAGGCCGGGCATGACCATCAGGTCGGTGATGCCGCGCACGCCCTGCTGAAGCACTTCATCCGCCATGGCGAAGGCTTCCTTAAAGGTGGTCGACGGATTGGCGATCAGGAACAGATTCTGGTTCGGGATGACGATCAGCGTATCGACATGCTTTTGCAGCTCAGCAATGCCGGCTTCGGCCGACTTCATGCGGCGATTGCCTTCAAAGCTGAACGGCTTGGTCACAACACCCACGGTCAGGATGCCGCGATCCCGCGCGGCCTTAGCAATGACTGGTGCCGCACCCGTCCCGGTGCCGCCGCCCATGCCGGCTGCGATAAAGCACATGTGCGAGCCTTCCAAAGAGCGCTCAATCTGGTCGATCGCTTCTTCGGCTGCCGCGCGTCCGATTTCCGGGCGAGATCCGGCGCCAAGGCCCTGCGTGATTTTGAGACCCAGCTGAATACGGCGCTCTGCCGCGCTGCTGTTCAGCGCCTGCGCATCGGTATTGGCGACGATGAAGTCGACGCCCTGCACCTGGTTGGCGATCATATTGGCCACGGCGTTTCCGCCGGCACCGCCACACCCGATGACGCTGATCCGCGGTTTCAGTTCTTCAACTTCCGGTGCCATGAATTCGATCGTCATTCCTGTTCCCCTGGCCAGTGTCCGACAGGCGAGGCCGCCTATTCGGACAATAGTGCACGAAACGCACCGCAGCTTCATCCTTATGGGGAGCAGTTCGTCGCGTTTTCCGAATCACTCACCCCAATATGATGGGCCGTGCTTGCGTTTCAGCCTCAAAATCCAGTTTTGAAGGCTGAAATCAGCTTTTCAAGCAGCCCGTTGCGCAAGGGGCGATTATCCTGGGGATGATGTGCTTTGATGCCGCGCACATCGATGGGATCCGACGCTGCATAATGGATAAGACCGGCCAATGTCGCAAAGCCCGGACCGCTATGTGCGTCGGGCAAGCCAATCAGCCCGCGCGGCCGCCCAACCCGCACAGCGCGGCCAAGAACGCCCTGGACATAGTCCGCCATGCCTTTGAGTTCTGCGCCGCCGCCCGTCAGGACAACCTGCCGGCCAACAGGGCCGGTAAAGCCCAGATCCTTCAGCGCCACGTTGATTTCGCCAACCAGATGCTCAAGCCGTTGCCGGATCACGGCAATCAACTGCGCGCGTGTGATTCGGTGGCTGTCGCCTTCATCTTCGGATGACAGCGGCGCGACTTCGATCATGTCATGATTGTCGCGCGGACTGGCCGTGGCCGAGCCATAAAAACACTTCATGCGTTCGGCCTGATTGCGGCGCGCGCCAAAGGCCGAGGCGATATCGTCGGTAATGTCCGCCGCGCCATAAGGGATGGCGGTCAGGCCAACGAGCATGCCGCCGGCAAAAAGCGAAACATTGGTCACGCCGCCGCCAATTTCGACCAGCGCGACGCCCAATTCGCGTTCTTCTTCCGACAAAACGGCCATGCCAGTCGCCACGGGCGACGCGATGATGGCATCCACCCCCAAATGCGCGCTGCGGACGCACAGATCAATGTTCCGCACGGGCGATTGATCGGCACAGACAACGTGAATATCGACGCCCAGACGATCCGCATGCAGGCCCAGTGGCCGCTTCACACCCTGTAGCCCATCGAGCGTGTAGAGCGTCGGCTGCGCGTGCAGGATCATCCGCCCATCCGGGTCCAGCGAGTTGCGTCCGGCGGCGAGCAGTTCATCAATATCGCTTTGTTCGATGCGATGCCCGCCCAGTTCAACCTCGACAGACGCGATGTTGCTGACCAAACCTCCGGCGGAAAAGCCAACCCAGACATTATCGATGCTCAGCCCGGCAATCCGCTCTGCCTGTTCCACCGCTTCGCGAATCGCGCGTTCGGTGGCGTCCATATCCGCGATATAACCCCGGCGGACGCCTTTGCTTTCGCGCTGGCCGGTGCCCAGCACCTGAATATCGCCGCCATCACCGACTTCGGCGATCAGCGCAGAGATTTTCCACGACCCGATATCGAGTGCTGTAATCAGGCCGGAAGATTTGGCGACAGCCATGAAACAGGTTCCTTATTGAGCTTTTTCGGCGGGTGGGTTGGCAGAAACATCAGGTCCGGTGTCGGTGACATTCGCTGCCTCCCCGATATCGTCTGCCGTGCTGTTGGCAATGGGTTCAACGACATCCGGCGTGCCGCTCCGTAGACGCACGACAAATTTAGTCGGGTCACGCATGTCAAAGCGGACAAAGCCCCGGCCCAAAAGACGTTCCGATCCGTCGATCCGCGCAAAATGTTTCAGCGCCTTGGCGGCATAGCCTTCGCCTTCGGGCAGTGACAGCACTTCCCCCGATTCAAAGCGGATGTCCCAGCGGCGATTGCCAACCCAGGTTGCGCCATCAAAATTCGGCTTCAGCGCAGGCACGGTGTCCAGCAGGCTGAACAGCCCGGCCACGCGCTGATTGGCATTGGGCCCGATGATGATCGGCAAATCGGGGATGGCGCTGGGATCCACCCGTTCCAGAATGACGCCCGTTGCATCAATGAGCACAAGTTTCTGATTATTCTGCCAGACGCCGGCGGGTTTGCGTTCAATAATGTCCACAACCAGCGTGTCCGGCCAGCGGCGCGAAATCCGGGCATCGCCAATCCAGCCATATTGCAACAACTGGCTGCGAACCTTTTCCAGATCCACCAGCGGCATCGCAATGGACCGCTGGTCCAGCGCAACGGCATAGACCGTCAGCGAATCCATGCGGTTCAGGCCCTTCACATCGACCCGTTTAACCTTGAAGCCGGCACGTCCGGCCATCTGGCCAAGTTCATTGCCGACCATCTGGGGAATACCGGCATAGACAGAGGCCGCCATCAGCCCACCCGTGATCGCGCAAATGGTGAGGATGGTCAGCGCGCGTTCAATCGTCTCAACCTTGAACGGGACGATCTTCCAGAAAATGTCGTTCGCCTGCTGCCACAAAGACGGCCCCTTGCGCGCGGCCCCGCGCGTCACGGGGCGCCGCGTGGGCGCTCGCGACGGACGGGGGTTCGATGTCACGCCAGCGCCTCCTTGACGAGGATATCGACCAGCTCTTCATAAGAAATGCCGCAATGGCGGGCCTGTTCCGGCACCAGGCTCAACGGCGTCATGCCCGGCTGGGTGTTGACCTCCAGCAGAAACACCCCATCCAGCCCCTGTTCATCATCCCAGCGGAAATCAGACCGCGACGCGCCTTTGCAGCCAAGCACGTGATGCGCCTGCAAGGCCCAGCCCATCATGGCCTCGGCAATGTCATCGGGAATACGCGCCGGGCAGACATGTTCGGTCATGCCCTCGGTATATTTCGCGTCGAAATCATAAAATCCGGATTTGGGCTGAAGCTCCGTCACGCACAGCGCGCGATCCCCCAGCACGGCCACCGTCAATTCCCGGCCACGAATAAAGGGTTCCGCCAACAGACTGTCGAATGTCTGCCATGGGCCGGTGGCATCCGCGCGGATCGGGTTGCCGTAATTTGACGTATCGGTGACGATGGCCACGCCCACCGATGACCCTTCATTCACCGGCTTGAGCACATAAGGCCGCGGCAGTGGATCGGCATGATACAGCGTCGCGCTGTCAACAACCAGACCGCCCGGCATCGGGATGCCATGAGGGACAAGCGCCGATTTGGTCAATTGCTTGTCGATGGCGATGACCGAAGTGGTCAGGCCCGAATGGGTATATTTGATACCCATCAGGTCCATCATGCCCTGCACCGTGCCGTCTTCGCCCGGCGACCCATGCAGCGCATTGAACACCACATCCGGCTTCACGTCCGCAAGGCGGGCGGCGATATCGCGGTCCATGTCGATCCGCGTGACACGATAGCCAACGCGTTCCAGGGCATCGGCCACGCCATTGCCAGTCACCAGCGACACGGATCGTTCAGACGACCAACCGCCCATCAAAACAGCAACATGGACAGGGCTGGTCATGCCGACTTTCCTACTCTTTGAATTTCCCATTCGAGCACAACGCCCGACTTTTCCTGAACGCGACGGCGCACCTCCTCACCCAAAGCCTCAATGTCGGTGCTTGTCGCATCGCCCAGGTTGAGGAGGAAGTTCGTATGTTTCTCAGAAACTTGTGCCCCGCCCATTGTCAAGCCACGGCAACCGGCCTCATCCACCAATTGCCAGGCCTTATGGCCATCGGGGTTCTTGAATGTTGATCCGCCGGTTTTGCTCCGCAGCGGCTGGCTGGCCTCTCGTGCGGTTGAGATGCGGTCCATTTCCGCCTGAATATCGGCGCTGGCGCCGGGGCGCCCGCGAAACCGGGCACCAACCACAATGGCGCCATCCGGCAGGTTCGAATGGCGATAGCTATAGCCCAGATCCGCCACGGACAGGGTGACTTTGCGCCCATCGCGCAACACAACATCGCAATCGACCAGAATATCCTTGACCTCGCCGCCATAGGCGCCGCCATTCATGCGGACAAAGCCGCCCACCGTTCCGGGGATTGAACGCAGAAATTCCAGGCCCGCAATGCCCTTGTCGCGGGCGGTGGAGGACACCAGGATCCCGCTGGCCCCAGCGCCGCAATCCAGCGTGACGGCATCCACCGCGCTGACCTGCGCAAAGGCCTTGCCCAAGCGCACGACAATGCCGGGCACGCCGCCATCCCGCACGATCAGGTTGGAACCAAGCCCCAGCGCCATGACGGGCACGGACGGATCGAGTGCAGCTAGAAATGCGCACAGATCATCACAATCCGCCGGCTCAAACAGCCAGTCCGCAGCGCCCCCGGATTTAAACCAGACAAGCGGCGCCAGCGGCGCCTGCGCCGTCAATCGACCTTTGACTGCTGGCATCGCCGTCTGCGTCAAGCGCGCGCCTCCCGAATGGCATCGGCAAGACCTGCGGCCCATTTGGTAATGTCCCCCGCGCCCAGGCAGACGACCATATCGCCGGGCTGGGCATGGACCGCGATCATTTGGGCCAGGGCCGCAGCATCCGCCACATCAGCCGCGGCGCGATGGCCGCGCGCCTTTAAGCGGGCAACCAGGGCCGCCGCGCTCACCCCGTCCAGCGGCGCTTCACCCGCGGCATAAACCGGGGTGACATAAACAATATCCGCATCGTTAAAGCAGGAGGCAAAGTCATCCATCAAATTGCCAAGGCGCGAATAACGGTGCGGCTGGCACACAGCGATCACGCGGCCCGATGCGCCTTCGCGGGCCGCCGCCAGGACAGCGCGAATTTCAACCGGATGGTGTCCATAATCGTCAATAATGGCGATCCCATCCACCTCGCCGACCTTGGTAAAGCGCCGCTTCACCCCGCCAAATTTGGCAAAGCCGCGCTGGATATCCTCATCCGACATGCCCATTTCCAGGCCGACCGCGATTGCGGCCAGCGCATTCTGAACATTGTGACGGCCGGGCATGGGCAATTCTATGCCCTTGATCACGCGGCTTGCCCCGTCGCGGGACCGCACGGTCACGTCAAAGCGATTGCCGCCGGGGACGGGCGTGACATGATCCCCGCGAATATCCGCCTGCGCCGAAAAGCCATAGGTCATGATCCGGCGGTCGCGAATGCGCGGGATAATCGCCTGCACTTCGGGGTGATCCAGGCACAGGATCGCCAGCCCGTAAAAAGGGACATTCTCGATAAATTCGACAAATGCCTTTTTGACCGCGTCGAACGATCCATAATGATCAAGATGTTCGGGATCGATATTGGTGACGACCGCAATTGTGCCGTCCAGCCGCAGGAAAGATCCGTCGCTTTCATCCGCTTCAACGACCATCCAGTCGCTGTCACCCAACCGCGCGTTGGATCCATAGCTGTTGATGATCCCGCCATTGATCACCGTTGGATCAATGCCCCCGGCATCCAGCATTGCAGCAATCATCGACGTTGTTGTGGTTTTGCCATGCGTGCCAGCGACCGCGACCGTCGATTTCAGCCGCATCAGCTCTGCCAGCATTTCGGCGCGACGCACAATCGGCACGCGCCGTTCCAGGGCCTCTTCAACTTCCGGATTGCCGCGCCGGACCGCGGTTGAGGTCACAACCACCGCGGCATCGCCCAAATTTTCAGCCGCATGGCCGATCATCACCTTGATGCCCTTGGCCCGCAGCCCTTCAATGACATAGCCTTCGGCAATGTCCGATCCCTGCACCTGATAGCCCAGATTGTGCATCACCTCGGCAATGCCCGACATGCCAATGCCGCCAATGCCCACGAAATGGATCGTGCCGATACTGGTCGGTACAGCCTTCATGCCCCTGCCCCTGCCAACTTGAATTCCTTTGCAATGCCAACGGCCTGGGGCGCCGCTGGCCGGTCCAGCCCTTCCACCAGATCGGCCAGATCGCGCGTTGCATGGGGCCGGCCAACGCTGCGCGCACGCCCGGCTGCGTTGATCAGCCCATCCGGATCAAGGCCCAGCTTTTGCATTTGCTTGGCCAATTCCTTGGCAGTGAACTGCGTCTGCGCAATCGCACGCGCGCCACCCGCCTCCACCATTTCCTGCACATTGGCGGCCTGGTGATTGTCGGTGGCGCTGGGCAAGGGCACCAGAATGGCCGGGCGTCCGGCGCAGGTCAGCTCTGAAATCGTCGAGGCACCGGCCCGGCCAATCACCAGATGTGTCCAGGCAAGGCGTTCGGGAATATCGTTAAGATAGGTCGCAAGGTCTGCCGCGATGCCCAGCTCTGCATAACGGGTGCGGACCCGGTCAATATCTTCGGCCCGGCATTGTTGCGTCACTTGCAAGCGCCGGCGCAATGCAACGGGCAGCAGCGACAGGCCATCGGGCACGACATCTGACAGGATGGTCGCCCCTTGGCTGCCGCCAATCACCAGCACGCGAAAAACGCTGTCTTCCGAAAAATCGGGGAAGGGCTGTTCGCGCAGCGCCCGGATGTCATCACGCACGGGATTGCCGACCAGCCACGTCTTGCCGATATATTTCTCATCAAGCCGGGCGATCTTGGGATAAGAAACGGCAATGGCATCAACGCGCCGCGCAACCAGCCGGTTCACCCGGCCCAGCACGGCATTTTGCTCATGAACCGCGGTCTTGATCCCGGCGCTCCGCGCGGCGAGCAGCGCCGGAAATGCAGGGTAACCGCCAAAGCCGATGACCGCGGCGGGCTGAAATGTTTCAAACAGACGCAGCGCCATCGCGCGCCCGGCCAGAATGGCTTTTAATCCGGGCAGCCAGCTCATCGGGTTTTTGGTGATCCGCCCCGCCGGCAGAATATGCGTCTGCACACCATCAAACAGCCCGGGGATACGGGCGCCACGTTCATCGGTGATCAGCGCCACGCGATGGCCCCGGCGCGTCAGTTCTTCGGCCAGCGCATGGGCGGGCATCATATGGCCGCCTGTGCCGCCAGCTGCCAGAACATAGTGACGCCCGGTCATTTATCGCTCCACTTCACAACATAAGGAGAGCGGGTGAGATAGGGATTTTTTCGCGTAAAGGCGAGAAGCAGGCCAAATCCCGCGCACAAGGCAATGAGCGAGGACCCGCCATAGCTGATAAAGGGCAAGGTCATCCCCTTGGACGGGGCAAGGCCAACATTGACCGCCATGTTGATCATCGCCTGCACGGTAAATTGGGTGATCAGCCCTGCCGATGCGAGGACGAGGAAAGAATCCTCTTCATCCAAGAGCTTCACGAACACCCGAATGGCCATGACGAGGAAGATCGCCGCGATGCCAAGGCACGCCACAAGGCCGAATTCCTCACCGATGACCGAAAAGATATAATCCGTATGCGCCTCAGGCAGCCGGAACTTCATTTCCCCGCCGCCCGGGCCCGTCCCGAACAGGCCACCCGCCGTAATCGTCGCATGGGCGCTATCGGTTTGATAGGTATCGCCATTCTTGAACAGGAAGTTGTTAATGCGCTGCGTGGCGACCGGATAGAAAAGATAGGCCGCCATCACGCCAAAGCCGCCGCCGCCCGCCAAAATGCCAACCCAGCGCCAGGACAAGCCCGTCACCATGACCATGGCAAACCAGATGGCCGCAAAAATGATCGTCTGGCCAAAATCCGGCTGCATCATCAACAATATCGCGATCACACCCGTGATCAGCCCCGATAAGGGCACCACCGGCAGGCTGGCATCCTGCGCCCGCAGGGACAACAGCCACGCCATCGCCACAACATAAGCGGGCTTTAGAAATTCAGATGGCTGAAACTGCGAAATGCCAACGCCCAGCCAGCGCCGCGCGCCATTGGCCTCAACACCAATCAACGGCACCGCCGCCAGACACAGGAAGAAGAACCCGGCAGCAACCAAAGCTCCTCGGCGGGCGACGTGCTGGGGCAGCATCGACACCGCGATCATCGCGGGAAAGCCAAGGCACACCCACATTAATTGTCGCCAGAAATAATGCAGCGGCGCCAGCTGAAAGCTGACATCCGAATAGCGATGCGTCGACGCAGGCGACGCCGCGGCCACCGCGATCAGGCCGATTGAGATCAACACCATGACCAACAGCAGCAGCATCCGATCAATTTCCCAGAACCACAGCCCGATGGTTGATCGGTCGGACCGGCCGAGACGGGGGGGCTTGGGCTTGCGCGCAACAGCGGCGGGGGTCGTGATCATGCCAATGTCCTCACCGCAGCGCGAAAGGCGTCGCCGCGTGCTTCAAAATCGCGAAACTGGTCAAAAGAGGCGCAGGCCGGTGACAGCAGCACCGTGTCCCCCGGCTGCGCCGCCTGCGCCGCATGCTGCACCGCCGCCTCCAGCGTCCCGGCCGTAACAACGGGCATGTGCGGGCTCAGCAGATCGGCAAACATCGGGCCAGCCTCGCCAATGACATAGGCGGCCTTCACATGGCTGAAATGCGGGGCACAGGCATCCAGATCCTTGGTCTTGGCCTGGCCGCCCACAATCCAGTGGACCACCGGAAAGGCGGCCAAAGCCGGTGCGGTTGAGGTCGGGTTGGTTGCTTTGGAATCATTCACATATAAGACGCCATGGCGCTCTGCGACACGTTCCATCCGGTGCGGCAAGCCGGGATAGCTGCGCAGCGCCTGTTCAATCGCCTCTGCCTCGACCCCCAGTGCCAGCGCGACAGCGCGCGCGCACGCCACATTCTGTGCATTGTGCGGACCCTGCAGCGATGGCCAGGCGGATTGATCGCCGGCATTTTTCGACGACACACGAAACAGCCGATGGTTGATGCGGCTGGCAATCATCCGGCTGGGGTCATCTTCGGTTGCAATCACCGCGACCTGATCCACATGCTGCAACGTAAACAGCCGTTCCTTGGCTGCGGCATAATCTGCAAAACTGTCATACCGGTCGAGGTGATCGGGTGTGATGTTGGTCAGCACCGCAACATCGCAGGCCAGGCTTTGTGTCAAATCAATCTGAAAGCTTGAAAGTTCCAGCACATAGACCCCGCCTTCGGGCAAGGCTTCCTGCGACAGGATCGGCAGGCCAATATTCCCGCCCATGCGAGCGGGCAGGCCTGCACTGGCCAGAATATGGTGGATCAACGCCGTGGTCGTGGATTTGCCGTTGGTGCCGGTAATGCCAACCACCTTGTGCGGCGGCAGGCTGGCGCGCGCGCGCGCGAACAGTTCAATATCCCCCAAAATGGGGACATGCGCCTGCCGGGCCCGATCCGCGATCGGATGGCGGTTCAGCGGCACGCCCGGCGACAAGACAATGCCGTCAAACCCGGTTAAATCAGCGACCATCGGGTCTGCAATCTGCACGCCATCCGGCGCGGCGGCCCGTGCCTCGTCCCGGTTGTCCCAGGCCAGAACCTCAGCCCCGCTTGCCAGCAGGGCGCGGCACGTCGCCAGCCCGGTCCGGGCCAGTCCCAAAACGGCAAAGCGTTTTCCCCGAAAGGCAGGCGATATGATCATCTGAGCTTCAGTGTCGACAGTCCGGCGAGCGCAAGGACAAAGGCCACGATCCAAAACCGGATGACGACGGTTGGCTCTGACCAGCCCAGCTGCTCAAAATGATGGTGGATCGGCGCCATGCGAAAGACACGTCGGCCCGTGCGCTTGAACCAGAAAACCTGAATAACCACCGACAGCGCCTCGACCACGAACAGGCCGCCGATCACCGCCAGAACGAATTCATGATGCGTTGTCACAGCAATGGTGCCAAGCGCCCCGCCCAAGGCCAGACTGCCGGTATCACCCATGAATACGGCGGCGGGCGGTGCGTTAAACCACAAAAAGGCCAGCCCCGCACCCACAATTGCGCCGCACAAAATGGTCAGATTGCCGGCCCCGGCAACATAAGGAATGCCAAGATAATCGGCATATTTGGCGTTGCCGACCAGATAGGCGATCAGCATGAAGGCCACACAGGCGATAATCACCGGCATGGTTGCCAGCCCGTCCAGCCCGTCCGTCAGATTGACGGCATTGCCAAAGGCCACAATCACAAAGGCGCCAAAGGGGATGTAGAACCAACCAAGATCAGCCACCGGCCCGTTGACAAAGGGCAGGTAAAGATCGGCATCGGAATGCCAGACGATCAGCGCGGTCGCCGCGCCGGCAATCGCAAATTCGGCAAGCAGGCGCGCCCGCGCCGACACGCCCTTGGTGCTGCGTTTCTTTACCTTGTCATAATCATCAAGGAAGCCAATCAGGCCAAAGCCCGCCGTCACGAGCACACAGGCCCAGACATAGACGTTGCGCAGATCCATCCAGAGCAGCAGCGACAGACCCACCGATGCCAGGATCATCAGCCCGCCCATTGTCGGCGTGCCAACCTTGGCAAGGTGCGTCTGGGGACCGTCTGACCGAATGGGCTGCCCCTTGCCCTGGCGGACGCGCAGCCAGCCGATAAAGCGCGGGCCGATGATCAGCCCGATCAGCAACGCCGTTGCCACCGCCCCACCCGTGCGGAACGAAAGATAGCGCAAAAGGTTGAGAACGCCCGGAAATCCAAATTGTTCGGCAATCCAGTAAAGCATCAGCCCTCTCCTGACGTCAGTCCGGCAACGACCGCGCCGAGGCCGACCGCATTGGAACCCTTGATCAAAATCGCATCACCTGCCTGGACCAGGTCACGCGCCATGGCCAGCGCGCTTGCCGCATCGGAGAGATGACGCACATCGACTTTACCTGCGAGCGCATCCGCCAGCGGCGCCATGCCCGGCCCAACGAGCACCGCAATGTCAACGCCCGCGTCGATCACAGGATCGGCCAAGCCGGCATGCAGCGCCTGGGACTCTGCCCCCAATTCGCGCATTTCGCCCAGCACGGCGATGCGGCGGACTGCCTGTTCCTTGCCCAGCATGGCCAATGTGGCCGCCATCGACACGGAATTGGCATTATAGCTTTCATCGATCAGCAGCGCTGCACCATCGGCCAAGGCCAGTTGATGGCGCGCGCCGCGCCCGGCCAGCCCCTGCAATTCTGCAAGCGCCAGCCCGGCTGTGGCCAGATCGCCGCCCATGGCCTGCACCGCGGCCAGCACCGCCAGCGCATTCGACACCCAATGGGCACCCGGTTGCGCCAGCGTGAAGGACAATTCTGCACCCGGCAGAACCGCAACGATCATCGTGCCATGGTCCAGCGGGACGACATCGCGGGCATAAATATCCGCGCCGGGATCCCGCCCAAAGGTCAGGACGGTTGCGGCATGCGCCCGCGCATGGCCCAGCAAACGGTCCCGATAGGGGGTGTCAAACGGCACAATGGCCGTTCCGCCGGGTTCCAGGCCCTGGAAAATCTCTCCCTTGGCGTCGGCAATGGCCTCCATCGACCCCAGATTTTCGATATGGGCCGGGGCAATGGCAGTGATCAGCGCGACATGCGGCCGTACAAGGCGGGTCAGGCCCGCAATCTCTCCGGCATGGTTCATGCCCATTTCAAAGACGCCAAATCGCGTGTCGGCCGCCATGCGCGACAGGCTGAGCGGCACACCCGTATGGTTGTTATAGCTTTTGACGGACCGGTGCACCGGCCCCTTATTCGCGCGAGCAAGGGCGGCCGCCAGCGCCTCTTTCGTCCCCGTTTTGCCAACCGACCCGGTGACACCCGCGATCCGCGCCTGTGTCCGCCCCCGCGCCGCTACGCCCAAGGCGTTCAGGGCGGCCATGGTATCGGGCACAAGGACGTGCGGATAGGGCACCGGCGTGGAAACGATCGCGCCCGCTGCACCTTGGGCAAAGGCACCATCAACAAAGCGATGACCGTCCGTCACATCGCCCTTCATGGCAATGAACAGATCACCCGGGCCGATTTCCCGGCTGTCAAAGGCCACACCGCCAACCGCAAAATCGCCCGACGCCTGTCCGTGCGTTGCGGCGGCGATCTCTGCTGATGTCCACAGGCGGCTCATGCTGCGCACTCCCGCGCCACGGTTACATCATCAAAGGGAAGCACTTTATCACCCACAATCTGCCCCTGTTCATGGCCTTTGCCGGCCACCAGAATAATGTCATCGGGGCCGGATTCAGCGATGGCGGCCGCAATCGCATCTCGACGCCCCGGCACCTCAATAGCCCCCGGCGCTGCGTCCAAAATCGCCGCGCGAATGGCCGCTGGGTCTTCGGAACGGGGATTATCGTCCGTCACAATCACCAGATCCGCCAAGGCGGTGGCCAGCGCGCCCATTTCCGGCCGCTTGCCTGTATCACGGTCGCCGCCTGCGCCGAAAACGATGATCAGGCGGCCTTTGCAATGCGGGCGGAGCGCTGCAATCGCGGCTTCGATGGCGTCCGGCGTGTGCGCATAATCGACATAGACCGGCGCGCCAGACCGCGCGATAACCGCCCGTTCCAGACGACCGCGGACCGGCTGAAGCCGGGCCAGATTGGCGATTGTCGTGGCGACATTGCCGCCGGTTGCAATCACCAGCCCGGCTGCGACCAGCGCATTGGCGGCCTGATACGCGCCAATCAGCGGCAGGGTGAGCGTGTATTTTTGCCCTTCGGCTTCAACCACAAGATGCTGGCCCAACTGTCCGGGTGTCCGTTCAATCAGGCGCAGCGCGCTGCCATTCTGGCCCACGGTGAACAGCGCCAAGCCACGTTCGCGCGCCAGATCTATCACCCGGTCTGAATATTCGCCGGCATCGGCCCAGACCACAGCCGCGCCATCCCCGTCGACCACTTCGGAAAACAGGCGCAGCTTGGCCGTAAAATAATTGGCCATATCACCATGATAATCGAGGTGATCGCGCGACAAATTGGTGAAGGCGGCGGCCCGCACGGGCAGACCTTCGGTCCGGCATTGGTGCAGACCATGGCTGGACGCTTCAAAGGCGACATGGCTCACCCCTTCGCGCTTCAGGCCCGCCATGTTCGACAAAAAGGTCACAATATCCGGGGTTGTGAGGCCGGTGACGACGCGTTCATCAGCGGTGGTCACACCCAGCGTGCCAATGGACGCGGCGTGATGGCCGGCCATGCGCCACAATTGGCGCGTCATTTCCACCGTCGATGTTTTGCCGTTGGTGCCGGTCACAGCAACAGTGATGTCGGGAAAGGGTTCAAAGAAGCGGGCCGCCAAAAGAGCAAAGGCCCGCCTTGGTTCATCGCTGGAAATATGGATGGCGCCTTCGACCCGCGCCTCGGGCCGCGCCACAACCGCAATGGCGCCAGAGGCAATGGCCGCCGCGATAAAATCTTCGCCATTCACCCGCGCGCCAGGAAATGCGCCAAAAATCGTGCCTGGCGCCACCTTGCGATGGTCAATCGCAAAGCCGGTCACAGGCCGGGCATCATCTGTGTGGAGGAGCGTGCCGAGCTTCATTCCGCTTTCGCCTTATCTTTCCAGATGAGCGTGCGCATATCATCCAGCGGCATGTCCTTCGATGGATCAGGGAACACACCCAGCATCGGCCCCGTCCGGGCGATGACCTTGGATACGACGGGTGCTGCCGTCCAGGCCGCCGTTGTCAGGCCAAAGGATTCCGCATTGCCTTTGGGCGCATCAAGCATGGCTATGACGACATAGCGGGGATCATCCATCGGGAAGGCCGCGGCAAAGGTCGACACGTTGACATGCTGTGAATAGCCGCCAACGCCCGGCTTTTCGGCCGTGCCTGTCTTTCCGCCCACCCGCATGCCAAGCACATCCGCCTTTTTGCCCGTGCCGTCGGTGACAATGAGGCGCAGCAATTTGCGCATCGTGTCGCTGGTTTGCTGCGTAAACACGCGCTGGCCGGGAGGGCGGCGCCCGGGGGCAACCTTCAGCAGCGTCGCAGGCCGCAGGATACCGCCATTGATCAGGGCCGAATAAGCGGACGCCAATTGCAGGGGCGACACTGCAATGCCGTGCCCATATGCCGTCGTCATCGTCGTCGAACGCCCCCAGGATGCCGGAACAAGGGGACGGCCCTTTTCACGCAGTTCGATGTCGGGCGCTGTGTAAAAGCCCATGCGGCGGAACAGCTCCTCCATGCGCTTTGCGCCCATTTCATCGGCGATGCGGGCGGTGACGATGTTCGATGAATGCACCAACGTTTCCGGCACATTGAGCCAGCGGTTCAAGGGATGGTCATCCTTGATCGAAAACCGGCCGACCTGGATCGGCGCCGTTGCGTCATAGCGCTTCGACAGGCTCGAAACGACGCCGACATCCATCGCCCCAGCTATGGCGATCGGCTTAAAGGTGGACCCCAGTTCATAAACGCTTTGCGTCACGTTGTTGCGCAGCGATTCCGGATTGGCCTGGCTGATCTTATTGGGGTTGAACACCGGCAAGGACACCATCGCCAGCATCTCGCCGGTATGGACATCCATGACGAGGCCCGTTGCCCCCAGTGCCTGATGGCTCACCATCGCGCTCGACAGTTCAGACTCCATCGCCGCCTGCACGCGTTTGTCGATCGACAGATAGACGGGGCGGCGGCCCAAGGCGGGGTCAGACAATTGCTTTTCGAGCACGCGTTCCATGCCCATCTTCCCGCGGCCGTCCATATCTGTGTACCCCAGAACATGGGCCGCAAGCGTCAATTGCGGGTAGAGGCGTTCTGGCTCGCGGGAAAAGGCCATGCCCGGCTCTCCCAGCGCATTCACCTGTGCCACCAAATCGGGCATCGCCCGCCGACGCAGATATGTGAAGCGCACGCGTGATTTCAGGATCGCCAGATATTCGGCCTCGGTCCGTTCGGGCATCAGCGCCGCCAGCTTGGGCGCCAGATCTTCAGGCCGGTTGAGCAAGCGGGTGGGATGCACGCCAATGGACCAGGCCTCCATCGTGCGCGCCAGCACTTCGCCATTGCGATCGACAATATCGGCGCGCGGCGGCATCAGGGCATCGACGCCCCCCCGGCCATTGCCGCCATCGGCAAAGACGCTGAGCCACAAAAGCCGAAGCGCGATGACAAAAGCCACCGCGCTGAACAAAAGCATCAGAACCATCAGCCGTTGATGAGCAATCGCGAGCGACTGATCCCTGCCCTCGACTTGACGTGTCCGGCCGACCCGGGCGACGTAGGCGGTCACTGACCCTGATTGCCCTTTCCGCCTGCGGCCTGGCTTTCATTTTCAGCCCGGACCAGAATTTCGCTGAATGTACCTTGATCCACCAAAGTGCGGTCCAGCATCGCAAATTTCTGCGTCTTTGCGGCCGGACGCTTGTCGGCAACGGCGGTTTTCGTCGCAGCGGCGGGCTTGGCGGCAGGCGCCTTGCGGACCGCCGCATCGGCCGAAGCTACCGTAACCGCAACAGGCTTGGCGGGTGTCACCGCAGGGGCCACTGCGGCCGTTTGCGCCGGGGCCACGCCCGTATCGGTGCGGGTGGCGGCTGCAACCATGACTGGCGGCGGCGCAAAGTTATTGCCCGGCACGGCATTGCCATCGATGTTGCGCAAGGCCGTTTCTGTCGCACGGAACTGGCTTGCACTGGGTGCGGACAGGGCCAGGGCCTCAACATTCCAGCGCTCCAGCTGACGCAGCGAGGCGCGGGTGCCCAGTTCCGTCTGCAATTGGCGAATGTCGCGCTGTGTGGACGCAATTTGGCGATCCAGATCCTCAAGGCGCGTCCGTTCTGACGCAACGCTTAAGGACACGGTGTAAAGCGCGGTTGCGGCGAATGCACACCCCGCGACCCAGATAACAGGGCGGAATCTGTGAGCGATCATGCAGCACCTCGGATCGTTTCTGGCCAGGAATGGGCCGATGTGCGCCGCGCGACACGCAAGGTGGCGGAACGGGCACGGGGGTTTTTGTGAAGTTCAATTTCACCGGGACGAACCGGCTTGGCGACGGAGTCGAACGTGGCGGCGGGGCCGGTTGGGCCGACATCAGGCAGATGGCGTGAACCGCCCGGCTGCTGACCGCTGCGATCCCGCAAGAAACGCTTTACAATGCGGTCTTCCAGGCTGTGGAAGGTGACAACCGCCAGACGGCCGCCGGGCTTCAGAACGCGTTCTGCCGCGGCCAGGCCGTCTTCCAGCTCCCCCAATTCACGATTGATGTGGATCCGGATGGCCTGAAAGCTCCGCGTGGCAGGATCGCTCTTTTGGCCGTCCCGCCAGCCAACCGCACGGCGCACAACCGCCGCCAGCTCAGCTGTCCGATGGATTGGCCGCGCCGCGACAATCGCGCGGGCGATGCGCCGGGACTTTGGTTCATCGCCATAACGATAAATCACGTCCGCAATATCGGCTTCGTCCGCTTCATTCACGAAATCCGCCGCGCTCTGCCCGGATTGTTCCATGCGCATGTCGAGCGGGCCATCATTCTGGAATGAAAAACCACGCTCTGCCTGATCCAGCTGCATGGACGACACGCCAATGTCGAGCGTGACGCCATCGACCGGCGCATCAATATGCTGCGCCATCGCGGAAAAGCGATCTTCGATCAGCGTCAACGTGTCCGGCGCATCCTTGCGGCCAGCCGCAATGGCGTCGGGATCCCGATCAAAGGCGATGACCCGCGCCCCTGCATCAAGCATGGCGCGGGTGTAGCCGCCGGCTCCGAACGTGCCATCGACATGCGTTTCGCCGGGGCTGATGGCGAGCGCTGCGATGACTTCATCGAGCAGGACGGGGATATGGGGCGCACTGCGGGGCATCAGCGCACACCTCGTTCTGCCATCAGGAAGGCAGCAACGTCCTTGGTCTCCTCGTCAATACCGGGGGTGTCGATGAGGAGATTGGGGTTCCAGATTTCAAAGGTATTGCCGGTGCCAAAGAAGAAGGCGAGGTCAGACAATTGGGCCTTTGCGCGGAAAAAAGCCGGCAGAATGAACCGCCCGCTCGCATCATAAGGCACTTCTTCGACCAAGCCGAAGGCACGGCGATTATTGTTGAAATAGTCAAAGTCGCGGCCGGCGGAACGTTCCCGTTCCTCCTCGCGCTCCAGCCGATCATGCAGCAGGCGCGACCAGCCCCGGTCATAACCGGTCAGGCAGGGATCTTGTTGATGTTTGGCGATGATGAGGACGCGGCCATCGCTGTTTTTCTCGATCGCAGAGCGCAGAAAGGCAGGGATCGCGACACGGCCTTTGCCGTCAATCGCGTTCAGCGCATGCCCCCTGAAAAGCTCCCTCTCGCTCACAACACCCCTCTTGTCACAGGGGCATCAAAGGGCCTCCTCCGAGCCGCAGCACCACGCCACGCCCGGCCAATTCAATGATGAATCAGGACAGCCCCGCCCCAATCTGACGGAATCAGGACGTATCAGGGAATCATGGGGACAGCAAGGGATTTAACGGGTGAAACGGGGATTTATCGCCCTAATTTGGAATTTTCATGGGGATTCTGCGATTCTTGGGGGCTGTTCTTTGTCTCTTTGAACCCTTTCATTTGATTGATTTTGCTGGGATATTTGCTGAAACAGGTACTGAATGGCGGCAGATCCCCGATCATCCCCGTCAAATTCGGGCGGAGTCGCGATGAAATCTGCGTCTGCGATCAGCGCCACCGCCCCCTTGCCCAGCGTGCATTGGGCCACCGCCGGATCCTGCACCACGCAGCCCGGTTGCTGCACGACCCAGCGTCCGCTGCCCGGCAGGGCAATGATCTGATCCTGGATCCGGGCCTGTCGTGGCGGCGCACCGGGTGGATCGGGCACAAGCCGCACGCCCCAATGCGTGAACAAGGGGGTGAGCAACGTCTGTACAGGCGCACGCCGCGGGTCGCCCGCTGCATAGTGCGAGGGCCAGCGCAAATCCGGGTCCACAAGAAGAACGGCCCGCCCGCCCGCCCGAACCCAGGCATCAATCGCCACCAGTTCATCGGGGGCCAAGGCAGAAGGTTGCGCGATCAGCAAATGCCGCACCGCGGACAAATGCTGCGGCCGGGCGATATCAAGGGGCGTGACCTGCCAATGCTGCCCAAGGCCGGCAAGCGCTGGATGCGCGCCCGCTGTGCCATTGAGGACACCCGAAATATCGCCTTCCCCCCAAAAAAGCGGAAGGGCCGTCAAAATATGCAGCGGCGATTTGGCGGTTGGGGGTGGATCTGCCGTGCAGCCGCCAAGCAAGGCAGCCGCAAGCAGCCAAAATCTCATTTCTTGGCAGGCGCGTCGTCAGACGGCGCTGCGGCACCCGGGGCCAGCCCAAGTTCCGCCATCGGCTCATTTTTTTCATCAGCCGGCTTGGCGACCTGCCCCGTCACGGTCGGCGCAACGGGCACCTTGGCCGGGCCAAGTTGTTGCAACATCGCATTCGCCAAACCAATGAGCAGCAAGATACCGCACAGGCCGGTCACGCCCACACGGATGCGCCGCCAGCTTTCATTGCGATCCTGAAGCCAGTCATTGGGAGCCATGATCAGTCCTTCAGCCAGTCAAACACCGGCAGATTTTTGGCGCGAAGCCATTCTGAATTATATAGGGTCGATAGATAGCGAAACCCAGTATCGCACAAAATGGTCGCCACGGTCTTGCCCGGCCCCAAGTGCCGCGCCAGCGCAACGGCCCCCGCGACATTGATGCCCGACGACAGCCCAAGGCACAGCCCTTCCTCGCGCAAAAGGCGGGCCACCCAGTACAGGCCTTCCTCGTCTGAAATACGGAACTGCGTATCGATGGGCGCGCCTTCAAGATTGGCGGTGATGCGGCTTTGGCCAATGCCTTCCGCGACTGAGCTGCCTTCGGCTTTCAATTCGCCATGCGCGTAATAATTGTACAGCGCGGCCCCAAAGGGATCGGTGAGCGCAATGACAATGTCGTCATTCCGGGCCTTCAGGCCAAGGCCGACCCCCGCGATGGTGCCTCCGGTGCCGGCTGCACAGGTAAAGCCGTGCACCTGCCCTTCGGTCTGGGCCCAGATTTCTTCGGCGGTGCCCACAATATGGGCCTTGCGGTTGGCGATATTATCGAACTGATTGGCCCAAATGGCGCCTTCCGTTTCCTCGGCAATCCGGCGCGACGTATGGACGAAATGGCCGGGATTGGTGAAGGGCGCGGGCGGCACCAGCACAAGCTCTGCCCCCAAAGCGCGCAGCGTATCCATTTTTTCCCGACTTTGCGTATCGGGCATGACGATGATCGTCTTATAGCCCTTGGCATTGGCGACCAGCGCCAGGCCGATGCCGGTATTTCCGGCCGTGCCTTCAACAATGGTGCCGCCCGGCAACAGGGCGCCCCGTGCCTCGGCATCCTCAACAATGAACAGCGCCGCGCGGTCCTTTACCGACGCGCCGGGGTTCGCATATTCGCATTTCGCGACAATGGTGCAGCCCGTTTCAGCCGACGGACCTTCAAGCTTGACCAGCGGCGTATTGCCGATCAGCGCCAATGGATGTGCAGTTACAGACATGACTCTCCCGTAGCGCGCTTTCCCTCAGGACGGCAAGCGAGTTGCACTTGTGCCGTATATATCCAAGAGTGAAGTATCTTTTTAGGGCAAAGAGATTTTGATGGCGCATTCTGGGGGCAATAGTATTCCCTGCATACAAAAGCGCCGCGCGAGTTCGACGCCTGGGGGGGATTAGATGATTTCTTCTCGTAACTATTCGCCCTCGGCGAAGCTGCTGCCGTTTATCCGCCGTCATTATGTGATGACGGCGGCGCTGCCCGAAACCTTTCAGCATGAAGATTTTTTGATGGCGGATAACGCATTTATCCGCGTCATTCTGGCCGGTGAATGGGACTGGTTTGATGATGGGGGCTGGGTGCCCTTTAGCGGCCCTTTGATCTTCGGTGCGAATTCCAAGCTGCAACGCATCCGTGTGCGCGGCCCGGTGACCATTTCGTCTTTTTCGATCCGGCCAAGCGCCTGGACGGCGCTTTTTGATCACCCGGCGACCCAGATGGCGGATCGCGTGGCGCCGCTGCACAATCTGTGGGACGATGATGTGGTCGACAGCCTTGTTCAGGCGCTGCGCAAGGCCCGGAATGACTCGGCATCGGTCGCTGCCATGGAAAGCGCCATTGAAAAGCAGCTGGACCGCATCGGCAAAAGTCAGGTTGATCCGGTGATAGCGACTTTTGAATCCATTGCGCGCCGCGACAGCACGATGAAGGTCGAAGATGGCGCAAAGCTGCTTGGCCTATCCCCGCGGCAGCTGGAGCGGCGCTGCCTGGCCAGCTTTGGCCTGTCGCCCAAGGCGGTTCTGCAACGCAGCCGCTTTCTCGACATGGCCTCTGCCATGCGCGGGCTGAGCGACGCCGATCAGGCCGAATTGGCGGCGTTGCGCTTTTTTGATCAATCCCATCTCAACCGCGAATTTCGGCGCTACACCGGGATGACGCCAGGGGCCTTTCAACGCGCCGACACCCCCCTGTTCACCGAAAGCCTGAAATTGCGGGTCGACGGAAAGTCGCTCGCCTAGCCGCTGATCTGGCTGTCGCGCACCGTCAATCGGGTGGCGGCCATCCCGGCCTCTTCAAACAAAGACACTTCTGTTCCCGTCATCCAGACTTGGCCGCCATTGCGCGCCAAACGATCAAACAGGGCCGCGCGCCGGACCGGGTCCAGATGCGCCGCCACTTCATCAAGCAACAGCAATGGCGGCCGACCGGCACGATCGGCCACCAGTTCGCCATGCGCCAGAACAATGCCCAAAAGCAGCGCCTTTTGTTCACCGGTGGAACACCGCGCCGCCGGCTGGCTTTTGCCCAAATGCGTCACCACCAGGTCGCTGCGATGCGGACCAATCAGCGTGCGGCCAGCCGCGGCATCGCGCGATCGGTTCTGCTGCAATTGGGCCGCCAGATCATCGGTGATGGACCAGCCCTCCAGCGACAGGCCGGCCCGTGCAAAGGGTCCATCCGGCTGATCAGCAAGGCGCGCGCCCAGGGCCTCCACAAGATGCTGGCGCGCCTCGGCCAACGCGTGGCCATGGGTTGCCATTTGCGCCTCAAGCGCGGCCAGCCAGTCGGGATCAGCGGGCCGTTCATCTGCCAAAATCCGGTTGCGCTGCCGCATGGCGGCATCATAGCGGCTGGCATGGGTTGCATGGCCGGGGACCAGCGCCAGCACCAACCGGTCAAGAAAGCGGCGGCGGTCGCCCGCCCCGTCCAGAAACAGCCGGTCCATCGCCGGGGTCAACCACAAGGCGGCAACCCAATCGGCCAATTGCGTGGCCGAGGCCGCAGCCCCATTGATCCGCACAAGACGGCGTTCGGGCGCCTCTGGCCGCGTGCCGGTGCCCAGGTCAACATCCCCCAGGCGTGCCGCCACGCCAAAGCCGCCAGCCCCGCCTGCGCGCGCCATATCTGACAGCACAGCCCCCCTCAGGCCCCGCCCGGGCACCAACAGCGAAACAGCCTCAAGAATATTGGTCTTGCCCGCGCCATTCTCACCCGTCAGCACCACCAGGCCAGCGCCCGGCGTCACCACGCAATCGCAGTACGATCGAAAATCGGTCAGGCTGAGGCGGGTTATCGTCACAGCCTGTCTCTAGGCCCAGCGTCGCCAAAACAGAAGAGGCGGCTGCCCATCGGCAACCGCCCCTTGCAGATCAAGATAAGGGCCAGACTTAAAGGACTTCGAACAGCCCCGCAGCACCCTGGCCGCCCCCGATGCACATGGTGATCACCACATATTTGGCGCCCCGGCGCTTGCCTTCGATCAGGGCATGGCCAACCATGCGGGCGCCCGACATGCCATAAGGATGGCCAATCGAAATCGCGCCGCCATTGACGTTGAGGCGGTCCATTGGAATGCCCAGCTTATCGGCGCAATACAGCACCTGCACCGCAAAGGCTTCGTTGAGTTCCCACAGGCCGATATCGTCCATCTTGAGGCCAAAGCGCTGCAGCAGCTTTGGAATGGCGAACACAGGGCCAATGCCCATTTCGTCCGGCTCCGTCCCGGCCACCGCCATGCCGACATAACGGCCCAGCGGCGTCAGCCCCTTTTTCGCGGCCACCGATTCTTCCATCAACACGCTGGCCGACGACCCATCGGACAGCTGGCTGGCATTGCCCGCGGTGATGTGCATATCCGGTCCCAGAACCGGCTTCAGGGACTTCAGCCCCTCCAGCGTGGTGTCGGCGCGGTTGCCCTCATCCTTGGTCAGCGTGATCTCTTTGTGCGCAACCTCACCCGTTTCCTTGTTGGTCACCGCCATGGTCGCCGTGCAGGCGATGATTTCATCGTCAAACTTGCCAGCGGCCTGGGCAGCGGCCGTGCGCTGTTGCGATTGCAGGCCATATTCATCCTGCCGATCCCGGCTGATCTGGTAGCGTGCCGCGACAACCTCTGCCGTCTGCAACATGGGCATGTAGATGTCCTTGTGCATCTTCAGCAATTCAGGGTCGGGTGCGACCCGCATTTCAGGCGTCTGGACAAGGCTGATCGATTCCACGCCGCCGCCCACGCAAATGTCCATGTTATCGACAATGATCTGCTTGGCCGCAGTTGCGATGGCCATCAGGCCCGATGAGCATTGACGATCAATCGTCATCCCCGGCACCGAAACCGGCAGACCCGCCCGAAGCAACGCCGTGCGCGCCGTATTGCCCGCCTGGCTGCCCTGTTGCAGGGCAGAGCCCCAGCACAGGTCATCAACCTCCGCCGGATCAATGCCCGCGCGCTCAACCGCGGCGCGGATCGAATAGGCCGACAGGGTCGGCGATGGCGTGATGTTGAACGCGCCACGATAGGCACGGCCAATGGGGGTACGGGCAGTCGAAACAATAACGGCGCTACGCATGACAATCTCCTGAATATGCGCTGGGGATGCCCTGGGGAGGACAAAAAGAACCGCAGCTTAGATGAAGAACTGGGTGATCCATTCGGCCATCAGGGCCGGCTTGTCCTCACCCTCAATCTCCAGCGTGAATTCCATGGTCTGTTGAAACTGGCCGGGCCGCTTTTCTTCAAGAGCAAGCATCTTGAAATGGCCGCGGACGCGCTTGCCAACCTTGACCGGCGCAATGAAACGGGTTTTGTTGCCGCCATAATTGACGCCCATCTTGATCCCATCAAGACGGGGCAGATCGGCCTGTGCCGTCAGCACCGGCAGCAGCGACAGCGACAGGAAGCCATGGGCGATCGGACCACCAAAGGGCGTCATCTTTGCGCGTTCCGGATCGACATGGATGAACTGGAAATCGCCGGTCGCTTCGGCAAATTTGTTCACACGGTCCTGATCGATCAGCATCCATTCCGACGTGCCGACATCCTTGCCGACCAGACCAAAAAGTTCCTCTTTGCTCACTACGGGCATCTGCTTTCCTCTCGCTAATGGCGCGCAACATTATTACAACGGCGCGAGTCCCACCCGGGATGTAAGGCCTTCATTCAACCAGAGTCAAAAGCCATGGATTCCGCAACGTCGTTGATGCGCACGCTTCATCGGGCCGACGAACCAGATGTTCTCAAGCCGCTCATCGCACGCGCCGCCGTCACACCGCAGGAACGCAGCCATATTGTCGCCCGCGCAGGCGGATTGCTCGCCGATTTGCGGCGCGCGCAATCCAGCGGTTGGGTCAACCAGTTTCTCAACGAATATCGCCTGAACACGCAGGAAGGCGTGGCGCTGCTGTCGCTGGCTGAGGCGTTTTTGCGTGTGCCCGATCCCGATACCGCCGATGCCCTGATTGCGGACAAGCTGGGCGATGCCGATTGGCGTGCGCACAGTGGCAAGTCGCACTCCACACTTGTCAATTCAGCGACATGGGGCCTTGTCATCGGCCGCGCCTTGGTCAGCGATCAAGGTCAGGCCGGCACATTGCGCCGCCTGATTTCCCGGGCGGGGGAACCCTTTGTCCGGCAGGCGGTTGGCGCCGCCATGCGGATGATGGGCGAAATCTTTGTCATGGGCCGGACCATTGAAGAGGCCAGCGCCCGGATGGCCCGTCCTGAACATCACGGCTTTGTCGCCAGTTTTGACATGCTGGGCGAAGCTGCCCGCACATTTGCGGATGGCGAACGCTATTTCACCGCCTATCTGGACGCGATTGAGAAAACGGGTGCCGGCCATTCCATATCGGTCAAGCTTTCGGCGCTTCACCCCCGATATGAAGTCGCGCATTGGGCAAGCTGCGTCCCGATGTTGCGCGATTTGCTGGAAAGCTTGTGCCTGGCAGCCGCGCGCAAGGGCATTGCCCTGACGGTTGATGCCGAGGAATCGGAACGTCTTGAAATGAGCCTCGACATCATTGCCCATGCGGCACGCCATCCAGATTTGCGGGGGTGGGACGGGCTGGGAATGGCGGTCCAGGCCTATTCCAAACGCGCGCCAGCGGTCATCCAATGGGCCGATGCGCTGGGTGCAGCCACCGGCCGGCGCATGGCCGTGCGCCTCGTCAAAGGCGCTTATTGGGACAGCGAAATCAAACGGACGCAGGAATGGGGACTTTCGGAGTATCCGCTGTTCACGCGCAAGGCAGCAACCGATGTCAGCTGGCTGGCCTGCGCGCGGGACATGCTGCAGGCCAAGAATATCTATCCGGCCTTTGCCACGCATAATGCCCTGTCGGTCGCAGCGGTGCTGGAATGGGCGGGCGAGAGCCGTGACTTTGAATTTCAACGGCTGCACGGCATGGGCGACGGCCTGTATGAAGATCTGGTCCGGCGCGACGGCTATCGCTGCCGCATTTATGCGCCGGTTGGCGGGCATCGCGATCTGCTCGCCTATCTTGTGCGGCGGCTGCTGGAAAATGGCGCGAATTCAAGTTTTGTTCACCAATTGGCGGACGAACATATCAGCGATGCCACGTTGCTGGCAGACCCGGTTGATAAGATCCGCGCGGTCGATGGACGGCGGCACAGCTCCATTCCCTTGCCACGCGATCTGTTCGGCGCACGGCGCAACAGCGCTGGGATTGACCTGCA
>JBJOJQ010000034.1:0-6555 GCA_046046525.1 Pseudomonadota bacterium
GGGCTCCGGCACAGGGCCGGAGCACGATGAGGATCCACCGGCAGTCTTAACAGCGCAAACGCCGTACTCCGGGCTTGACCCGGAGCCCAGAGTAACCCGGCTGCACCATGGGCTCCGGCACAAGGCCGGAGCACGATGGGGTACCACCCATATTCTTCACACGGCCCGCACTGTGCTCCGGGCTCGACCCGGAGCCCAGAACACCCCCACCCCACCATGGGCGCCGGCACAGGGCCGGAGCACGATGAGGATCCACCGGCAGCACAGCACGGCACACGGTGGTGACAGCGCGTACGGGGCGCTCACACGCCAATGACAATGACTTGGGAGAAAACGCCGCTTTCCAAAGAAAGTGGCGCGAGTGACGGGGCTCGAACCCGCGACCTCCGGCGTGACAGGCCGGCGCTCTAACCAACTGAGCTACACCCGCGTTCTGGCGTGAGGAGGCGGCCTCTAAGGGACGGTCATGGGGCTGTCAAGGCGATCCGCATGACATTTTTTGGACGCCCGCCTTCTGGGGCGGATTTCGCCGCTGGCCCCTTGGCCGCCAACCGCGAAACGGCTAGGCAAAGCGGATGATCAAGGTGGCGAGCTACAATATCCGCAAAGGAATTGGGACAGATCGCCTGCGCCGCCCAGACCGGGTTCTGGACGTGCTGAATGAGGTTGATGCCGATATCGTCGCCTTGCAGGAAGCAGACCGTCGCTTTGGCCGCCGCCACACAGCCCTTCCCCTCGATATGATCGCTGCCGAGACAGATTATGTTGCGGTGCCATTTGAAACACGCGCAGAATCGCTTGGCCACCATGGCAACGCGATTTTGGTGAAACGCCAGCACCGCATTCTGGCCCATGATATTTTGCATTTGCCGAATATTGAACCGCGCGGCGCCGTTTTGACCGATATTGATATTGCGGGCCGCGCTGTGCGTGTTGTTGGCATGCATCTGGATCTGTCGGGCTTGCGCCGGCGCCAGCAAATTCGGGCCGTATTGGCGGCGGTGGACCATCGGGCGCCCGTTTTGCCATCTGTGTTGATGGGGGATTTGAATGAATGGGCGCGCCAGGGCGGGGCGCTGGGGGAATTTGTCGGCCGCCACCATGATGCCCATACCGGTCCCAGTTTTCACAGCCAGCGGCCTGTGGCCCGGCTGGACCGGATTTTTGCCAGCCCCGATTTGCGGATTATCGCCGCCGGCACGCATCACAGCCTGAAGGCCCGGCGCGCGTCAGACCATTTGCCCGTCTGGGCGGAACTTTCGTTCGCCTGACCATTGGGCTATCGGACTCATAATGACCGTGTCTCCGCTTCGCATCGCCCTGTTCAGTGGCAATTATAACTACGTCCGGGACGGTGCGAACCAGGCCCTGAACCGTCTTGTCGGCTATCTGCTGCGGCAGGGCGTTGCGGTTCGCATTTATTCCCCCACCACCGACACGCCCGATTTTCCGCCCACCGGTGATCTGGTGAGTGTCGCCTCCCTGCCCCTGCCCCTGGGGCGCGGCGAATATCGGCTGGCCCGTGGGCTGACAGGGGCGGCACGGCGCGATCTGGCGGCGTTCAGGCCCGATATCATTCATGTCGCAGCGCCCGATATTCTGGGCCATCGCGCCATCAGCTGGGCCCGCAAACGCGGCATTCCGGTGCTGGCGTCCATGCATACGCGCTTTGAAACCTATCCGCGTTATTATGGGCTGGCATTTCTTGAGCCGCTGCTTGAGGCGCTGTTGCGGCGTTTTTACCGGCGATGCGATGCCGTGGTGGCGCCATCCGAATCGATGGCGCAGGTGATGCGCGATCAACGGATGAGTTATAACATCGGCATCTGGGCGCGCGGTATCGACACCAGCATTTTTGCGCCCGACCGCCGGGACCTCGCCTGGCGGCGCAGCCTTGGCATCGCCGATCAGGATCCCGTCATCGGTTTTCTTGGCCGCCTTGTCATGGAAAAGGGCCTGGACGTCTTTTCCGATGCGATTGATGCTTTGCGGGCCCGCGGGATCGGGCACAGGATTATCGTCATTGGCGAAGGGCCGGCGCGTGACTGGTTTGAAAAACGGCTGCCCGATGCGGTGTTTGTCGGTTTTCAGTCGGGTGCCGATTTGGGCCGGGCGGTTGCGTCGATGGACATGTTGTTCAATCCTTCCGTCACCGAAACATTTGGCAATGTGACGCTGGAGACGATGGCCTGCGGCATTCCGGTGATCGCCGCCCGCGCCACCGGCAGCGAAAATCTGGTGCAGGATGGCGTGACGGGCCGGTTGGTGCGGCCGGGTTCCATTTCAGGCTTTGCTGATGCGCTTGCCGCTTATTGTTCAGACCCGGATTTGCGCGTCGCCCATGGCCGGGCGGGCGCCTTGGCCAGCAGCGCCTATGATTGGGACATGGTCAATCAGGCCGTTCTTGACCAATATCACCGTTTGATGGCGCAGTCCGGGCGGCCCAGCCATGGCTAATCTGTTCGCCGGAGAGGCCCCGCCCCCACCCTTGGCAGAGCAATTGCGCCCGGCGCACATCGCCGATGTTGTGGGGCAAGAACATCTGACTGGCCCGACGGGCGCCATTGGCCGCATGCTCGCGGCGGGCAAACTGGCCTCGATGATCCTGTGGGGCCCGCCGGGCACCGGCAAGACGACCATAGCGCGACTGCTGGCAGACGCCGTAGGCCTGCGCTTTGAACCGCTCTCGGCGGTCTTTTCAGGCGTTGCTGATCTGAAAAAGGCTTTTGCCGCGGCCGAAGATCATGCCCGCGCTGGTCAGGCGACCTTGCTATTCGTGGATGAGATCCACCGTTTCAACCGGGCCCAGCAGGACAGCTTCCTGCCCTATGTTGAAAAGGGCACGGTCACCCTTGTCGGGGCAACGACCGAGAACCCGAGTTTTGAGCTGAACGCCGCTGTGCTGAGCCGGACGCAAGTGCTGGTGCTCCATCGGCTGGATGCAAAGGCGCTCGACACGCTGCTCACCCGCGCCGAAACGCTGATCGGCCGCCCCCTGCCGCTGACAGAGGATGCGCGCGCCGCCCTTATCGCGTCGGCCGATGGGGATGGCCGCTTCCTCCTCAACCAGGCTGAAACCCTGTTCTCTGTGGCGATTGAGGCCCCGCTTGATCCGCAATCATTGGCAGAGCTGCTGCATCGACGGATGCCGGTCTATGATAAGGATCGCGAGGGCCATTATAATCTGATCTCTGCCCTGCACAAAAGCTTGCGCGGTTCCGATCCGCAAGCGGCCCTTTATTATCTCGCCCGCATGCTCGTCGCGGGCGAAGAACCCCTGTACGTCCTGCGCCGCCTTGTCCGTTTTGCAAGCGAAGACATTGGCTTGGCGGACCCGCAGGCGCTTGTTCAATGCCTGGCGGCCAAGGATGCCTATGATTTTCTCGGCAGCCCTGAAGGCGAACTCGCCATTGTTCAGGCCTGTCTTTATCTGGCCACGGCCCCCAAATCGAACGCGGCCTATGCAGCGCAGAAGGCGGCGTGGAAATCCGCGCGCGACACCGGGTCCCTCATGCCCCCGGCCAATATTCTCAACGCCCCGACAAAGCTGATGAAAACGCTCGGCTATGGGCAGGGCTATGCCTATGATCACGATCAGGATCAGGCCTTTAGCGGTGATAATTATTGGCCGGAGGACATGGCACCCCAGGCCTTTTATGCCCCATCGCCGCGCGGTTTTGAGGCCAAGGTGCGCGAACGCCTCGCCTATTGGGACAAGCTACGGGCAGAGAAGCGATCCCGCTGACGTAAACGTAAGGTTATGCTGGACAGCGCGATCCGTTTCAGCAAAACACACCGCCATGACACTACCTGCTGTATTTGATCGCCTCCGCATTCCCGTCATCGCATCACCCCTGTTCATCATTTCAGGGCCAGATCTGGTCATTGCCCAGTGCAAGGCCGGGATTGTCGGGTCTTTCCCTGCGCTGAATGCGCGTCCGCAAGCGCAGCTGGATGAATGGATCCACCGGATCACGGAAGAATTGGCGGCGTGGAACCGCGACAATCCTGATCGTCCGGCGGCCCCCTTTGCCGTCAACCAGATCGTTCACAAATCGAACAATCGCTGGGAAGAAGACATGGTAACCTGCGAAAAATGGCAGGTGCCGATTGTCATCACATCGCTGGGTGCGCGCGAAGATTTGAATGCAGCCGTCACCGGATGGGGCGGCGTTACGCTGCATGACGTGATTGATGACCGCTTTGCCCGCAAGGCGATCGAAAAAGGCGCAACCGGCCTTATTCCCGTCGCGGCCGGTGCCGGCGGCCATGCGGGCAAGCAATCACCTTTTGCGATCGTTCAGGAAATCCGTGAATGGTTTGACGGCCCCGTTGCCCTGTCAGGATCGATTGCCAATGGTGCAGCCGTGCTTGGCGCGCAGGCGATGGGTGCAGATCTGGCCTATATCGGCTCACCCTGGATTGCGACGTTCGAAGCCAATGCCGATGATGGCTATAAACAGGGCATTGTCGAAGGCTCTGCCGCCGACATCGTCTATTCAGACCTGTTTACGGGCGTCCATGGCAATTATCTGCGCCAGTCGATCATCAAGGCGGGCCTCGACCCGGATAATCTGCCCAAGGGCGATATCTCGACGATGAATTTCGGCTCTGGTGGCAATACCGAAGCCAAGGCTTGGCGCGATATCTGGGGCTCTGGCCAGGGGATCGGCGCTGTGAAGGCCGTGGAATCGGTTGCCGACCGTGTGGACCGTCTGGAACGCGAATATCTTGCCGCACGGGCGCGGCTGGCGCTTTAACCGCCAGCTGCGTCGTCGGCCTTTTCATCGGCGTAAATGTCCCACGCGGCGATGAACATCGCCGCGATAACAGGGCCGATGATGAAGCCGTTAATGCCCATGACGGAAATGCCGCCCAAGGTCGCAATCAGGACGACATAATCGGGCATGCGCGTATCCTTGCCGACAAGGATCGGCCGCAGGATGTTATCAACCATCGAGATGACGAAAAAGCCGAATAGCAACAGGGTGATCCCGCGGCCCATTTCCCCTGTAACAAGCAGGAAAATGCCAACCGGCGCCCAGATCAGCCCTGTCCCGATGGCCGGGACGAGCGACAACATGCCCATGACCACGCCCCACAGCAGCGCCGCCCGAATATCCAGCATGTAAAAGACAAGGCCGCCCAATATGCCCTGCACAATCGCAACGACGATGCTGCCTTTCACGGTTGCCCGGATGACGGTTGTAAATTTTTCGAACAACGCCGTCCGCTTGCCTGCCTGAAGCGGCAGGCGCGTGCTGATCTTGTCGGCAATCTCCCCGCCATCGCGCAGCAGAAAATAGGTCAGATACAGCATGATGCCGAGGCCGATCACAAAGGCAAAGGCGCTTTGCGTGATATCCACGGCCTTTTCAGCCGCCACGCGCAGGGCGCTGGTGATGATCGACGACAGACGCTCCTCAATCCGGTCAAGATCGCTGAGCGCCACCTGATCAACCAGATGCAGCAACGATTTGGGCAGGCCAGCCCGGACCGCCTCCAGCGTCGCACCCATATCGATCCGTTCGGTGCTCAGCGTGTCATAGGTCGTCACCGCCTCGTCGATCAGCAGGGATCCCAGAAAAAAGGCTGGAACAATGACCAGCCCGACGATCAGGATCAGCGTCAACGCAGCTGCGGTGTTGCGATGCCCGCCCAACAGGCGGATCAGCGCCCGATTGACCGGGGCAAAGATAATGGCAGCGACCAGCCCCCACAGGATCGCGCCTGAAAAGGGCGAGGCCACCCACATCATGGCGAGCGTCGCCACAATCAGAAAGCCCAGAAACACGCGATCTTCAATTCGGATCATGGCCACCATCCCATTGCGTCTCTGGTCTTTATAGCGCGCCAGCACGACAAGTCACGGCGCGGCGCCTTCATGCGTCCCCGCCGCCACCGGCATGATAGAAATCATAGACCGACTGGGCGACGGCCGCCGACACGCCGGGCGCCCGTTGCAGATCCTCCAAACTGGCGCTGCGGACGGCCCGTGCGGTCCCAAAATGCATCAAAAGCGCCTTTTTGCGCGCAGGCCCAATGCCGGGGACATCGTCCAGCGGGCTTGATGTGATGGCCTTGGCCCGCTTTGTGCGATGCGCGCCAATCGCAAAACGGTGCGCCTCATCGCGCAATCGTTGCAGATAAAAAAGGACCGGCGCGTTCACCGCCAAGGTCAATTCCCGTCCATCAGGGAAATGAAAAATCTCTCGCCCGGCATTGCGATCCGGCCCTTTGGACACGCCGATAAAGGGAAGATCTTCAATCCCCAGATCATCAAGGACCGCCTTGACCGCGCTGACCTGCCCCTTACCGCCATCAATCAGAACAAGGTCCGGCCACAGCCCCTTATCCCGATCCGGATCCTCTTCCAGCGCGCGACCAAAACGGCGGGCCATCACTTCGCGCATCATCGCAAAGTCATCACCGGGGACGGTATCGGCATTGCGGATGTTGAACTTGCGATATTGGCCTTTCTGAAAGCCATCCGGCCCGGCGACAATCATCGCACCCAGCGCATTCGTCCCCTGAATATGGCTGTTATCATAGACT